>VGZE01000069.1 GCA_016872755.1 Planctomycetota bacterium
CTAGCAGCGCCAAGCGCGCCACGCGATTGCCGGCTGCCGGATGGGAACGCGACAATGCCCGGCCCGATGTCGAAAGCGAACGGCCACGTCCTCGTCGATTCCGAGCTGCGGGCGCTCGCGCGCAGCGGCGCGATCCGCGCCGGCACGCCGATCGCGCGCTCGTCCTACCAACCCGCCAGCCTCGATCTGCGACTCGGGAGCCGCGCGCTGCGCATCCGCGCGGGCTTCCTGCCGGGACGCACGCCGCTCTCGGAGCGACTGGCCGAACTGGCCACTTCGGAGGTCTCGCTCGAAGGCGCGGGCGCCGTGCTCGAGCGCGGCTTGATCTATCTGGTCCAGCTCGAGGAGGAACTGGCGCTGCCGCCGGATGTGTCGGCGCGCTTCAATCCGCGCAGCACGACCGGCCGTTGCGACCTGTTCACGCGCGTGCTGGTCGACGGCCATGCGCGTTTCGACGAGGCTCCGCCCGGTTGGCGCGGTCGGCCGTGGATCGAGATCGCGCCGCTGTCCTTCCCGACGCGGCTGCGGCGCGGCGACCGCCTGTGCCAGGTGCGGCTGGCGCGCGGCGCCGCCGCGCTGACGCGCGCGGAACTGCGGGAGCGCTATGCGCGCGAGCCGCTGTGCTTCCTGAGCCATGGTTCCGGGCAGCGCACGCTGCCGCTCGACCAGGTGCGCATCGACGAGCAGGGCGCGCTGCTGCTGCACGTCGGCTTGGCCGACCGCAGTCCCTGCGCGTGGCGCGCGAATTCGACGAGCGGAGTGCTGGAGTTCGCCAAACCCGGCGCACACGCGCGCGCCGACTTCTGGGAAGCGGTGCACGCGTCCAACGGCCACTGCATCCTCGACCCGGGCCGCTTCTACATCCTGGCCAGCCGCGAACGACTGCGCATTCCGCCGGACCTGTGCGCGGAGATGCTGCCGGTCGACGTCGGCGTCGGCGAGTTGCGCAACAACTACGCGGGCTTCTTCGACAACGGCTTCGGCTGGGAAACCGATGCGCGCGGCCGCGCGCGACCGCGCGGCACGCCGGCCGTGCTCGAGGTGCGCGCGCACGACATGCCATTCCTGGTCGAGGACGGGCAGGCCTTCTGCCGCTTGCGCTTCTTCCGCACGGCGCGCCGACCCGAACGAATCTACGGCGAGGGCCGCGCGCGGGGCGCGGCGAGCTACCGTGGGCAGGATCTGACGCTGGCGCGCGCGTTCCGAGCCTGAGCTGGGCTGCGCGGATCGCCCCCCGCAGCTAGCATGCAGGCATGCGAACCGCCCAGCGAGCCGCGTGGATTGCAACTGGCATCGGACTGGTCATCGGCATTCCCGTCGGCGCGCTGTGCGCGGGAGCGTGGCGCGGCGGCCCCACCGCGAGCATGGAGGCTCGGGCGCCGCATGCGGGTGGCGCGAGCGCGACCGTCGCGCCCCGCGGCGCAGACTCCGCGCTGCTGCAGGCCGAGCTGGAGCGCCTGCGCGAAGAGCTGGCCGCACGTCAGGAGGCTCCCGCGCGCGTGGCGATCGGCCCCGGGGGCGCGCCTGTCGCCGGCGCGCATGCGGCCTCCGATTCCGGCGTTCCCGACGAGCTCGCACGCCTGCTCGAGAGCGGCGCGCTGCAGGCGTCCTTCGCCAGCGATCCGGACGGCGCCGGTGCATTCCTGTTCGAAACGTACATGCGCGCGCAGTTGCCGCACGAGGCGCTGCGCGTGCTGCGCGCGCACGACCTGCCGGCCGAGTCCTCGGCGGAGGTCTCGCAGGCCCTGTTCGCCGCCGGCGACCGCGCCGGTGCGACCGAGGCGCTCGTGCTCGGCCTCGAGCGCCACGCCGATGATTTCGACTGGCGCGATCCGCGCTGGGGCCCGCACCTGGAGCGCAATGACCCGGCGGGCGCGCTCGCGGCGCTGGAGCGCTGGAAGGAGGCGCGTGGCAACGAACCCGATGCGCGGATGGACACGCGCCGCGCGGCGCTCCTCGCGCGCCTGGGCCGCGGCGCGGAGGCGCGCGTGCTGCTGGACTGGGTGTGGAAGAACTCCGAGCCGAACGAACTCGCCTGGCGCGCGCTGGGCGAGGTCGATCCCCCCTTGGCCGAATCGCGCCTGCTCGCGACGCTCAGCGGTGACGGCGCGGCGTTGTGGGACAACCAGGTGCGTTACATGCAATTCCTGCGCAATCAGGGCCGCCATGAAGACCTGGGACGAGCCGCCGCCGCCTGGCTCGAGCAGCCGCAAGTCGACTTCGAGGAATGCGCGGAGTTCCTGCTGGCGGAGCAGCCTGTGCTCTACGCCGATGCGCTACAGCGGCGCCTGGCCGCGCTCCCCGACGACGGCGGTCCGGCTCCTGAGCTGAACGCTCAGCTCGCGCTCGCGCACGAACGCCTTGGCAACCGCGCCGCGGCAGTGGCGAGTTGCGAACGCACGCTGGCGGGCAATCCGTTCCAGGAGCAGGCGGCGCAGTGGCTGCTCGAGCGCGACCCCGCGCGCTACGTCGCGATCGCCGAAGCGGCCGTGCGCAGTTGGAACGACGCGGGTTCCTGGGGCGAACTGGGCAACCAGTACCTGCGCTACGGTCGCACCGACGACGCGCGCCGCGCGTTCGAAGAGGCGCGCCGGCTGCAGCCCGACGAGCCGGAGTGGACCCAGCGCATCGCACAGTCGAATGCGGTCTGGCCGAGAGTCGTGTTCCAGCCGAACGGGTTGCAGGTGCCGCTGCAGTACGTGAATCCCGGGCAGGGATACGTGCTGAAGGTCAAGTAGTACGCACTCACGCGGCCCAGCTGCACGAGTCGAGGTCTGCGATCTCCTCGCCCTCCGGCCGCGCGACGAGACGAACTGGGGGTCGCACCGCTCGAATCGAACGGCGCACGCGGCGGCCGCGCATCGACGCGAGTGATGCTACCGCGATTCGCGGAGCTCGGGGGCGGATCCGGTGACGCATTGTCGACGCTGTCTCCCGTTGCGAATGCCCGTCGGATCAAGCGCGGCCGCACCGCTACGCGCCACGAAAGGCTCGCGCTCGAGTCGGCGGCGCCCTCTGCCCGCGCGGGGCGTGCGGTCCAAACGCGCTCGGCTCACTCAGGCGCGAGCAGCCCGGCCTGGCGCAGGCCGGCCAGCATCTTGTCCGCGAGCAGGCGGTTGCCCAGCGCGTTGGCGTGCGCGTCGATCCAGGAGTTGGCCAGACCGCGGCGCTGTTCCTCGGCGCTGAAGCGCGCCGGGAAGCAGGGCACGCCGCGCTTGTTGCACCAGTCCACGAGCTCGGGCAGCGGCGGGTCGGTGTGATCGGCCACCGCCAGGCGCGCGCCGAGTTCCCCGCAGGTGACGAGCATGCGGTCCAGCGCCGCGCGCGCGCGCGGCCAGGCGTTCGGAGTGAAAAGCCGCCGCGCATTGCTCGCGGCGTCGTAGCTGGAAGGCTCGCGCTTCAGGTTCCAGGTGCCGAGCAGCGCCCGCAGCGCGTAGCAGGAGCGCGGCAGCAGCGCGCCGAGGAAGCCCGGATCGGCCAGCTTGGGTTGCGGCGCTGCGGAGTTCTGCGCAGGCTGGAGCTGGTCCCAAGTAGGGTTCAGATCGTTCATCAGGAATGTGACCAGCACGATTTCGGGCCTGAGCTCGGGTCCCCAGGCCGCGAGCAAGCGCTGTTCCTGCACCGTGTCGTACATCAGGTGGCCGGCATTCAGGCACTCGAGCGCGCGGCCGTCGGCGCTGCGCCCGTCGCGCTCGACGAGGCGCGGCCAGCTCTCTGCGTCGTCGACGCCCCAAGCCAGCGTCACGGAGTCGCCCAGGCAGAGAACGCGGGAGCGCAGGCCCGGCGCGGCGAGCTCGGACGACGGCGCGGCGGCGCGCAGGCCGCGCGCGTCGGTGCAGAAGCGAAAGGGACTGAACTCGAGGTCGACGCCGGGCTTGTGCTGGAAGATGCGGCCGGTCGGGCTGACCTCGTCTGGTCCGGGCGCGAGCTCGAGCGCGCCCTTGAAGTAGCGGTTGACATCGCGGTAGTAGTTCGCCCCGCCGAGGTCGGACCAGCGGGCCACGAACTCCGCCACCGCCACGCTGCCCGCTAGCGCGCCGGCGGCGAGTAGCACCGGCACGAGCAGGCGTCGCAGACCCTTGCCGGACGCGCGCGCAGCGCTCATGGGCGAGCGCACTCGTTCTCGAGCGGCTTGCTGTCGATGCCGCGCGCGTGCGGCGCGATCCAGCTCGCCATCTCACCGGACCGTGTGCAGGACACGATCAACGAGCACACGTAGACCGTGTCCGCGACCGCGGGCAGCCATTGGGGCGTGACGCCCTGCCACTCCCCCTCGCCGTTCGGCGCAGCCGGGTCCAAGGACATGCGGGCGGATGGCATCCACTCTTGATTCTACCAGAGCCGCTCCCGGGCAAAGTTGCCGACATCGGGGTGTTGGTCCGAGTGCGGGCTCGGTCCGCCGGGGTGGCCCCGACGGAATGGCCGAGCGCCGCGGTGAGTTGGATTTCCGCGTGGCCGGCGGATGTGCGGCCACTGCGGGCACGGACGTGCCGTTCCCGAGAATTCAAGCGCGCGGATCGAGCGCGCGTGTGCTCGAGACAGCGCAGGCCTTCTTCTTAGTCGAGCGTTTCCGTCAATTGCGGGAGAAACCACCAGCGTTGCCACGCATCGGTCATGGGCGGACGCCCAGAACCGCTTCCGCCGCCCGCCGGCCGGAGACCATCGCTCCCTGGATCGACGCGTTGTCGCGGTGGTCTCCGCGCGGCGATCGTCACCAATCCCCACACCAGGTTGTAGATCCCAGCCGCCCACAGCCAGTAGAAGCTCCTGCGCGGGGCCGCCGCGTGCGTCCGGAAATCAACACGCGAACCGTCCGCGCACCGTTCCTCGGACAGAGAGCCGCCACCCTGACGCTCGTAGGGTGTGCCCATCGTGGGTGAAGCCGACATAGGGAGTCTCCAGGGAATTGCCGGATCGTGATCGCGGGGACGGCCAGGAATCCGGTCGCATGAGTCCCGGGCCGGAATGCGTGTCCAAGACCAGGTAGCACGCACTCGCGCGACTCACCCGCACGAGTCGAGGTCCTCGATCTCCTCGCCCTCCGGCCGCGCGGCGCGTGTCGGCCTGCGCGCGCCGCCGTTCAGCGCGGCGTGGAAGCGGGCGACGAGGTCGCGCCGCCCGGCGCTCTCGAGCGCCTCCTCGACCAGTCGGCGGTTGGCCGGATCCTTCCAGCGCACCAGCGCCTTCTGCAAGCGCCGCTCACGTCCGCCGCGCGGCACGTACAGTTCCTCCAGCGTCAGCGGATCCAGGCCCGTCGCGTACTGCACCATGCCGCGCGTCATCGGCAGCGGGATGAACTCCTGCACCTGCTCGGGGCTGTAATTGCGCTCGAGCAGCTTCTCGAACAGCTCGATCGCCTGCGCCAGGCCCGTGCCCGGGTGCCCGACGATGAAGTAGTTGACCAGGTGCTGGTCGCGGCCGAGATCGGCGCACTCCTTCTGGTAGGCAGCCTCGTACTTCTCGTAGACCTCGAAGCCGGGCTTGTTCATCACGCGCAGCACCTCGCTGGAGGCGTGCTCGGGAGCGAGCTTCATGCGGCCGCCGACGTGGTGCTCGACCAGGTCGTGGTGCAGCGGCAACAGCGCGCCGCTCTTGCGGCTGAACAGAAGGTCGTAGCGGATCCCCGACTGCACGAACGCGTGCTTGACGCCCTTCGTCCCGCGCACGAGCGCGAGCAGGCGCCGGTACCCCTCGCTCTGGCTGTCGATGCGCAGCGCCGGGCACACGTCGGGCGACAGGCAGTCGCGGCCGAGGCACGGCTTGCCGCTCTCGAGCAGCTTGCAGCCCAGGCCGTACATGTTCGCGGTCGGGCCGCCGACATCGGTGATCGTGCCGCGGAAGTCGTGGTGCGCGGCCAGCGCGGCCGCCTCGCGCAGGATCGAGGCCTCGCTGCGGCTCTGGATCGTGCGCCCCTGGTGGAACGTGATCGAACAGAACGTGCAGTCGGCCATGCAGCCGCGGTGCGTGTTGATGCTCCAGCGCACCGGCTCCAGGGCCGGCACACCGCCCGCCGCGTCGTGATCGGGGTGCCACTCGCGGGTGTAGGGCAGGTCGTAGAAGCGATCGACCTCCTGCTGCGAGGCCGGCCGCAGCGGCGGGTGCTGCAGCACCCAGCGCGTGCCATGCGCCTGCGCGAGCACGCGCGAACCCGGTTCGTTCTCCTCGCGCACCGCCTGGAAGAGTTCGATCAGTCGCTTCCAGTCGGCCGCGATCTCCTCGTAGCCGGGCACGATGCGCGCGCCCGCCGGCGGATGCTTGGCGATCTCGCAGGTTCCCGCCAGACCGGAGAGCGGCTCGCCGTGCTCGAGGCGCCGCGTCAATTCGACCGCCTGCCGTTCCCCCATCCCCCACACGAGCAGATCCGCCTTCGCGTCGATCAGCATCGAGCGGCGGATCTTCTCCTCCCAGTAGTCGTAGTAGGCGAGGCGTCGCGGCCCGGCCTCCAGCCCGCCGAGGATCACCGGGAGACCGGGGAAGTGGTGGCGCGCGGCGGCGGTGTACGCGATCGACGCGCGGTTGGGCCTGCCGGGCCGACCGCCGGCGCGGTAGACGTCCTTGGAGCGGCGCTTCTTCGAGGCCGTGTAGTTGGTGACCAGCGAATCGATCGTGCCGGCGCTGACACCGACCCACAGCCGCGGCGCGGGCAGACGGCGCCAACCCGAGCCGTCGGGCTCGAGTTCCGGACAGTCGAGGATCCCGACGCGCCAGCCGTGCGCCTCCAGCAATCGACCGATCGCCGGCACGCCGAAGGAAGGGTGGTCGACGTAGGCGTCGCCGGTGACCAGCAGCACGTCGAGCTCGTCCCAGCCGCGCGCGCTCATCTGAGCGCGCGTGCGGGGCAGAAAGGATCGCGGGTCGCGAGCAGGACGTGGTGGCTTCATCGGATCCTCGCCGAGGGGCCGCGCGGGCTCACCTCAGGTCGGCGTGCGGTCAGGCGCTAGAAGCTGCCGTGCCGCGCGCGTTGGCGGCGGTTGACCTTGCGGCCGCCGCGGCTCTTCTGGCGCGTGCGGTAGCCGGTCTTCTTGGCGTGCTTCTTCGTGCTCTTGCGGATGTTGGTCTTCATGCGGGGCGCCCGGGGCCGCGCCATCCTACGCTCAGGGGCGTCCGGAACCAAGTTCCGTGCAGAGGACTCAAGAACTCGCCGCGTCGCGCACGATGTTCCCGACGATGGAACCGGCCAATCCAAGCGCGGAACCCAACGACGACGAGCGGCAATGGACGCGCGTTCGCGCGGGCGTCTACGTCGAGGTCGAGACGGTGAGCGGGCGCCGTGTCGGATACGTGCAGGATCTCTCCGTGGGCGGATGCTTTCTGCCCTGTCGGCCGCCGTTGCCCGCCGGGGCGCGCTGCACGCTGCGCGTGCACGTGGCCGGCCCCGGCGCCGAGCCCGTGATCGAGATCGACGCGCGCGTCGCACGGCACACGCTGCTCGGCTGCGCGCTGGAGTTCGATCGCGGAATGACCGAGTCGAACCAGCAGCACCTGCTGCGACTGCTCGCGCTGCACGCAGAAGGCTCGGGCGCGCAGGAGCGCGACGCGCGGAACTCGGACACGCGTCCGACCGGCACGAACTAACGCGCGCGCCTTGCCCTGGGACCAGCCGGCGCCGCGGGCTTGCCGCGCCCACCGCTCTTGCCGTTCGGTCGCCCCTCGGCGCGCGGCCCGACCATGTCACCGGGCACGACCTCCGCGTCGAATTCCGCCGCGCTGAGCAGCTTCAGGTCGAGCGCGGCCTGCTTGAGCGTGATGTGCTCCTTGTACGCCTTCTTCGCGACCTTGGCCGCGTTGTCGTAGCCGATCTTGCGGTTCAGGGCGGTCACCAGCATCAGCGAGTCGGCCACGTACTTCGCGACGCGCTCCTCGTTCAGCTCGAGCCCCGCGATGCAGTTCTCGCGGAAGCTGTCGCACGCGTCGGCCAGCAGGCGGATCGAGCCGAGCACGTTGTGGATGATGACCGGCTTGTAGACGTTGAGCTCGAAGTTGCCCTGCGAACCCGCGAAGCCGACCGCGGCATCGTTGCCCAGCACCTGCACGCACACCATCGTCAACGCCTCGCACTGCGTCGGATTGACCTTGCCGGGCATGATCGAGCTGCCTGGTTCGTTCTCCGGCAGCACCAGCTCGAACAGGCCGCAGCGCGGGCCCGATCCCAGCCAACGCACGTCGTTGGCGATCTTCATCAAGGCCGCCGCGGTCGTCTTGAACGCGCCAGATAGCTGCACCAGCGCGTCGTGCGCGGCCAGCGCGGCGAACTTGTTCGGCGCGCTCACGAAGGGCAGCTTCGTCTGCTGCGCGATCCTGCGCGCGACGAGCTCGGCATACCTGGGGTGCGTGTTCAACCCGGTGCCGACGGCCGTGCCGCCGAGCGCGAGCTCCCACACCCCCACCAGCGAACCTTCGATCGCGCGGCGCGCGTCCCTGAGCTGCTGGACCCAGCCGGAGATCTCCTGACCGACGGTCAGCGGCGTCGCATCCTGCAGGTGCGTGCGGCCGATCTTCACGACGCGCTCCCAGCGGCGTGCCTTCTTCGACAGTTCCTGCTCGAGCGCCTGCAGCGCCGGCAACAGCCTGCGCGCGGCGGACTCGCCGGCCGCCACGTGCATGGCGGTCGGGAAGGCGTCGTTGCTCGATTGGCTGCGGTTGACGTGGTCGTTCGGATGGATCGGCTTCTTGCTGCCCAGCACGCCCCCCAGCTTCTGGATCGCGCGATTCGAGATGACCTCGTTCGCGTTCATGTTGGTCTGGGTGCCCGAGCCGGTCTGCCAGACCACCAGCGGGAAGTGCTCGTCGTGCTGCCCGTCGATCACCTCGTCGGCGGCCCCCAGCAGGGCCGCGCGCTCCGCCGCCGACAGCATGTCCAGCTCGCCCAGCTCGATGTTCGCCTGGGCCGCGCACTTCTTGACGATGCCGAGCGCGCGGATCATCTCGCGGCTGAAGCGCTGGCCGCCGATCCGGAAGTTCTCGAGACTGCGCTGCGTCTGCGCGCCCCAGAGCCGGTCGGACACGACCTGGATCGGGCCGAAGGAGTCTGTTTCGGTACGGGAGACGGCAGCACCGGCGGATGCAGCAGGCATGGTGAACGGAGGTTCCGGGTGTACGGAGGGTCGGTCCGAAGAGCGCGGATTCTAGCTCGCCGCAGGCCGGCGCTCGACGAGTTGCGCGGCGCTGATCAGCGCCGAACCGATCGGGCGCCCGCCGAGAGCTACAGCAAGCCCAGATCGCGCAGCGCGCCGAGGTCCTTCTGGATCGCGCCCGCGCATTTCTGCATCCCGATGCGGGCTTCGGTATCGAGCGGCAACTCGACCACCTTCTCGACCCCGTCCTTGCCCAGGATCGCCGGCACGCCCATGTACATGCCTTCGAAGCCGTACTGGCCGTTGAGCAGGCACGCGCAGGGCAAGAGCCGCTTCTCGTCGTTCAGGATCGAGGCGGCCATGGCAACCGACGCCGAGGCGGGGGCGTAGAAAGCCGAGCCCGTCTTCAACAGCGCGACGATCTCGGCACCGCCCTTGCGCGTCCGATCGGCCATCGCGTCGATCGAGGCCTTGTCGACGAGCGCGCCGAGCTCGACGCCGTTCACGGTGCAGTAGCGCGGCATCGGGACCATCTCGTCGCCGTGCGCGCCGAGCACCATCGCGTCGACGTCGCGGACATTGGCACCGGTCTTCTCGGCGATGAACCACGAGAAGCGCGCCGAATCGAGCACACCGGCCATGCCGATCACGCGCTTGGCCGGGAAACCGGTCTTCACGCGCATCAGGTGCACCATCGTGTCGAGCGGGTTCGTCACGACGATCACGAACGCATCGGGCGAGCCGTTGCGCACGTAATCGGCGACCTGCGTGATGATCTTGCCGTTGGTGCCGAGCAGGTCGGAGCGGCTCATGCCCGGCTTGCGCGGCAAGCCGGCGGTCACGATGAACAGGTCGGAGCCGTGTGTGTCCTTGGCGTCGGACGTGCCGGTCACGCGCGTCGTGTAGCCCTCGATCGCGGCGGCCTGGTTCAGGTCGAGCGCGATGCCCTTGGCGCGCCCGTCGAGGATGTCGATCAGCACGACTTCGGCGGCCAGGTTCTTCTCGGCGCACTTCTGCGCGGCGGACATGCCGACGTAGCCGGCGCCGACGACGGTGATCTTGCGTTGGGCGATCGTGGTCATGGGCGCAACAGCCTAGCGTTGCTCAGCCTCCGGCGAGCACGTCGCGCACGACACGCCGGGCCTGCGCCTTGACCAGCGCGGCCTCGCGTGCGCGAAGCCGGAAGCGCGTGCCGATGCCGCGCACCTCGCGGTTGAAATCGGCCAGGAAGCGCACGACCACGTCCGGATTGCGCGCGGCCAGCTCCGCGCTCGGCACGCCCCGCCTGTCCTCCAGGCCGTCGGGCAGGCTCTGTCCGGCGTGATACAGCGAGATCACCTCGACGCGCAGGTTCCGGTAGGGCGATTCCGAGAAGCCGGGCGGCACGTAGGTGCGCATGTACTCGCAGACGGCCTCGGCGTAGCTCGCCGTGCGCTGCGCGCCGATCGAATAGGTGCGATCGGAGTAGCCGGCATCGGTGTAGCGGCGTCGCTCGCGTTCCTCGACGAAGAAACCGCTGCCGTCGACGATCAGGATCCGCCCGGGCAGACCCGGATCGGCCTCCATCCGCGCCGCGAACACCTGCAACAGCGTCTCCAACCCGTAGTTGTCGTAGATGCCGCCGTCTCCGAGCACCTCGTAGATTTCCTCGTCGGACGTGTGGTCGCGCAGCACCATCGGACCGAGCAGGTTCGGCACCGCCGCCGAGGCGACCACGGCCAGCGAGATGCGGTGCAGCGCGAGGTCGGAGTCGATCGTGTCGAAGCCGCGATTCGACAACGGCTGGTGCCCTTCGAAGTAGCCCTGGTACGACAGCCTCAGCGCGCGCAGGTGCGCGAACAGGATCGAGTGGTCGACGTACGCGGCCGGCAGCCGCGAGAAGAGGAACTTCTGTCCGCTCGAGTACGAAGTGGCGTTGATCAGGAGCTCCGGGTACGGCGCCGCGGGCGGCGGCAGGTCGGCGAAGGTGCGTCCGGAGAACAGGCGTTCGTCGAACACGCCCGCCATCAAGTGGCCGCGGTGGTAGTAGGTCAGCAGCAGCGGCACCCAATAGAAGCGCAGCAGCGTGCGCACGAGGGTCTCGGTCTCGAAGTCGGTGCGCATCGCGCTGCGGAAGCGATGGAAGAACGGATCGAGTTCGCGCGGGTCGGAGCCGGGCGGCCGTTCCAATACGTAGTACGCGGCGCCGAGCGCTCCGCCCGAGGCCCCGGACAGGTAATCGATCTCGTCGAGCAGGCTGGTCGAGGCGCAGCTCCCGTCGCGGCGCCGCGCGTTGACGCGCGACAGCTCGTGCATCACCGTCGCGAAGAAATAGGCGGCGCGGCTGCCGCCGCCGGAAACCGCCATCCCGACGAGTTCCTCGCCATGTGAGCGTGCAGTCGGGTCGATCAGCGGCCGCCAGTGCGTGCCGTCGGGATTGTCGTACTTGTAGGCGCCCTGGCACACGTACTCGTGCACCGGGTAGCTGACCCAGTCCGTGGCCGTGTCGATCGCAGTGCCGACCGCGACGCCGATGCAGGACGGGCACAGCGACGCCAACAGCAACGCCAGCATGGCCCAGAGCCGGTGCGCGAGCCGCTCGGAGGCCGCGCCGCAAGGCTGCCGCGCCGCGCGCACTAGCCGACCGTCTCGAGCGCCTCGACGATCGCCTGGCCCATGCGTCGAGTGCCGACGGCGCTCTTGTCGTTGCGATCGTTCTTGAGGTCGTAGGTCACGTACTTGCCGTCCGCGATCACCTTGGCGACCGCGCGCTCGAGGCGCGCCGCCGCCTGCTTCTCGCCGAGGTAGTCGAGCATCAGCACGCCCGACAGGATCATCGCGGTCGGATTGACCTTGTCCTGACCCTTGTACTTGGGCGCGGAGCCGTGCGTGGCTTCGAAGATCGCGATGCCCCGACCGCTCGCATCGACACCGCCCACATTCATGCCCGGAGCGATGCCCAGACCACCGATCAGGCCCGCGCACAAATCGCTCAGCACGTCGCCGTACAAGTTCGGCAGCACGAGCACGTCGTAGTCCTCGGGCTTCTGCACGAGCTGCATGCACATGTTGTCGACGATGCGGTCGTCGAACCCGATCTCCGGGTAGCTCGCCGCGACGTCCTTCGCGACCGACAGGAACAGCCCGTCGGAGAACTTCATGATGTTCGACTTGTGCACGGCCGTGACCTTCTTGCGGCCGTGCGTGCGCGCGTACTCGAAGGCCGCCTTGACGATACGGCGCGTGCCGAGTTCCGAGATCGGCTTGATCGAGATGCCGGAGTCGGCGCGGATCTTCTTCTTGCCGCCGGTCAGGCGCCCGATCGTCTCGATCAGCTCGAGCGCCTCCTTGCCGCCGCGCTCGAATTCGATTCCGGCATAGAGGTCCTCGGTGTTCTCGCGAAAGATCACCAGGTCGATGCCGGCGTAGCGGCTGCGCACGCCCTTGTAGCTCTTGCAGGGGCGCACGCACGCGTACAGGTCGAACTCCTGGCGCAGCGCGACATTGACCGAGCGGAAGCCGGTCCCGACCGGCGTCGTGATCGGCGCCTTGATCGCGGTGCGGTCGCGCTGGATCGATTCGAGGACCTCCGGCGGCAGCGGCGTGCCCCGCTTGGCCATCACGTCCACACCGGCCTCGACCGGGTGCCAGTCGAATTGCACGCCGGTCGCATCGAGGACGTCGCGCGTCACGGCGGCCAGCTCGGGGCCGGTGCCATCACCGA
The DNA here is from genome assembly GCA_016872755.1 of Planctomycetota bacterium. Lineage (GTDB taxonomy): Bacteria > Planctomycetota > UBA1135 > UBA1135 > GW928-bin9. Next base: position 12,778 of record VGZE01000069.1, read on the forward strand.
GGATCAGCGTCACGGGGTGCTTCATGGGCCGCAAAGTCTAAGCAGGCCCGCCGCAACCTCATAGTGCCGCGCTCAGGACGAACCGAAATCCGCCGCCGCCTTCTTCCACCAGTCGCGCCAGGCCTTGACCTTCTTGGCCCGATCGACGTCCGATCCCAGCGGATCGAAGCCGTGATCCCGAGCCGTGATGCTGCGCAGCGCAACCAATGCCGCCTCGCGCACGCTCGGCTCGCCGTCTTCGAGCGCGTCGATCAACGCGTCGACGGCGGCGACCGTCCGCGCATCGCCGAAGATGCGCGCGGCCACCATGCGCACGAAGGTGTCGCTGTCGTCCAGCATCGGCAACAGGTAGGGCACGACGGCCGCTTCACCCTCGGCGAGCACGCGTCCGAGGCCGTCGACGGCGCTCCAGCGCTCGGTCGGCGACGGATCGCCGAGCAGGCGCACCAGCCCCATCCACTCGGGTTCGTTCGCCTCCGCCGGAGCGGCGGCCGCCGGCACCGCTGCGCGTGCCGCATCGCGCGCCAGCGCGAGTTCCTGAGCCAACCGCGCATTCTCCGCCGCCAACGCGTCGAGCTTGGCCGCCACGGCGCCCAGCCGTTCGCGCTGGTCGGCCGTGGATCGCTCGAGCGCGGCCAGTCGGCCGTTGTCGGCCAGCAGCGAATCCAGGCGCACGCGCAATTCCGCGGCCTCCTTCGGCGCGCGCTCCGCCAGTGCCGCCAAGGCCGGCTCGAATTGATCGAGTCGTTGCGCATGCAAGGCCTGGGCCTGCGTGAGCCCCGCCAGCGCGGCGCTGGATCGCGCGTCGGCCTGCGCGAGCCCGCTGCCGATGCGCTGGTCGAGTTGCCGCGTCGCGTCCTGCGCCTCGCGGTCGAGCTTGTTGAGCCGTTCCGAGAACATCAGGCTCACCACGACCACCATCGCGATCGAAAGTCCCGCCAACCCACCGGCCAGCAGACCGGTCCCGCCCTCGGAGCGGCTCATGCCGCCGACTCCCGGCGCGGCACCCGCCGCATGGATGTGGAGCGAGGCCCCGCCGGGCGGCGTCTGGATCGGGATGCCGCTGGCCGTGTGCGGCAGGTGCGTGCTCATCGCGCCCTCGCAGCGCGCGCAGATCACGCGCCCCTTGCGCAGGTAGGCTCGGCCTTGCTCGAACTCGGTGTGGGGAACGGATTCATTGCACAGATCGCAGAAGTGGATCTTCATCGCTGCGCGGAGGGCTCTCGGTGGCGGAAGGTGGCCGGGTGGGCGGGCGCCGGGGCGACGGACCCGGGAACGGAGGGGACCGTCGAGAGGCCACAGCCTATATAGTCGTGCCTACCGCACGCGATTGCACCGCATTTGCCGCGTTCCAGCGGCGCCAGCCTTGGTTCCCACCCCACTTTCCGACCTCGAATTGCCGGCCGACCTGGCACTCCAGCTGACCTGCGTCGGGGACGAGTTCCTGGTCCGGTGCCTGCGCTATGAGACCTCGATCCGGCCGACGAATCTGGGCGCGCTGGCCGAACTCGGTCACGCCCTGACCCGGCTGCGGCGCTTCGAGGAAGGCCTCGACGTCGACCGGGCACTGGCGCGCCTGTGCCCGGAGGATCCGCTCGTGCACTACAACCTCGCCTGCTCGCTGGCGCTGCTCGAGCGGCGCGACGAGGCCTTCGGGGCGCTCGAGCGCGCGGTCGAACTCGGCTATGCGGAGCCGCAGCACCTGCTCGACGATCCCGATCTGACCAGCCTGCGCTCGGATCCCCGCTTCCAGCAGCTGGTCGAACGCTTGCGCGCGACCTGAGTCGAGAGCCGCGCTCTCAGCGCGCGTCGCGAGCCGGCGTGCCTGCCAAGAGACCCTCGCCGCTGCGCGTCTTCCACCAGCCCTCCCAGCGCAGCACGGCTTCCTCGCGGCTGTCCCGCTCGGCGCGCGGGTCGAAGCCCAGAGTCTGGCGCGTCGAGCGCTGCAGCGCTTGCAGCGACAGCGTGCGCACGTAGAGCTTCTCATCGCGCAGGCCGTGGATCAGGCCCGGGATCGAGTTCCAATCGCCGAGCGTCACCAGTGCCCGCGCCAGTTCCAGTTCGAGTTCGCGCGAGCGGCCGGAGCTGCCCGGCTGCGGACCCTTGTTCCAGCTCAGTTCGCGCAGGTAGGGAACCAGGCGCCGATCGTTCGTGCCGCCGAGCGCCGCGATCGCGGCCGCCGCTACGTCGTCGCGCGGATCGACGGCGAGTTCGAGCAACTTCTCATAGGCCGGCTCGCCGACCGACACGAACCAGCGGATCTGCTCGACGCGCTCGAGGTCGTGCGTCCAAGGCAGACGGGTCGCCTCGTCGTCGATCTGCTGGGCGAGCAGCGCCGAAGGTTGCAACCAAGGCGAGCTCGTCGCAGTACCGAAGGCGCTGCCGGAGCGCGAGTTCGTGGTCTTGCAGCCCGCGCCGAGAAGCAGCGCCAGCCCGAGGGCCAACACGGCGGTGAGGTTGCGGGACGAAGCTAGAGGCCCGCGAGGGGCGTGGACGCGTTCGAACATGGGCTCCTTCCTGACTGCCAGGATGCGGCTCGGTGCGAGCTCGGATCCGGCTCCCCGTCCATCGGCGGCGCTCGGGCTCAGGCTTGAATCTTTTTCGCGGCGGCACCCGGGACCGCGGAGCGCAGGCCGGCCAGGGCCAGCAAGCCGGCGCCAAGGGCCAGGATCCCGTACAGCCAGCGCGCGGAGGGTCCGGAGGTCGGGCCCGGGTCGCCGACTGCCGGCTCCGGCCAGCTCGTCCGCGCGACCGGCAGGCGCGCCTCCGGACTGCGTTCCGGCGCGCTGCGCGCGAGCTCCGCGCCGTCGCCGTCCAGCACGATCCAGCTGCGCGGTTCGCGCGCGGGGCCGATTGCGTCCGGGAGCATCGGCAGCGCGCCGACGTACGCGGCGCGCCGCGGATCGAACACGAGTTCGAACGGGAGTTCGGCCGAACCGTCCGCGGCGCGCAGCCGCAGTCCGACTCGCGGCTCCGGATCGGCGCGCTCCCCCGCGACCTCCCACTCGACCCAACCGTCGCGCACGCGGCACCCGCTCGCGCGACGGGGACTGCGCGCGGCGACGGCCGTCAGGATCGCGGGCGGCCAGCGCTC
>VGZE01000070.1 GCA_016872755.1 Planctomycetota bacterium
GCGCCGATCCTCCCGTTCTCGATCGCACCAGCGCGGCCCGAGCCGGCGCCCCCGCGCTCGCCGACCTCGGCCGCCGCGCCGATCACGCCCCCCGCGGCCGCTCCGCCGATCACGCCGCTCGCTGCGGTCTCGGCGCTGGGCAGCGTGCCCGACGCGTGCGTGCAGATAGCGGCGAGCTACATCGTGCGCGCGCTGCCCGACGGCTTCGAGGTGATCGACCAGCACGCGCTGCACGAGCGGATCACCTACGAGGAGCTGCGCGCCGAGCTCGCGCGCGGCGCGCTGGAGGTGCAGCGCTGGCTGGTGCCCGAACTGGTCGAGCTCTCACGAGCCGAGGTCGCGCTTCTCGCATCCTGGTCGGCCGAGCTGGCGCGCGCGGGCCTGCTGTTCGAGCCGTTCGGCGACACGACGATCGCGGTGCACGCGCTGCCGGCGCGGCTGGCGCGGCCGCGACCGGGCGCGATCGCGCGCGACGTGGCGGCCTTCCTCGAGGATGCCGAGCGCTCGCCCGGGCCCGAGGATGTGCTGGAGGCGGCGCTGCAGCGCGCCGCGTGCCGCTCGTCGGTGATGGCGGGGGACGTGCTCAGCCTGCAGGAGATGCAGGCGCTGCTCGAGCGCGGGCGCGCGCTGGAGAGCGATCAGACCTGCGTGCACGGGCGACCGACGCGCGTGCGCTTCCGGCTGGCCGATCTGGAGCGCGCGTTCCACCGGCGCTGAGAGCGCGGCAGGCGCCGCCGGCTGGCGGCTACGGCGCGAAGTCCGCGTCGCCAAGCTCCGCGCCGAGCAGCGAGTCCTTGGCGGCCAGCCCGATCTCGGTCGACGGCGCCTCCTCGAAGGCGCCGGTCGGGCTGTACGGATCGACGCGCCGCAGGTAGATGCGGCCGGGCACGCGCAGACCGAGCTTCGACCCCGCGCGCTCGAGCGGCTTGAGCGCGTCGAGCGCCAGCGCGACCTTCGTGCCGGCGATGTCGATGCCGCCGCGCTGTTCGCCGATCAGCAGCAGGAACGGCTCGCCCGGCGCGGCCTTGCTCCCCTTGGGGAGCTTCGAGTCGGCGCGCACCAGACCGATGCGCACGCGATATTCCTTCGCGCCGCTGGCGATCGTCGCGTTGGGCGCGGTCTCGTCGAGCAGCACGAAATCCGGGCTCGACAGGTCGAGCCATTCGAGCGTGGCGCCGACCTCGCGCAGCGCATGCGGCAAGTCGGCCGGCGGCGCGGCGAGCGGCTCCAGGCGCGTCAGCTTCCACTCGCGCGCGCGCGCCAGCGCGGCGAAGTTGTGGCACATCGCCGCGAGCTCGTCGATTTCGCGGCGGCTGTCGGCGTTCTCGCGGCCGACCAGCGAAACGACTTCGTCGCCGTCCCGCAGCCAGTAGCCGGAGGGGCCGCGGCCCTGCTTGCGGCCGCTGTCGAGCTCGAGTCGCACGTGCTTCGGCGCGCGCCAGGCGAGCATCGCCGTGTCCTCGTTCGGGTGGCCGTCGCGCAGCGTCTTGATGCCCACGCGCACGCGGAAGGACGTCAGCGGCGCCAGCGGTTGTCCCTGGTCGATGCGCTCGCACATGCGCAGGAACGCTGCGTGCGCCGCCGGATCGAGCGCGGGCGCGGCGAGCTCGGCGGGGGGCACCGCGGGCTCGGGGGCCGGCGCCGGCGGGTCCTGGAAAGGAGCCAAAACGAAGAGCAGCAGGGCCGGGAGCATGACGGGACGAGCGTACGCAGCGGGGCGGCACTCTGCTAGTTTCCGGCCCCGATGACCGCCGGCGCCTCCGATCCGCTGCTGTTCGAGCGCGCGCCGCTCGCCGCGCTGGTCGGCGTGACCGGCAGCGGCAAGACCGGCTTCGGCATCGAGCTCGCGCGCGCGACCGGCGCCGAGGTGCTGTCGCTGGACTCGATGCTCGTCTACCGCGGGCTCGACATCGGCACCGCCAAGCCGACGGCGGAGCAGCGCGCCGCCGTGCCGCACCACCTGATCGACCTCGTCGAGCCGCGCGAGCGCTACGACCTGTCGCGCTACCTGGCCGACGCGCGCGCGGCACTGGCCGGGATCGAGCGACGCGGCAGGCGCGCGCTGTTCGTCGGCGGCACCGCGCTGTATCTGCGCGCGCTGACGCACGGGCTGTTCGAAGGGCCGCCGCACGATGCGGGTCTGCGCAGCGAGCTGCAGGCGCGCGCGCGCGAGCTAGGGCCGGCGCGCCTGCATGCCGAGCTGGCGGCCGTCGATCCGGCCAGCGCCGCGCGCCTGCACCCGAACGACGAAAAGCGGATCGTGCGCGCGCTCGAGGTCTGGCGGCAAACCGGGAAGGCCCTGTCCGAACTGCAGCGTGAATGGAACAACGGAACGGGGCGGCAGCGGCGGCTGGTCGGCCTGCAGGTCGAGCCGGCCGAGCTCGAGCGGCGACTGCTCGAACGCGCCGCGGCCATGCTCGACGCGGGTTGGGCCGCGGAGGCGCTGCGCGCGCGAGCCGAGGGGCTGGGCGCGAGCGCGGTGCAGGCGCTCGGCTACGCCGACGTGCTGGAATTCGCGCAGGGTCGGATCACGCGCGAGGAATGCCTGCGGCGCGTCGTGCTGCGGACTCGCCAGTTCGCGCGGCGCCAGCGCACGTGGCTGCGCAAGTTCCCGGAGATCCTGTGGCTGCCCGCGCCGCGCACCGAAAGCGAGCGAGCGCAGGCCTTGCGGTCTGCGCTCGCGCATTTGTACTGAGCCGGGCTCAGTACTTCCGGTGCGTGCGGAACTGATCGGGGGTCGGCACGCCGCTGTGTCCCTTGGTCTCCGCCGGCGGCTGCGGCCAGCCGTCGCCGCCGTTGACAACGCCGGTGACGTCCTCGACGGCGTCGAGGAACGAGTCGGCGATCAGGCGCACCGACATCTGGCACAGCAGGCCGAAGCCCTGGGCCGTGGTCAGCAGCGACTCGCGACCGATCGCCGCGACGTGGCCCCAGACCGGGGTCCCCGTGTAGGGCCAGTCATTGGCTTCCGTGGCCATCTGCATCCACGGATTGGTCGGGTTGTCGTTGTTCATGTGGCGGCGCCAGGTCCACGCGACGTCGCGCGTCTGCTTGGCCGCGAACTCTCCGAGCGAGCCGTCCTTGTCCTGGCGGTACCCGAACATGTGGTACTTGGTGCGCGGCCCGAGCGAGCCCGGCGTCCAGTGGCTGTAATAGTCGGGCGACGGTGAGCTCTGGCATCCAGCGGCCACGGCGGCGGCCAGCGCGACGAGGAGGGGGGCTTTCATGGGGGCGGGAAAGTCGGGGAGCGTGCGGAGGAGACGGAGCTACCCGCCACCCGGGCGCGGGTTGCGCCCGAGCACGCCTCGAAGATTGCGCGGGAGTCTACTTCCGGGTACCTAGGGGGTCAACGAGCCGTTCCAGCGCGCCGGGAAGGGCCCGCCCGGCACCCGCGCCTCGCCGATGAACGCCGACCCGACCCCGACCGCCCCTCCCCAGAGCCCGGCGCGGCCGTTCCGCGCCCCGACGGGGATGCGCGACGTGCTGCCCGAGCAGATCCCGGCCTGGGAGCGGCTCGAGGGCACCGCGCGGCGGCTGGCGCACGGGTGCGGCTATCGCGAGATCCGGCCGGCACTGCTGGAGGAGACGCGCCTGTTCACGCGCTCGGTCGGCGAGGTCACCGACATCGTGCAGAAGGAGATGTTCACGCTCGTGCGCGGCGACGACTCCTTCTCGCTGCGGCCGGAGGGCACGGCCGGCACCGTGCGCGCCTACCTCGAGGCGCAGTACCACAAGCAGGCGCCGTTCCAGAAGCTCTACTACATCGGCCCGATGTTCCGCTACGAGCGGCCGCAGAAGGGCCGCGAGCGGATGTTCACGCAGTTCGGCGTCGAGTGCATCGGCTCGACCGATCCGCGCCTGGACGCCGAGGCGATCGACCTCGCCGCCGGTTTCTTCGAGGCGCTGGGGATCCCGCGCGCCGACGGGCGCGGCGGCGGCCTGGAGGTGCGCCTCAATTCGATGGGCGACGGCGCCGACCGCGACCGCTACCGCGACGCCGTGCGCGCGTTCCTGCTGCCGACGATCGCCGAGCACTGCGAGCTTTGCCGCTCGCGCTTCGAGAAGAACCCGCTGCGCGTGCTCGACTGCAAGAATCCGCGCTGCCAGGAGCTCAATGCCGGCGCGCCGCGCATCCTCGACTTCCTGTCCGCCGAGAACCGCGCGCACTTCGACGCGGTGCGCGCGAGCCTGGCGGATCTGGGCCGCGACAGCCGCGTCGATGCGGGCATCGTGCGCGGGCTCGACTACTACACGCGCACCGTGTTCGAGCTGCACTACCCGAAGCTCGGCGCGCGCAGCGCGCTGTGCGGCGGCGGGCGCTACGACCACCTGGTGCGCGATCTCGGCGGGCCCGATCTGGGCGCGGTCGGCTTCGCGATCGGCTTCACGAGCACGCTGCTCGTGCTCGAGGAGCTAGGGCTGCTCGGCGAGCTCGCCGCCAAGCCCGCCGATGTGTACGTCGCGGCGCTCGACGCAGCGCTCGCGCGCGAGGCGCTCCAGGTATGCGCCGAGCTGCGCCGCGGCGGGCTCTCGGCGGTCTTCGACGCCGAGGGACGCGGGCTGAAATCCCAGTTCAAGCAGGCCGACAAGGGCCGCCACCCGCTGGTGGTCGTGCTCGGGCCGGACGAGCACGCGCGCGGCGCGGTGCAGCTCAAGCACATGGCGCGCGGCGAGCAGCGCGAGGTGCCGCGCGGCGAACTGGCGGCCGCGGCGCGCGCCGCGCTGGGATCGTGAGCGGCCGCGCGCCACTCGACGCGCGCGCGCTCGGCGCCGGACGCCTGGGCGTCTACGGCGGCTCCTTCGATCCGGTGCACCGCGCGCACCTGTGGGTCGCGCGCACCGCGCAACGCGCCTTCGCGCTCGATCACATCGTGTGGGTGCCGGCGGCGCGACCGCCGCACAAGCCGGGGATCGAGCTCGCTTCGGGCGCCGACCGACTGGCGATGATCGAGCTCGCGCTCGGCGGCGAGCCGAGCTGGAGCGCGTGGTCCGTCGAGCTCGAGCGCGTGGGTCCGTCGTACACGATCGACACGCTGCGCGCGCTGGCCGCCGCGCGCGGGCACGAGCGCGGCCTGCACCTCGTGATCGGCGGCGACAACCTCGGCTTCCTGCCCAAGTGGCGCGAGGTCGGCGCGCTGCTCGAGCTCGCGCAGCCGATCGTCGTCGCGCGGCGCGACGCGGCGCGCGCGGCACTCGACGCGCTGCGCCCGCGGCTCAGCGCCGCGCAGTTCGAGCGGCTCGCGGCTGGCTTCCTCGACCTCGAGCCCTTCGATCTTTCCGCCACGGAGCTGCGCGCGCGGATCGCCTCCGGCGCGGACGTGTCGGAAGACCTGCCGCCAGGGGTCGGCGCGTACCTGCGCGAGCGGCGGCTCTATCGGGGTCGAGCGTGAACGTCTCCGCCGCGCCCGCCGTCGCGTTCGGCTGCGCGTTCTTCGCCTGCGCCGTGCTCGCGTGGCTCGCGCGGCCGCTCGGTTGGCTCGACGAACCCGGCGGTGCGAACGCAGAGCGCAAGCTTGCGCGCGCGCCGGTCGCGCTGGTCGGCGGGCTCGCGATCGGGCTCGGGGTCCTGGCGGCGTACCTGTGGGACGCGCGCGTCGGCGGCGCGGCGATGCCGCGCTTCGCCGCGTGGATCGCGGGCCCACAGCTCGGCTGGATCGCGATGCCGTCGGTGGACTGGCGCTTGGCCGCGCTCGGGCTCGCTTTCCTGGTCGGCTGGATCGACGACGCGCGGCGCGACGGACTGCACGCGCTGCCGAAGCTGCTGTTGCAATCGCTGCCCGCCGCCGCGGTCGGCCTGCCGCTCGTGCTCGACGGGCATGCGCTCGCCGGAGCCGCGTGGTTCTCCGCCGCGCTGTGGGCGATGAACGCGTTCAACACCTACGACAATTCCGACGGCGCCGCCGGCTGCCTCGCGCTGGTCGCCTTCGCGCTGCCGCTACCGGCGCTCGCCGCGGCCTGCGCGGGTTTCCTGCCGTGGAATCTGCTGCCCGCGGGGCGCGCGACGCGCGGGCGGCAGGTGTATCTCGGCGACGCGGGCAGCCACATGCTCGGGCTTGCGCTCCTGTTCAATCCGCTCGCGGCGCCGGCGCTGCTCGTGCCGAGCTTGGATCTCGTGCGCGTGGCCATCGTGCGAATGCGCGAGGGGCAGAGGCCCTGGGTGGGGGACCTGCGGCACCTTGCGCACCTGCTCCGCGCGCGTGGCCTGCCTGTCGCGCCGACCGCAGCATTGCTGGCCGTGATCGCGCTGCCGGCGCTCGCCGGTGCGCACCAGTCGCGGCTGCATCACGACCCACAATGGCTGCTTGCCGGCGCTGTAGCGACGGCGTTCCTCTTCCTGCTCGCGACTGGATCCGTGCGGCGGACTCCGTCGCCTTGACGGCGCTCAGCGCTCCGCTTCCGGCCCGCGCTCGACCTTGGCCTCCGCGCGCAGCTTCTGCCGCAGCTCCATCCGCTCCTTCGGCGAGGCCGGGTCGCGCGCGATCCGCTGCAACAGCTCCTCGCGCACGTCGGCGAGCTTGGTCGTCACGCGCGACCGCACCAGCCCGATGTGGATCCCCGCCGCCCCTTGCACGGGCCCGAACGGCACCCCGACCTCGGCCGCGCGTACCGCGGCGGCGAGCTCGTCGCCGAAGCGATCGTAGTTGTAGTCGGCGATCACCCCGCCCTGCGCGCGCGTCGCCTGGTCGTGCGACGTGGAGCGCGCCAGCGCGTCGAAGGCCTCGCCCGCGCCGAGCCGCTGCACGAGCTCGGCGGCGCGCGTCGCGAGGTCGCGGTCCAGCCGCTCGAGCGTGAGTTCGGCGGCCGGCACCCCGCGCTGCGCGAGCTCGGCGCGCAACGCCGAGCGGTTGAGGAACACGTGCGCGAGCTCGACCTTCACGCCGCCCTTGCCGTAGTCGCGCTCGAAGCGCGCGCGCAGCGCCGCGTCGTCGATCACGCGCGTCCGCTGCGCGAGGAAGTCCTCGGCCCGTTCGAGCCGCCGCGCCTGCCGGAACTGCCGGCGCGCGTCGGCCAGCGTGCGTCCCTGCTCGGACAGGCGCGCCAGGACCCCGCTCTCGCCGCCGGGGTCCTGCGCGATCAGGCGCTGCCAGAACGGTGCGAAGTCCGCCTCGATCGCCGCGGCGTCGACCTGGTGGCCGGCGCGCGCGGCGGCGCGCAGGACGAGCTCGTGGTGCACGAACTCGTCGAGCAGCGCGGCGCCCTGCACGGCCCACAGGAAATCCTGGTAGGCCGCGAGCGTGAGCGGCGCGCCGTCGATCGTCGCAATGACGGGAGCGGGGGCCTGGGGCCCTTGCGCGAGGCACAGCAGCGCGGCGAGAGCGATTTGCATGGCCCCACGATACGCGCGACCAGGCCGAGCCGGCAGTTGCCCGCGCCAGCCTCGCTCGCGATAATCCCCGCCCCTGAAACCGGCGGCGCCCCCGTCCGGAGCGCCCTCGTGCCCTATCCGCTGACCGCCCTCATTTCCGATCTGCACGGCAACTGGCCCGCCCTGCAGACGGCGCTCGCGGATGCCCGCGCGCGCGGCGTGCGCCGCTACGTCTGCCTGGGCGACGTGGTCGGCTACGGCGCGCGGCCGCGCGACAGCGTGCTGCTGGTGATGGAGCTCGTCGCGGGCCGCGACCCGACGCCCGGCGCGCCAGAGCTCGTGCCCGGCATCTGCCTGCGCGGCAATCACGAGGAGGGTCTGCTCGGCGTGGCCGAGGACTTCAACCCGAAGGCGCGCGCGGCGATCGACTGGACGCGCGACGAGCTGACGCGCCGCGGCGCCGAGAACGATGCGCTGTGGGAATTCCTCGACGGTTGCGCGCCATGGGCCGAAGACGAGCTGGCGATGTACGCGCACGGCTCGCCGCGCGATCCGCTGCGCGAGTACCTGCTGCCGCGCGACGTGCGCGAGCCGGCCAAGATGCGCGCATGCTTCACGCGCATGACGCGCCGCGTGTGCTTCGTCGGGCACAGCCACGTTCCCGCCGTGTACACCGAGGATCTGCGCTGTCTGCGCCCGCGCGACGGCGAGAGCCGGCTCGTGCTCTCCGAGCTCGGCGACCAGAAGGCCATCGTCAACGTCGGCTCGGTCGGCCAGCCGCGCGACGGCGATGCACGGCTCTCGTACGCGTTGTGGGACGGTGAAGCGGTCACCTTCCGGCGCCTCGAGTACGACATCGAGACCGCGATGCGCGAGATCCGCGGCATTTCCGAGTTGCCCGAGTACCTGGCCGAGCGCCTGGCGGTCGGGCGCTGAGCGCCAGCCCATCACCCCCCGCAGCGCCACCGTCCGCCGATGCAACAAGAATCACCGTTCTCGCCGCGCCTCGCGATCTTCCTGGTGCTCGCGGCGCTGATCCTGATCGGCTGGCAGTTCACGCCCTGGGGCCGCCCGCCGCCCAAGCGCGTCGAGCCGCTCTCGCCGCCCGCGCTCGCTCAGTCGGATGCGCAAACCCAGCCGGCGGGGCAGGCCGCCGCGCCGAGCGGTGCCACGCCCGCCGCGCCCGTCGCGCCCGCGCCGCCGGTGATCGGCCCGCTGATCGAGGACGACAGCGAGCGCACCGAGACGCTGGAGTTCGGCAAGCCCGGCCAGCCGGGCTACATGCGCGCGACGTTCACGAATCGCGGCGCGCGGCTGCTCGACCTGCGCCTGGGCAACTACTTCGTGCACGGCGGCCTGGCCGAGGCGGTGCAGGCCGACCCAGGGTCGTGGACGCGCCTGCTGGCGAGCGACCTGCCCGTGCCGATCGGCGCGAGCACCGGAGCTCGTCGGACGCTGGGCGGAGGCTCGCTCGAGCTGTCGACCAGCGCGTCGAGCGCGGCGCTCGCGCGCACGCCGCTCGAGCAGGCACTGTGGACGATGGAAGTCGAGCGCGACGCGGGTGGCGCGCCGCTGTCGGTGCGTTTCCGTCACGCCCCCGGCACCGGGGCCGTGTTCGAGAAGGTCGTGCGCTGGAAGAGCGGCACCTACGAGCTGGACGTCGAGCTCGCGCTGCGCAACGAGGGCGCCGGTGAGGGCGGCTCGCGCCTGTTCCACTTCACGCCGGCGGCCTGGATGCCCGAGGCGCAGGGCGACAAGTACTACGTCGAGCCGCAGGTCGTGGCGGCCTCGCAGGAGCCCGACGAGCTGCCCGAGCTGCACAGTGCCACAGCCAATCCCAAGGAGCTTGCGCCCGGCGCGCTGACCGCGCCCGGACGGGTCCTGTTCGCCGGCGTGCACAACAAGTACTTCGCGGTGCTGCTGCGACCGCTCGACGATGTATCGGCCGCCGCGCTCGAGTCGGTGCGCTACGAGCGCGCCAACGGCGACGACGCGCACGCGCTCCCCGGCGTGCCGGGGCTGCGCCAGTACTTGAAGCCGATCGTCGATCTGGGCCTGGCGCTGCCGGCGCAGGGGAGCGAGGAGCGCCGCCGCTTCGCGTTGTGGGTCGGTCCCAAGCAGCGCGAACTGTTCGAGGATCAGGCCCGCCCGGAACTCCGGCCGTTCACGCTGATCGTCGACCATGACCTGGGCATGTTCGCCGGCATCGGGCGCGTGCTCACCGCGACGCTGAAGATGTTCCACGGCCTGTGCGGGAACTGGGGCTTCGCGGTGATCCTGCTGACGCTGCTGGTGCGCCTGGCCATCTTCCCGCTCAACCGGCGCTCGCAGACCGCGATGGCGCGGCACGCGAAGAAGATGAAGCGCGTGCAGCCGCGCATGGACGAGATCAAGAAGAAGTACGAGAAGGATCCGGGCAAGCTGCGCGAGGCCCAGGCCAAGCTGATGCAGGAGGAGGGGCTGTTCCCTCCGTTGGGCGGCTGCCTGCCGGTGTTCCTGCAGATGCCGATCTTCTTCGGCCTCTTCGCCGCGTTGCGCGCCAGCTTCGACCTGCGCCAGGCGCCGTTCGTCAGCTGGATCCACGACCTGTCGCTGCCCGACCAGATGTTCGAGCTCGGCTGGAGCCTGCCGCTGGGATTCACGACGATCGACATCCGGCACTTCAACCTGCTGCCGATCCTGATGGTCGCGCTGTGGCTCGGCCAACAGCTGACGGCACCCAAGCCGACCGACGAGCAGGCGCTCAAGATGCAGCGCATCCTGATGTTCATGCCGGTGCTGATGGGCGTGTTCCTGTACGACTACGCGGCCGGCCTGTCGCTGTACATGATCACCAGTTCGACCTGCGCGATCCTCGAGCAGACCGTGATCAAGCGGATCTGGCCGATCGACGACTCGATCCCGGACAAGGGCCAGGAGAAGCCCGGCTGCGCGCTGTTCGCCAAGGCGATGGAGCGCGCGCAACAGCAGCAGAAGCTGGCGCAGGCGCAGGCGGCGAACCGGCGCAAGAAATAATTCGGAGCCGCCGGCGGCGGGCGGCGTGACGCAGGCGTCGCGCGGATCTATGCTCTAGGCTTCCGCTCCATCCCAGCGCCTTCGCCCCGGTTCGCTCCGATGCCTCAATCGACTTCCGAGCTCCCGCTCCAGCTCATCGACAGTGTCGTGATCCGCTTCGCCGGCGACTCCGGCGACGGCATGCAGATCACCGGCAGCCAGTTCACGCACACGGCGGCGTTGTTCGGCAACGACCTGGCGACCTTCCCCGACTTCCCGGCCGAGATCCGCGCGCCCGCGGGCACGCAGCCGGGCGTGTCGGGCTTCCAGATCCGCTTCGCGTCCTCCGACATCCACACGCCCGGCGACGCGCCGGACGTGCTCGTCGCGATGAACCCGGCCGCTTTGGCGGTCAACATCAAGGACCTCAAGCCCGGCGGCATCGTGATCGTCAACACCGGGCAGTTCGGCGACTCGGATCTGGCCAAGGCCAGGCTCACGTCGAACCCGCTCAAGGACCACTCGCTCGACGCGTACCGCGTGATCGAGATCGACATCAACAAGCGCGTGATCGAGGCGCTGGCGGGTTCGACGCTGTCGCCGAAGGAGGTTCAGCGCTGCAAGAACTTCTACACGCTCGGCCTGATGTACTGGCTCTACAACCGCGATATGGAGCCGACCCTGAAGTGGTTGGCCGAGAAGTTCGCCAAGGAACCGGCCATGGTCGAGGCGAACCAGAAGGCGCTGCGCGCCGGTTTCAACGCCGGCGACATCCAGGAGCTGTTCCAGGGCCGCTTCGAGGTGCCCAAGTGCGACGTGCTGCCGCCCGGCACCTATCGCAACATCATGGGCAACCAGGCCCTCTCGATGGGTCTGGTCGCCGGCGCGGAGCTGGCGGGTCTGAAGATCTTCATCGGCTCCTACCCGATCACGCCGGCCTCGCCGATCCTCGAGTCGCTGGCGGGCTACAAGCAGTTCGGCGTGTTGTCGATGCAGGCCGAGGACGAGATCGCGGCCGTTTGCGCGGCGATCGGAGGCTCCTACGCGGGCCACCTCGGCGTCACCTCGACCTCGGGCCCCGGCCTCGCTCTCAAGCAGGAGGGGATCGGCTTGGCGATCGCGATCGAACTGCCGCTCGTCATCGTCAACGTGCAGCGCGGCGGACCGTCGACGGGCCTGCCCACCAAGACCGAGCAGGCCGACCTCTTGCAGGCGATCTTCGGCCGCAACAGCGAGGCCTGGCTGCCGGTCATCGCCTGCGCGACGCCGTCGGACTCCTTCGATTGCGCGGTCGAGGCCTGCCGGATCGCGGTGCAGTACATGACGCCCGTGATCCTGCTCTCCGACGGCTACATCGCCAACGGGTCCGAGCCCTGGCGCCTGCCCAAGCTCGAGGAGCTGAAGTCGTTCCCGGCCCGTTTCCGCACCGAGGTCGAGAACTTCCTGCCCTACGACCGCAACGCGGACCTCGCGCGTCCGTGGGTCAAGCCCGGCACGGTGGGTCTCGAGCACCGCGTCGGCGGTCTGGAGAAGGCGCACCTGACCGGCCACATCTCCTACGACGCCGAGAACCACGAGTTCATGGTCAACATGCGCGCCGCCAAGGTGATGAAGGTGCGCGATTCGATCCCGACTCCCAAGGTGGAGGGGCCCGCGCGCGGCGAGGTGCTGCTGCTCGGCTGGGGCTCGACCTACGGCTCGATCTGGGGCGCGCAGGAAATGCTCGCCGAGCAGGGCATCGAGGTCGCGCGCATGCACCTGCGCCACGTCTGGCCGCTGCCGCACGGCCTCGACGAGATCTTCGCGCGCTACAAGACCGTGCTCGTGCCCGAGATGAACCTCGGACAGCTCGTGCGCGTGTTGCGCGGCGAGTTCCCGCAACGGAACTTCGTGTCCTACCCGAAGGTGCAGGGTCTGCCTTTCCGCGTGCACGAGCTCGTGGCGAAGGTGAAGTCGCTGCTCGGTCGCTAGTCGCCCGTCCCACTCGCATCCCACCGCTCTCGAGCCCCGAGAACCACCATGCCCGACGACATCGTCCCGACCACGACCGCGCCCAAGCCCGCGCCGCTCGACAAGAAGGCCTACAAGTCCGACCAGGAAGTGCGCTGGTGCCCCGGCTGCGGCGACTATTCGATCCTGAACGCCGTGCAGCAGCTGCTCGCGCAGCTCGGCGTGCCGCGCCATCAGCTGTGCTTCGTCAGCGGCATCGGCTGCTCGTCGCGCTTCCCGTACTACATGAACACGTACGGGCTGCACTCGATCCACGGGCGCGCGCCGGCCTTCGCGACCGCGATCAAGACCGCCAATCCCGAGTTGCAGGTGTGGATCGCGACCGGCGACGGTGACGGCCTGTCGATCGGCGGCAATCACATGCTGCACCTGTTGCGCCGCAACATCGACGTGAAGGTGCTGCTGTTCAACAACCAGATCTACGGGCTGACCAAGGGCCAGTACTCGCCGACCTCGCCGCCGGGCCTCAAGACCAAGACCTCGCCGATGGGCTCGGTCGACCGCGCGGTCGACCCGATCCGTTTCGCGCTCGGCTGCGGCGCGACCTTCATCGCGCGCACGATCGACACGCACCAGAAGCACATGCTCGCGGTGCTCGAGGCGGCCGCCAAGCACAAGGGCACGGCCTTCGTCGAGATCTTCCAGAATTGCGTGATCTTCAACGACGGCTGCTTCGACGAGGTGATCGAGCGCAGCGTGCGCGACGACAAGACGGTCGACCTCATCCCGGGCAAGCCGCTCGTCTACGGCAAGCAGCTCGACAAGGGCATCAAGATCGACGCGGCCGAAGCGCGCGTCGTCGCGCCGGCCGAAGCGACGTCGTGGGATCCGAGCACGCGCTCGGCGGCGGCCGCGTTCGTGCTCTCCGAGATGGCCGAGCAGCCGGGCAGCCCGACGCCGATCGGCATCTTCCGCTCGATCCAGTCACCGACCTTCGACGAGGGGATGAACAAGCAGGTGCAGGCCGCGGTCGCCAAGCGCGGTCCAGGCAAGCTGCAGGATCTGATCTGGTCCGGCGACAAGTGGGACGTGAAGTGAGTCTCCGCGCCGCGACCGGCATGCGCGCGCGTCTCGCAGCCGGGCTGCTCGCGCTGACCGCCGTCGGCACGTCCTGCCAGTCGGCCGTGATCGGCCTCAAAGAGAAGCTCGGCATCCCCAAGCGCGAGCAACTCGTCGCGCGCGTCGAGGACGGCCGCGAGGCCCAACTCGAGGCGAAGCAGGAGTTCCAGGACGCGTTGGCCGCTTTCAAGGCCGCCACCGGCTTCAAGGGCGGTGAGCTCGAGGACCTGTACGAGGACCTGAAGGGCCGTCAGGACGACTGCGCGGCGAGCGTCGAGGAGGTCGGCGAGCGCATCGACGCGATCGAGGGCGTGGCCGAGGCGCTGTTCGACGAGTGGTCCGCGGAAATCGACCAGTACCAGTCGATCGAGCTGAAGTCGAAGTCGAAGGCGCAACTCGCCGACACGCAGCGCCGCTACCAGGACCTCATCTCGGCGATGCGCAAGGCCGAGGCGAAGATGGACCCGGTGCTGGCGGCCTTCAAGGATCGCGTGCTGTACCTGAAGCACAACCTGAACGCGATGGCGATCGCCTCGCTCGACAAGGACCTCGTGTCGGTCGAGGGCGACGTGGCCAAGCTGGTGTCCGAGATGGAGCGCTCGATCGCCGAGGCGGATGCCTTCATCAAGAGCATGGACGGCGGCGCGTAGCGCGGCGGTCGCCGCTACCTGCGCCTGCCTCGCGAGTCCGCTCGCGTTTGCGCAGCGCGGCGACGTCGAGGGGGAGGCGCAACCGCCGCTGTCGGCTTCGATCGTGGTTCCGGCAGCCCCGGTGCTGACGCCCGAGCAGGAGCTGGCCACCTTCGCGCTTCCCGCCGGCTACACGATCGAACTCGTCGCTTCCGAGCCGCTGCTCGGCGACCCGGTCTGCATCGCCTTCGACGAACGCGGCGCGCCGGCCGTGTGCGAGATGCGCGCGTACATGCCCGACGTCGACGGTACGGCAGAACGCGCGGCGACGGGCTGCGCCGTGCTGCTCGAGGACACTGACGGCGACGGGCACTGCGACGAGCGCCGCCTGATCGCCGACGGCCTCGCGTTGCCGCGCGCGCTCGCGCCGTGCCGCGGCGGCTGGCTCGTGCTCGCGCCGCCTGAACTCTTGTGGTTCGCCGACGAGGACGAGGACGGGAAATTCGAGCGCCGCGAGGTCTGGGATCGCGGCCTGGGCGGCCTCGACAGCCCCGAGCACGCGATCAACGGGCTCGTGCAGGCGCCCGACGGCCGCTACCTGTGCGCGAACGTGCCGTGGGACTACGCATTCGAGGACGCCTCGGCTCCTGGGCGGCTCGTGCGCGTCGGCGCGAACGCGCGCGGCCAGTGGGGGATCTCGCTCGATGCGAGCGGGAGGCAGTACTTCAATTCGAACGAGGATCCGCTGCGCATGGCGGCCATCCCGCCGCGCTACGCGGTGCGCAATCCGGCGCTCGGCACCGCGCTCGGCGCCGACCTGCGCGTGCTCGAGGACCGCAGCGTCGAGAGCGCGCGCGTCAATGCGGGCGTCAACCGCGGCTATCGCGACGGCGTGCTGCGCGAGGACGGGCGGCTGGCGCGCTACACGGCCGCCTGCGCGCCGCTGTACGTGCCGCGCGAGCGCGCTGAGCTGCTGGGCGCCGAGGCGACCGACTCGGTCTTCGTATGCGAACCCGCCGGCAATCTGGTCGCGCGCGTCGAGCTCGCCGAGGACGAGCTCGGTCGCGCCAAGGCGCGGCCGACGCGCCGCGCGGACGGCCGCGACTTCCTGACCTCGACCGACGAGCGTTTCCGGCCGGTCTCGCTCGCGCTGGGGCCCGACGGCGCGCTGTACGTCGTCGACATGTATCGCGGCGTGATCCAGCACAAGCTGTTCGTCACGTCGTTCCTGCGCAAGCAGGTCGAGTCGCGCGGGCTGGCGCAGCCGACCGGACTGGGGCGGATCTGGCGCGTGCGGCGCACCGATGCGCAGCGTGCGGGCGCGAAGAGCACAGCGGCGGCCGAGATCCTGCCGCGCTCGCTCGATGCCGAGCTCGCGGCGATCCGCGCGGGCGAGCTCGCGGCCGCGACCGACGACGAAGTGCTCGCCAACTGGCGTGCGGCCGCCGCGCGCTCGCCGCGGCTGCGCTGGCAGGTGTTGCTCTCGGCGGGGGAGCTGCCGGCCGCGCGT
>VGZE01000071.1 GCA_016872755.1 Planctomycetota bacterium
GCTGGCGCTGTGCGACGCGTGCGTTCCGGGCGAGCCGATGGGAGTCCTTCCGCGGGCCCGCCTGCTCGCGCAGGCGGTGGCGGGCATCGCGCTCGCGCGACACCTGCGCCGCGCCGGCGTCGCGCACCTGCACTGCCATTTCGCGCATGCGCCGACCAGCGTCGGCATGTACGCGGCGCGCCAGGCGCGGCTGCCCTTCAGCTTCACCGGGCACGCCAACGACATCTTCATCCAGCGCGCCTTGTTGCGGCGCAAGCTCGCGCGCGCGAGCTTCGTTGCCTGCATCACCGACTGGCACGCGGAGTTCTACCGCGCGATCGAGCCCGCCTGTGCCGGGCGCCTGCACGTGGTGCGCTGCGGCGTGGACCTCGACGAGTGGCGCCCGCCAACCGCGGACGTCCGCGCGCGTCCGACCTTCGAGGTGTTGACGGTGTGCCGGCTGGTCGAGAACAAGGGGGTCGACCTGCTGCTCGACGGCCTGGCGCGCCTGGATGCGCGCGCGGCTCGGCCCTGGCGTCTGACCGTCGCGGGCGACGGGCCGGAGCGCGCGCGCCTGGAGGCGCGGGCGGCGGAACTCGGCATCGCCGCCCGGGTCCAGTGGCTCGGCGCGGTCGAGAACGCTCGCGTGCGCGAACTGATGGGTTCGGCGGACGTATTCGCGCTCGGTTGCCGCGTCGACAGCCAAGGCGATCGAGACGGCCTGCCGGTCGTGTTGATGGAGGCCATGGCGTGCGGCCTGCCGGTGGTGTGCGGGGAGTTGCCGGCTCTGCACGAGCTGATCGAGGACGGGAGGACGGGAATCTTTTTCGTCCCGAGCCGGCTCGATGCGCTCGCGACCTCGCTGGAGCGTTTGCGCACCGACGCCGAATTCGGGGAGCGGCTGCGCAGCGCGGGTCGGCAGCGCGTCGAGCGCGAGTTTTCGCTGCGCACCAATGTCTGCCGGCTCGAGGCCCTGGTCTGGTCGCGAGTGAAGGCGCAGCCCGATTCGGTCGAATGATGCAGCGCTGACCGAGGGATCTCTACAATGGTCGCCGTCAAGGGTCGGCTGAACGGCCTTCCGCCAACCTCCATGCTGAATTCGCACATCGATTGGGACCGCCTGCGCCGCGAGTTCGCGAGCGCGCAGCCGTTTCCGCACATCGTGATCGACGGCCTGCTCGACCCCGCCTTCGCGCGCCAGGTCAGTGACGCCTATCCGAGCCTCGAACAGGCACGCGCGCTGGGCCGCGAGTTCGCCGGGCTCAACGAGCGCGGCAAGATCCAGATCACCGATGCGAAGGTCTTCCCCGAGCCGGTGCAGCGCCTGAACGCGCTGCTCGCCAGTCCTGCCTTCCTGGAGCGCATGTCGTTCGTCACCGGCAAGCCGGACCTGCTCGCCGACCAGGCGCTGGTCGGAGGCGGCATGCACGCCACCGGCCCGCGCGGCCGGCTCGACGTGCACGTCGACTTCAACCGGCTCGAGTCCTCGGGCTGGTTTCGCTGCCTGAACGTGCTCGTGTTCCTCAATCAGGATTGGCGCGCGGAATGGGGCGGGCAGCTCGAGCTGTGGGACGAGCCGGTCAAGGTCTGCCACCGCTCGGTCGAGCCGCTCCTGAACCGCTGCGTGCTCTTCGAGACCAGCGAGAAGAGCTATCACGGCGTGGCGCCGGTGCATTGCCCCGCCGGGGTCTTCCGCAAGTCCTTCGCGGCCTACTACTACACGCTGGCCGCTCCGCCCGGCTGGGATGGCAAGGACCACACGACGATCTTCCGCGCGCGGCCGACCGAACAGTTGCGCGGGAAACTCCTGATGCCGCTCGAGCAACTCTCGCGCGATGTTAGCGACACGCTGCGGCGTGCCAAGCGCGCCGCGAAGAAGATCACGCGCCGGGATCGGTCCTAGCCGAAATGGAGCGCGGGGAGGTTCCGGCGGGCGCGGAAGCCGCTGCCGGTCTGCCGGCGGACAAGTCGCCCGGCGCCGCGCCCTCGTTGCGCGAGCGGATGGTGCGCGGCTCGCTGGTCAGCGTGGCCGGATTCGGAGCCGGACAGGCGCTGCGCCTGGCGAGCAACCTCGTCCTGACGCGCGCGCTGTATCCCGAAGCATTCGGAGTGATGACGATCGTCTGGAGCCTGCTGACCGGGCTCGAGATGCTGTCGGACTTCGGCATTTCGGCCGCCATCGTGCGTCACGAGCGCGGCGACGATCGGCGATTCCTGAACACCGCCTGGACGCTCGGGATCGTGCGCGGCCTGGGCTTGTGGGCCGTGGCGGCCCTGCTGGCCTACCCGGCCGCGCGTTTCTACGACGAGCCGCTCCTGTTCCAGATCCTGCCGGTCGCGGCCGGTTCGGTGTGGATCGGTTCCTTCGCCTCGACGAACGTGCTGAGCGCGCGGCGGCACCTGCAGTTGGGTCGCCTGGCGCTGATGGACATCGGCGCCCAGTTGATCGGGCTGGCCGTGATGCTCCCGCTGGCGTTCCTCGCACCTTCGGTGTGGGTGCTCGTGCTCGGCGCGGTGGCAGCGGCGCTCGGTCGCACCTGGCTCAGCCACTCCGTTCTGCCGGGCGAGCGCAATCGCCTGCACATCGATCGCGACGACGCGCGTTCGCTGTACCACTTCGGTCGCCTGATCACGCTCGGCAGCGCGCTGCAGTTCCTGGCCAAGCAGACCGATCGGCTGATGCTGGGTCACCTGGCCGGCACGGCCGTGCTCGGCGTGTACGGCGTCGGATCGTACCTCGCGGATGCGCTGCTGCAGGTCGGGTACAAGCTCTCGCGCGAGGTGCTGTTTCCCGCGCTGAGCAGCCTGTCGCGCGAGCGTCCGCACGAGCTGCAGCGCGCCTTCTATCGGGCGCGCCTGCGCATGGACGTGCTGGTCCAGGTTCCGCTGGGCGTGCTGGCCGGTTCGGGGCCGTGGTTGATCGCGCGCATGTACGATGCGCGCTATGCCGACGCGGGCTGGATGTTCCGGCTGATGTGCGTCGGCGTGGGACTGCAGTGCGCCTCCGACACGTGCCAGTCGTGCCTGGTCGCGATGAACCGCCTGCAGTTCCAGGTCTGGCCGGTGGCGGCCCGCGCGGCCGGTGCGTTGATCGGGTATCCGATCGGCTGGTATTGCGGCGGACTGCAAGGCCTGCTCGTGGCGGGCGTCGCGAGCGAGCTCTGTCCGCTCGCGGTCTTGTGGACGGGCCTTCGCCGCGAGAAATTGTTGCGACTGTCGCGCGAGTGCATCGCGCCGCTGTGCTTCGCCGTTGCGTTCTTCCCGACCTGGCTCCTTCTGAGGTGGCTCGCGTGACCCAACCCGTTTCGAATTCGATTGCCCATGCCTCCTCGCGCGCCGACGGTGGCAAGCGGCCGCTCTCGATCGCGATGCTGTCGCCGGGCTGGCCGCGTTCGAAGTACGCCAACGGCATCGTCACGGGAGTGGAATGTCTACGGTTGGCCTTCCGCGATATCGGGGTCCCAATCCAGGTGATCGCGGTGGAAGGCCGACCGGAGCCGGGCGAGACCGATGTGCACGCGCTGCCGCCGCCGCGACCCACCAGCCTGTTCGCGCGGCCGGCGCGCTGGGTCGCCTGGCGCACGGCGCCGTACCAGACCCACCGGCTGGAGATGGCCGATCGGATCTGGCGCGCGATCGAACCCCTGATCGCCGCCGGCAAGGTCGATGTGCTCGAGATGGAGGAGTCGTTCGGCTGGGCGAGCGAGGTTGCGCGGCGCGCGCCGATCCCGGTGGCCGTGACCTTGAACGGCCCGTGGTTCTTGCACGGTCCGCTGTTCGACGGCGCGAACGCGACCGAGATGCAGCTGCGCATCGAGGCCGAGGGCGAGACGCTGCGCAACGCCTTCGCGCTGATCGGACCGTCGCGCGACGTGCTCCAGCGCTCGAAGCAGCGCTATGGGCTGGCGGCACGCCACGAGGAGGTCCTTCCGTTCCCGATCGGGGACCACCACGGGAAAGGTCCCTGGAAACTCGCTGGCTGCGATCGCAACGAGTTGCTGTTCGTCGGACGCTTCGACCGGCACAAGGGGGGCGATATCGCCATCGATGCGTTCGCGCGAGTCGCCGCGCGGAACGCCCGAGCCAGGCTCGTCTTCGTCGGACCCGACCGCGGCGTCACCGACCCGGAAGGCCGGCGTTGGACGCTGAAGGACTACATCGAGGCGCGGATCCCGGGAGCGCTGGCCTCCGGACGCGTCGTGCTGACCGGACAGATCGACCCGCGCGCGCTGGCCGAACGGTATCGGAACGCGCTGGCCACCTTCACTGCTTCGCGCTACGAGAACTTCTCGCTGGCCGCGATGGAATCACTGGCATTCGGGACGCCCACGATCGTCGCCGACCAGGGCGGGCTCCCCGAGCACGTGCTTCACGGCAAGACCGGCCTGTGCTTTCCGGCCGGGAACGACGCCGCGCTGGCCGAGTGCATGCTGGAACTCCTCGACGATCCCGAGTACGCGGCGAGGCTCGGCGCTGCGGCCTTCACCCACATCGCGCGCGAATTCAACCCCACCCAGCTCGCGCGGCGCCGGCTCGCGTTCTTCGAGCGCGTCGTGGAGGATTTCCGGAGCCAGCGCGCCTCTTGACCGAGCTGATCCCGATCGCGCTGTACGGATGGATCGCCATCGCGATCCTCTTGTTCGCGTTGCTGAAGCCGCGCAGCGCGCTGCTCGTGACCGTGGTCGGCGCATGGCTGTTCCTGCCCGCGGTGCGGCTCGAAACGAAGGGGTTCCTGGACTTCGACCGGCGCCTGACGGCGAGCCTCGGCATGCTGCTCGGGGTCCTGCTCTTCGACGGCGCGCGCCTGTTCTCCTTTCGGCCGCGTTGGTACGACCTGCCGATCCTGTGCTGGTGTGCGGCGCCGTTCTGCTCGTCCTTGAGCAACGGCCTGGGGGTCTACGATGGAGCCATGTCGGCGCTCGCCGTGGCGCTGACCTGGGGCGTTCCGTACTTGCTCGGGCGCCTGTACTTCGCGACTCCGGACGGCCTCGCCGATCTGGCGCGAGCGACGTTCATCGGTGGCGTGTTGTACGCGCCGCTGTGCCTGTGGGAAGTGCGGATGAGTCCGACGCTGCACCGCTATGTCTACGGCGTCGAAGTCTACGGTGGCATCCGCTACCTCGAGGAGCTTGGAGCCTGGGGTTCGCGGCCGTCGGTGTTCCTGGCCAATCCGTTGGAACTCGGCATCTACCTGACCGCGGCTTGCATGTGCGGAGTCGCGCTGTGGATGGCGGGGCAGCCGCGCCGCATTGGACCGCTGCCGACCGTGCTGCTGCTCACCGGACTGTTGGCGGTCACGTTGTTGTGCAAGAACCTTGGGGCGACCGTGCTCTTGTTCGGGGGAGCGGCCGTCCTGTACGTCTCGCTGCGCTGGCGCAGCGCATGGCTGCTCTGGCTGCTCGCGTTCCTGCCGCCGACCTATGCGCTGGTGCGCGGTACCGGAACCTGGTCCGCGGCCGAGGTCGTGGACGCGGTCTCGCTGCTGCACGAGGGGCGCGCGCAGTCCTTCGAATTCCGCCTCGAGAACGAGAACATCCTGATCGACAAGGCGCTGGAGCGTCCGTTGCTCGGCTGGGGCGGCTGGGGCCGCTCGCGCGTCTACGACGAGATGGGCAACGATCGCTCGGTGACCGACGGATCCTGGGTCATTGCACTGGGCAAGACGGGCCTGTTCGGGCTCGCCAGCCTGCTCGCGGCCTTCGCCGTTCCGGTGCTGAGGTCGATGCGCGGGCTTCCGCGCGGGGCCTGGCGTCTACCCGCCTTGATTCCGGCGATCGCGCTGGCCGTGACGGCGTGCCTGTACGCGGTGGACGGCCTGTTCAACGACTTTCCCAATCCACTGCTCGTGCTCTCGCTGGGCGGGCTGGCCGGGCTCGGCCCCTTGCGCTTCCAGCGCCGGGCACGCGCGCCGGCCGAGCCGGCGCCGGCCGCTGCGGAGCCGCTCGCTTCCTAGCCATCCCGTGGGGCTGCGCCCTCGTTCGACCGTGTCCGCGAGCCCTACTGGCCGAAACCCGCGCGCACCCAGTCGTTGACCGCCTGAGCGGTGTATTGCGGGCGCCAGTAGTCGCGCGATTGCAGGCGTGCTTCCGCCATGAACGCGTCATGGCTCTTCGTCCCGCCCAGCGTCTCGTTGTAGTGGGCCACCGTGCGGTCGTCCGGCGACGGGAATCCCGCGCCCGCGCTCGCCACGGAATAGGACGTCGTGTCGTTCACCATCGACTTGAAGCCGGCGACGCTCACGAGATCGGCGCTTCCGCCGACCTGGATCCACTGGTTCGACGGTGCGCCTGAGTAGAACGAATTGTTCTGGGACGTGACTTCCCCGACCGTGTTGACGTCGTCGAGCTCGAGCGCGAGTCCGGATCCCTTGGCCCGGAACATGTTGCCGCTGAGGTGCATGTCCTGGTTCGCATCGACCTTGTACTGCAGGTTCAGTGCCGCGCCGGGCCAGCCGTAGACGATGTTGTGCACGAACAGGAGGCCCCAGCTCTTCGAAGTCTCGATGATGTTGACCTCGATCGGACGGCCGTCGCTCGCATCGGGCGCGTTGCACACGATGTTGTCCTGGATCAGCGACGGGCCGGCATTGTCGAACGTGATGCCCCAGCCGCGGGGCTTGCTCGGCAGGATGTTCTTCCCGTCAAGAATGACGTTCTGTCGGCAGATCGAATTCGGCTGGTAGCTCTCGTAGGAACCCAGCGTGATGGCAATCGATGTACGCGCGATCAGGTTGTTCTCGATGATGCCGCCCGGGCGCAGTTGGATGCCGTGCGAAGACGTGTTCGAGATGATGTTGCCGCGGACCGTGAAGTTCTGATTGCCCTCGCTGTCGACGTAGATGGCGTGGCGGAAGATCGACGGATTCGAGAGGCCGACGCGGTCGATCAGATTCTCCTCGATCAGTACGTTGCTGGCCTCTTGGGCGTACACGCCCTGCGGCTTCATGTTTGAATCGAGGGAGTCGCAGTCGGCGATCACGTTGCGCCGCAGACGCACGTCGTCGTGCTTCTTGTTGGACAGGCCCTGGATCACCACCGCGGTCCCGTACTTCTCGAACTTGCAGTCCTCGACCAGGAAATCCTTGACCCAGGTCAGCAGGCGCACGCCGACCGGGCCGTCTCCCCAGCCGCTGTATCCGTTGCATTCGAAGTGCAGCCCGACCACGCGGATGTGGGAGAGCAAGTCGGTCTGCGGCGGCGTCACGTAGTTCTGCAGCGACATGATGCCGGCCTTGTCGCCGGTCAGCAGTTTCGGCCTCGTGGTGCCCGGACCATAGCTGGTCAACACCTGCGGTTCGGAGGCCGATCGACCGGAGGTCTCCCAGCGCTCGAACGCGTAGCTCCACTCGTCGCCCTTGCGCAACAACAGCCAGTCCGGGTAACCGTCGCGGATCAGCGGGCGGGCCGCCTGCAAGGTGCGCTTGGGCGTGTTCTCGGTGAGTCCGTCGTTGGCATCGTCGCCCAAGCTGGAGGAGACGTAGACCGAACGCGTGTCGACGCTCTTGCTGAGCTGGGTCCAGCCGTCGCCCCCTCCCGAGGTCGACACCTCCAGGGTGATCGTGCGTGTATCGATCACGGCGCCCGCGCCGACGTCGAGGAACTCGACGTTCCCGGTATAGGTTCCCGCGGCCAGCACGGCTGCCGCGAGCGAATTGACCCCTGCGGTCACGTACATGGATTCACTCGAAGATAGCGTGGCACTGGTGTCGCCCGACAGTTCGATCCACGGCGCCGTCGAGACGATCTGGCACTGCAGCGGCTCCGTACCGGTGTTCGTGACCGTGTAGGGGATCGTCGTGTTCTGGAACGGGCCCGCGACGGGCCCCGAGGCCAGCAAGCCTTCGGGGGGTTCGACCAGCGCCGCCACGCCGGAGGACAAGACGTTCAGCGAGACCTCGACGACCGTGTCCGGCTCGACGAAGGAGAGGTTCTGGAACGTGAGCTCCGTCAAGTGGATTCCCGGCTCGAGCCCCGCCGCCACTTCTTCGTTGAGCGCGACGGTCACGGTGGTGGCGCTCGTACTCTCGATCAATCCGGAATTCTGGTCGGCCACCAGCCAGTGGGAGCCGGTCGTGACCGACCACTGAATGGGGTCCTCGCCCTGGTTGCTCAGCACGAAATCGTGCGTGACCTGCGACGGTTCGGATTGGGGCGTCAGCACCGGCGACCAGCCGTTGCCAGGCGAGACGAGCAGCGCGGTACTGGGGGCGGAGTCTCCGTCGGAACCGCCGCCCCCGCCGCCACAAGCGAGCCCGCACAGCGCGAGCGAGCCGATGGTGAGCGCTCTCCATCCGGGATGGCGGTCGCGAGCCCGCGTATGTCCCGAACCTGCCCTAGGCCGAGCTTGCAACTCGGACGCGCGAGCATGCGGTCGAGCCGCTTCGAGCCGGTGAACCTCTTTCATCCCCTGCACCCACCGGTGTGCGGAGCAGGCCCCACTGCCCGCCGCCGTGCACCGTCTCCTGGCGTGCATCTTTCGTGCACGTGGAGCGGATTTCTTGAGGTTTCGCGTTCGGCCGGACGCGGGAGCCCAACTAGCGGCCAAGGGGGTGGGAGTTTCTTTCTCGGCGAGTGGAGAGCGTTTTTTTCTCGCGTGTCGCCCGCTGTCGGATTCCGTCGGGCATGTGCGCGCGGTACAAGGAAGCGGATGCAGATGCAGCGCAGACCAAGTCGCATCCCTCGCCGCGCAAGGTCCGCGCCCCGCCATTCCTTCCCCGGCCTGGGGCTCCACGTGTTCCGATGTGCGGCATAGCGGGAGCGGTCGGTCAACTCGATGCCGAACTGATCGACGCCGTCCGGCGCGCGTCGCAGGCCCAGTCCCATCGCGGGCCGGACGGATCCGGCGAGTGGTCCTCGGTCGGCCCGCAAGGCGGAAGCGGGGTCTTTCTGTGTCACCGGCGCCTGTCGATCCTCGATCCGGACCCGCGATCGGCGCAGCCGATGCACGAGCCGTCGGGCGGGGCCGTGATCACGTACAACGGGGAGCTGTACAACTTCCCCGAGTTGCGCGAGGGGCTCGAACGGGCCGGCGAGCGCTTCCGCACGACATCGGACACCGAGGTGCTGCTGCGGGACTGGGCGCGTCGCGGTCCGGACTGTCTGGGCGATCTGCGTGGCATGTTCGCCTTCGCCGTGTGGGAGCCGCGCACGCAGACGCTATCGCTGGCGCGCGACCGGCTGGGCATCAAGCCGCTCTACTTGGCCAGCGCGCGCTCCGCGACCGGGGGCAGCGCGATCCTGTTCGCCTCGGAATTGCGCGCGCTGCTCGCGACCGGGCTCGTCGAGCGGCGACTCTCGGGCGACGGCCTGTCGAGCTACCTGTGGAACGGCTTCGTGCAGGGGCCGCAAACGATCGTCGCCGGGATCGAGCTGCTGCCCGCCGCGCACTTCGTGCAGATACGAGCCGAACAACCGCGGGTCGCACCGCGGCGCTACTGGTCGCTGCCGATCGAGGCTCGCGGAACGGCCACGCTCGAGGACCTGCGCGCGTGCCTTCAGCAGACCGTCCAGTGCCACTTGCTCTCCGATGTTCCGCTGGGCGTGTTCCTGTCCGGAGGAATCGACTCGAGCGCCGTGGCCCGGCTCGCGATGCAGGCGCGTACCCAGCCCGTGCGGACGTTCAACATCGCGTTCGAGGAGCAGGCCTTCGACGAGTCCGCCCACGCGCGCTCCGTGGCCGACTCGATCCACAGCGAGCACCATGAGATCCTGCTGACCAAGTCCGAGTTTGGACGTGACTTGCCGCAAGCGTTGGGCAGCCTCGACCAGCCGACCTTTGACGGCATCAACAGCTACTTCGTCAGCCGCGCGGTGCGCGAACGCGGGGTGACCGTGGCGCTGGCCGGGACGGGGGGGGACGAGCTGTTCGGCGGCTACAAGAGCTTCGAGGATCTGCCGCGCGCGCGACGTGTCGCGGCGTGGTTGGGTTGGATGCCGCGCGGACTGCGTCGGCGCTGCGGCGAGCAGCTGCTCCGGCTGCGCGGCGGAACCGGCGCAGCCTTTCCTCCACAGACGCGCTGGGGCAAGCTCGCCGACGTGCTGGGGTCGGACCTGTCCTGGGTCGAGCTGTACCAGGCGGCCTATGCGCTCTACACCGAGAGCGCGCACGGGCAGTTGCTCGGGCGGCGTCCGGGAAGCACATCCGATCACGGTCTGTGCGCTGAGCGCCGCGTCGAACTCGACGAGCTGACGCGTCGCGGGAACGCGCGCGAAATCGTGTCCCGGCTCGAGCTGGCGAACTTCATCGAGAATCGGCTGCTGCGCGATACCGACACCACCTCGATGGCCGTTTCGCTCGAGGTGCGCGTGCCGCTGCTCGACCACCGCCTGCTCGAAACGGTCTGGGCGCTTCCGGAGGGACTGCGCTTCGGCGCGGCACGCGGAAAGCAGGCGCTGCGCGCGGCCGCCCTCGGAGATCTACCCCCGGAAACCTTCGATCGTCCCAAGTCGGGCTTCGTGCTGCCGATCGATTCCTGGTGCCGCGATACGCTCAAGGAGCAGGTTGCCGCGGTGCTGCACGATCGCGCGGCCTGCGCCCGGATCGGGATCTCGCCCGAACCCTTGGCGGCGCTTTGGAAGGCCTTTCAGGCCGGTTCGCCCGGACTGTACTGGTCGCGAGTCTGGTCGCCGTACGTCTTGCTCTCGTGGTGCGCGGCTCAACGCGTGCAGGCTTGATCGCGAGGGCGGGTTCAGTCGATATTGGTCCGTGCCATTCGCGCCGGCCGAGCGCGCGAAGGGCCGAACAGCCGAAGAGCCGAAGAGCCGAAGAGCCATGCCGCCCCTGCAGGACTTCGATCGGGATGGATTCGCCGTGCGCAAGGGCTTCCTCACGGCGGACGAAACCGCGGATCTCGAGCGCGCCGTGCGCGAAGCTCAGGTCGCCGTTCCGGAGAGCAGCAGCCTCGACCGAGTGGGCCTGGTCTTCAAGCACAACCTGTTCCGGCGCAGCAAGCGGCTGCAGGACTTCGTCTCGTCGAAGAAGGTCGTGCACCTGTTGCGCGAATTCGCCGGTCCCGACTTCTGGATCCGCTGGGATCAATCGATCGAGAAGGTGCCCGGCGGCGCGCCGTTCCCCTGGCACCAGGACAACGGCTACAGCGGCCTGCGCGATCCGCACTATCAGTTGTGGATCGCCCTGACGAGCATGACGCGCGAGAACGGCGGCCTCTGGTTGCAGCGCGGCAGTCACCTGTCGGGCGTCCGCGGGCACGGCACGCAGGGTCCGCACGTCGTCACGCCGGCCGACGAACGCGATGCCGTGTTCGTCGATGCCGAACCCGGCGATGCGCTGGTGTTCTCATCGTTCCTGCTGCACAAGACCGACGCCAACTCCACCGCTTCCAAGCGCCTGGCCTACGTGATCGAGTACATGTCCATGGATCATTTCGATCCGTACATCGACGGGCCCTACTTCGTCGCCGCGCGCGGCGGTGAACCCGCGCCGGAGTTCGTGCGCTACTTCCGTGGCCGGTTGTCGCCGGCCACGCAGTTGAAGTACCTGCGACCGCGGCTGGAGCGCGGCGCGCGCGCGCTGCGCCACGGTTGCGCCAAGCTGCTCGGGCGTTGATCTCAGCGACCGCGTGGCCGGCCCGCAGCCGCCGGCCGCCCGGCTACCAGTTGCAGGGCGTGAGTTCCAAGCCCTGCGAGAACTGCACCGAGTCGGGGAAATTGGTGCCAACGCTGCAGGCCTGCACGTCGAGCTTGGTGCCGAGGAGCGAAGGATCGTTCGGCAGAGCCTTGACCAGCGTGGCGCGGCCCTGGATGTCGAACAAGACGGGGTAGGTGAGCAGCGCCGACGGATCGATCAGCAGCGTGCCGCCGAAGAGCGGAAGCTCCGCCCGGTTGGCCGACGCGCCGACCGTCCCGAGACCGCTGCCGTTCGCTCCGTGGATCGCGAACGCCACCGGCATGCCCAGCACGCCGGGAGTCAGCGCTTCCAAGACCAGCGAGCCGGATCCACCGCTGGCTGAGCCGTAGCTCGTCCAGCCGCAGGGTGCGGGCGGGTTCGGCTCGTCCACGCGCAATTCGGCGACGCTGATGAACTGCTCGGCGCCCGCCGCGTCTCCGTGCAGCCGCACGGCGTCCCCGAGCACGGGCGGAAACACGAATGTGAACGTCTCGTAGCCTGCCCCGGGGCTCGGATCCCCTGGATAGGCAGGTGTGGCGACAACCTGCGGGATCGCGCTCCAGTTGCCGGCGAGGTCCCGCACCTGCAGTTCCAGATTCGCGAAGCTGCCACCGGAGACCTGGTTCAAGCCTTCCTGGAACACGAGGCGCGAGAACAGGCGCGGACCGTCGAACGAGTAGCCGATCCAATCGGGGCCCGCGGGCAGCGAACTGTGCTGCGTGTCGTACTGAGCCCACAGGCTCGTCGAGGCGGGGGCGGGCCAGGTCTCGTTGCGGATCGTCTCGATCTCCTGACTGCCTGCGCCCGTCGGCCCGCTGGGAGTGAGCTCGAGCACGCGCGCGATCGGCGTGCCCTGTGCGGTGATGTCGCGATGCGGCGCGGGAGCGGGCAGGGGCACGGCCATCAGCGCGCGCAGCTCGGCGCAGCTCATGAATTCGAAGCCGCTCGAGCCACCAGGTACGCCGCGCAAGCGGATCGCATCCCCGGCGAGCGGGTCGAAGCGCAGCGCGTAGACCTGGAAGGGTTGGCCGTCGAAACCAGGCTGGCCGGCCGCCTCGAACGGATACGACGGATCGATACGCAGGCCCGAAGCGAGTTTCCAGACGCCTGCTTGTCGAACCTCGACCCACAGGTGTTCGAACCAACCTCCGAGTGACAGGTGCACGCCTTCCTGGAATTGCAGTCCGTTGAAGACTGCGTTGATTCCGACGGGCACAGCCAATTCGTACCCGATCCAGTCGTCGTTGCCCTGGTCGCCGTAGTGGAAGCTGTCGTACTGCAGGTAGTCCAGCGAGTTGGGAGGTGGAAACACACCGTCGCGCACTACCTCGATGTCGGGATTCCCACCGGCGAGTGAACTGGGAGGATTCAGGGACTGCAGTCGAGAGATCGGAGTGGCCTTGCCGCTCACGTCGAGTACGTTGTGCTCCGGAAAGACATAGACGCGCTGCGTCGTACTCAGTCCCTGGCTGTCCATCGCGCTGAGTTGGACCTCGAAGTAGTTCAACTCGCCGACCCCGGAGTGCTCCTGCAACTCGAACGTGTCGTTCGAACTCGTCGACGTGTAGATCCCCGGGTGCACATGGTTGTCGTGGATCAGGTTGATCGTCCACTGCACCCCGATCGGACCGTCCTCGGGATCGATCGCCGAGCCCGACAGTTGCAGTGTGTGCGGTGCCTCGAACG
The DNA here is from genome assembly GCA_016872755.1 of Planctomycetota bacterium. GTDB lineage: Bacteria > Planctomycetota > UBA1135 > UBA1135 > GW928-bin9. Next base: position 13,291 of record VGZE01000071.1, read on the forward strand.
TGTCTCCTTGAAGCGGGCTGTTCAGCACGACGACCGGCGGGCTGTTGCCCGCCCAGATCGGGATTTCGAGCGTCGCGCTCGCGCCGAGCGGATCGGTGGCCGTGACCTTGGCGACATAGCTGCCCGCCGTCGTGTACGTGTGTTGGACCTGTGGGCCCGTCGCGGGCGCGCTCTGATCCCCGAATTCCCAGGTGACCGCCAGCGGATCATTGTCGGGATCGAACGAGTTCGTCGCCTGGAATTGCACCTGGAGCGGCAAGGAGCCGCTCTGGGGCGAGGCGCCGGCCAGCAGCACCGGCGTCAGGTTCGTGCCGTAGTGCAACTGCAGCAGTCGGCTCGTCGTGTGTTCGAGCGACAGGAACCACACGTCGCCCGTCAGCGGGTGTCGCTCCATGTCGACGACGTTGCCGATATTCTTGCCGAACTGGTGGATCGCGATCGGCGCGTGGTTCGAATCGAGCTCCAGCGTCCGGATCCAGCGCTGCGCGTAATCGGCGAAGAACATCCTTCCGTTGAACGCCGCGGGGTACGAGCCCCCCGTGTAGAAGCAGCCCGCGATCATCGAGTTGCCGTTGAATCCCTGCGCCAGCGGGTTGCCGTTCTCGTCGTAGTGGATCCCCGCCGGCAGCAGCAGGCTCGGATCGCCGTGGTGACAAGACAACAGCGGCGCGGTCAGTACCCCGAAGATCGGTCCGCCGCACGGCGTCGTGAACGGATTGGGCGGCACCGCCTGCTGGTACAGCGGCTGAGGGTAGAAGCCCTCGAAGCACGGCCAGCCGAAGTTCTCGCCGCCGCGGACGAGGTTCAGCTCCTCATAGGTGCTCCATCCCACATCGCTCGCGACCAGGAAACCCGGCTGCGCGTCGAACGGATCACTCGACCCGGTGCCCGGCACCAGACAGGTGCGGAACGGGTTGCGCAGGCCCAGCGCCCAGGTGCGCGAACGATGGCTGGAGAGGTTGCCGTCGAAGAACGGATTGTTCGGCAGGCCCTGCCCCGTCTGCGGATCGATGCGCAGGATCTTGCCGGCCAGCGAAACGAGATCCTGCGACCGCGCCGAGCCGGAATCCTGGTTCTTCGGCGTCGGCCCGAGCAAGCCGGTGACCGGGTGCACGAAGTCGTCGAAGGCCGGGTCATCCTGCCCGCCGAAGTCCGTGAAGTCGAAGTGCGCGCCATCGCCGGTCGCGACGAGCAGCGAGCCGTCCGTTCCGAAGTGCATCGAGCCGTTCGAGTGCGAGTGATGCACGCTCGCGATGCCGTCGGGGACGCTGCCGTCGGCGAGCTGGTTGCCGAGCAGCACCTCGCGCGAGGCCGGGAGCGCCGTGATGGATCCGCCGGCGTCCAGCGTCTGGTAGCGCGCGAGACGCGAAAACGAGTAGCGCTGGTCCTGGTTGAACGGCCAGTCCTGGCCGGGGACTGGCGACACCGTATAAAGCAGATAGATCCACGAGTTCGGGCCGCCGTCGGGCGTGTACCCCGGTTGCAGCTCGACGGCCAGCAGGCCGCGGTCCCAGTCGTTGTTGACCTCCGCGCTCAGGTCGATCAGCGGCGCCGCCTGCAGCGTGTCGTTCCGAAACACGCGCACGAGGCCGGGCTTCTCGGCCAGGAAAATCGTTCCATCCGCGGCGAAGGTGAACCCGACCGCGTAGCTGAGCGGGGGGCCGTGCTGCAGCGTCTCGAAGTGGTTCGGCAGATCGGCGCGGGCCGCGCCGGCGGGGAGCGAGGCCGCAAGCAGCAGGGCCGACAACAGGCGAGGAGAGAATCTGCGCATGTCGATGGGGGGGGCGAGCGAGAATCCGACTCCCCAGTGTAGCCCAGGTCGCCATGTGGATTCGGCACCGCTGCGCCTGGGATCCGCGGGCCGCGCTGGCTAGCCTACAGGATCCACTCTGCTGCTTCCGCCCATGACCATGACCCGCAACGACGATATCCGCGTCCGCTACGCGCCAAGCCCCACTGGCAAGCAGCATATCGGCGGCGCGCGCACCGCGCTCTTCAACTGGGCCTACGCGCGC
>VGZE01000072.1 GCA_016872755.1 Planctomycetota bacterium
GCCGTCGAAGCCGCGGCCTTCGGAGTCGCGGCCTTCGGAGCCGCGGCGACCTGCGGCGCGGCACCGGCCTCGAGCAGGCCGATCAACTCGCCGACCGCGGCCTTGGCGCCGTCGCCCTTGAGCACCTTCGTCAGCACGCCGTCGGCGGGGGAGGGCAGCTCGACCGTGACCTTGTCGGTCTCGATCACGACCAGCGTCTGCTCCTTCTGCACGCGCTCGCCGGGCTGCGCGACCCACTTCGACAGAACGACCTCGGTGATCGACTCGCCGACGGACGGAACCTTGAGTTCGATGGACATGCTGGAGGATGAAGGCGGGGGCGGGGCGATCAAGAGCCGGCGAAGGCGCGCTCGACGAGCTCGGCGTGTTCGAGCTTGTGACTGGTCGGCGAGCCCGTGGCCGGCGACGCGGCGGCGCGACGCGTGACGCCGCTGAACGGATGGCGCGCCAGCAGCCGCTCGCCGACGCGCTCGCGCAGGAAGGGCCAGGCGCCCATGTTCTCGGGCTCGTCCTGCACCCACACGACCGGCGTGTTGGCCTTGGTCTGCTCGAGGAACGGGCGCAGCTGCTCGGGCGAGAACGGGTAGAGCTGTTCGAGCCGCAGGATCGCGACGTCGGCGCGCTGCAGCTTCTCGCGCGCTTCGACGAGCTCGTAGTAGATCTTGCCGCTGCACAACAGCACGCGCGACGGCGCGCGCGCCTTCGCGCCGGCCGGCGCCAGCGGCTGGTCGGGCAGGATGCGCTGGAAGCCGCCGTCGGTGAGCTCGTCGAGCGAGGATGCGACGCGCGGGTGTCGCAGCAGGCTCTTGGGCGTCATCACGATCAGCGGCTTGCGCCACGCGCGCAGCACCTGCCGGCGCAGCAGGTGGAACAACTGCGCGGGGGTGGTCGGCTGCGCGACCTGGATGTTGTCGTCGGCGCACAGCGCGAGGAAGCGTTCCAGGCGCGCGGAGGAGTGCTCGGGTCCCTGGCCCTCGAAGCCGTGCGGCAAGAGCAGCACGAGACCCGAAAGGCGCCGCCACTTCTCCTCGGCGCTGACCAGGAACTGGTCGATGATCACCTGGGCCACGTTGCAGAAGTCGCCGAACTGCGCCTCCCACATCACCAGGCCCTGCGGGCAGTCGAGGCTGTAGCCGTACTCGTACCCGAGCACGGCGATCTCCGAGAGCGGGCTGTTGTGGATCTCGACCGGGGCCTGACGCTCGGAGATCTTCGAGAGCGGCATGGCGCGCGCGCCGGTCCGGTAGTCGTGCAGCACCGCGTGGCGGTGACTGAAGGTGCCGCGCTCGGAGTCCTGGCCGGTCAAACGGACGCGATGGCCGGACAGAGCCAGCGTCGCGAGGGCGAGCGCCTCGCCGGCGGCCCAATCCAGCGGCAGCCTGCCCTGCGCCATTTCCGCGCGCGACTCCAGCACGCGCACGATCTTCGGGTGCGGCGTGAACCCCGTCGGCACGCGCGCGAGGGCGCGCAGGATGTCCGCGAGCTGTTCGCGCGCCACGCCGGTGCCGATCTCCGGCACGCTCGCGTCGGGACCGCCCTGCAACCCGGCCCACATCTCGCCCAGGCCCGTCGGGCGCGGCGGCTCGGCCTGCGCGGCGCCGAGCTCGAGCTCCAGGCGTTGCTTCTCCTCGCTCGCGATGTGCTCGGCCTCCGCGCGCGTGACGCCGCCCAGCGTCAGCAGGTGCTCGAGGTACTCCTCGCGCACGCTCTTGCGCGCGCGGACCGCCTGGTACATCACCGGCTGCGTGAAGGCCGGCTCGTCGCCCTCGTTGTGGCCGTAGAGCCGGTAGCAGTACATGTCGATCACCACGTCGCGGCGGAAGCGCGCGCGGAAGTCCAGCGCCAGCGCGATCACCTGCGCGACCGCCTCGGGGTCCTCGCCGTTCACGTGGAAGATCGGGATCTGCAGCATCTTCGCGACGTCGGTCGCGTAGGTGCTGCTGCGGCTGTCGTGCGGATCGGTGGTGAATCCGATCTGGTTGTTCACCACGACGTGGATCGTGCCGCCGGTCGCGTAGCCGCGCAGGCCCGACAGGTTGAGCGTTTCCTGCACCACGCCCTGGCCGGCGAAGGCCGCGTCGCCGTGGATCAGGATCACCATGCCCGAGTTGCCGTCGCGGTCGCCCCAGTGGTCCTGCTTCGCTCGCATGCGGCCGAGCGCGACCGGATTGACGAACTCGAGGTGACTGGGGTTGAAGCACAGCGACAAGTGCACCTGCTTGCCGCTCTCGGTCTGCCACTGGGCCGAGTGCCCGAGGTGGTACTTGACGTCGCCGCGGCCCTTCTGCGTGTGGCCGTCGAGGTCGCTGAATTCGCGGAAGATCTGGCTGGCGCTCTTGCCCAGGATGTTGTGCAGCACGTTGACGCGCCCGCGGTGCGCCATGCCGAGCACGATCTCCAGCACGCCGTGCTCGGCGGCGCTCTCGATGGCCAGATCGAGCAGCGGGATCAGGCTCTCCGCGCCCTCCAGGCTGAAGCGCTTGGCGCCGAGGAACTTCTTCTGCAGAAAGTCCTCGAATATCACCGCATGCGTCAGGCGCTTGAAGATGCGCAACTGCGTCGCGCGCGGCAGCGCGAGGTGATTGCCGGTCGCTTCCATGCGCTCCTGCAGCCAGCGCCGCACCGACAGGTCGTCGATGTGCATGAACTGCACGCCGATCGAGCGACAATACGTCTGTTCGAGACGCTCGAGGATCGCGTGCAACGTCATGCGCGGCGCGCTTCCTCCCGACAGGTAGCTGGCGGCGAACTCGCGATCGAGGTCGATCGCGCCGAAGCCGTAGTACGCGGGGTCGAGCTCGGCCGGTTTCTCGCGCACCAGGCCGAGCGGGTCGAGCGCGGCCGCGTTGTGGCCGCGCACGCGGAAGCTGCGGATCAGCTGGTCGATGCGGCTCTGCGCCTCGGCCGCGCGCTCGACCTCGGTCTCCAGCGGCACCGCGGAGGCGCCACCGGCGGACGGCGGAGCAGCCGACCCGGTCCGCGCGCGCTCGAACAGCCCGCGCGGCGCGAAGCGCGGACCGATGCGGGCCGGGGCGGAGCCGTTGGCGCTCGCCCACTGCGCCAGTACCGGCCGCCACTCGGGCGGCACCGAGTCCGGGTCGGCCGTGTAGTCGGCGTACAGCGCCTCGACGAAGGCGAGGTTGTGGCTGCCGAACTCAGGTGGAGTGGGAGGGGTGACCACGGGGGGCGCGCGTGCGCGGGAAGGGCGAACAAGATAGCGGAAGCGGCGCCCGGCTTCCCGGCCCGACGGCTGCGGCGGCGCAATCTCCCTGGCAGACTTTTTGCCAAGTCCATGGCCTTCCAAAAGCAAGTTCCTGATAGCCTGCTTGGTTCCCCGTCGACGTCCCCCTAGGCCTCGAGAGAGCCCATGTCCCTGCTGTCGACCCGCGCATCGTCCGCGTTCCGTCTTCTGTTCCTGTCCCTCGTCGCGTTTGCGTGTCCCGCGCTGGCGCAGTTCACGAGCGGAAACGTGGTCGTGCTGCAAGCCGGCGACGGCAGCGGCTCCTTGGCCGGGACCGGCAATCCGATCGTGCTCAAGGAATTCACGCCGGTGGGCGCGGCCGGCATCACGGTGACGGTGCCGAGCACCGGCGCGACGCCGCTGATCATGGCGGGCAGCTCGACGGCCGAAGGCAACCTGAGCCTGTCCTCCGACGGAACGCAGCTCGTCTTCGGCGGCTATGCGCAGGGCCTGCCGAACGCAACGGCCCTCGGGGGCTCCACCGCGGCGGCGATCAACCGCGCGATCGGCACGGTCAATGCGAGCGGCGCCTTCACGCGCCTGTTCCCGAGCGCGACGCTGTACAGCGGCGTCAACATCCGCGGCGCGGGCTCCGACGGGACCAACTACTGGGCGGTCGGCAGCGGTGAAGGCACCGACTACTTCGGCCCGGGCGCGCAGACCGTTGTCTCCGCCGCCAAGACGAATTTGCGCGCAGCCGCCGTCTTCAACGGCCAGCTCTACATCTCGAGCGCATCGACTAACGGCACGCCGGGTGTCACGGGCGTCTTCGCCGTGGGCTCGGGCCTTCCGACGACGAGCGGTCAGACGCTCACGACGATCGCCGCGACGGCCAACACGTCGACCAGCGGCTTCTACTTCAACTCGACCGGCACGGTTCTCTACGTCGGGGTCGGCACGGGCGTGCAGAAGTGGACGTTCAGCGGAACCTGGAACCTCGCCTACACGCTGACGTTCACCAACGGCGCGAACTCGGTCGTCGCCGACTTCTCCGGGCCGAATCCGGTCGTCTATGTGACGGTCGGCAGCGGGACGGCGAACACGTTGGCCAAGTTCACCGATCCGGGCGCCGGCGGAGCCGTCACCCTGACGACGCTCGCGACGGCGCCTGCCAACACCTCGTTCCGCAGCGTCGCTTTCGCGCCGAGCGGAGCGTGCACCACGCCGGCAGTCACCGGCCATCCGGGCAGCGCGTCGGTTTGCGTCGGCGCGGCGCCGGTGAACTTCAACGTCACGGCGACCGGCACCGCGCCGCTGTCGTACCAGTGGCGCAAGAACACGGTCAATCTGTCGAACGGCGGCGCCATTTCAGGCGCGACGACCGCGACGCTGACGGTCAATCCGGCGAGTGGAGCCGAGGCCGGCAGCTACGACTGCGTCGTGACGAACGCCTGCGGCAACGCGACGTCGAATGCCGCGACGCTGACGATCGACACGACCGACACCGACGGTGACGGCACGGCCGACTGCAACGACGGCTGCCCGAACGACCCGAACAAGGTCGCGCCAGGCCTCTGCGGCTGCGGCGTGCTCGACACCGACGGCGACGGCGACGGCACCCCCGACTGCGTCGACGGCTGCCCGGCCGATCCGAACAAGACGAGCCCCGGCATCTGCGGTTGCGGCGTTGCCGATACCGACACCGACGGCGACGGCACGCCGAACTGCGTCGACAACTGCCCGAACGATCCGAACAAGATCGCGCCCGGCATCTGCGGCTGCGGCGTGTCCGACGTCGACAGCGACGGCGACGGGCTCGCGAACTGCGTCGACAACTGCCCGAACGCGGCCAATCCGCTGCAAGAGAACGCGGACGGTGACGCCACGGGCGACGCGTGCGACCCGTGCCCGAACGATCCGCTCGATCAGTGCCTCGTCTGCGGTCCCGACTCCGACGGCGACGGCATCGGCGACCTGTGCGACGGTTGCCCGGCCGATCCGGCCAAGACCACGCCCGGCGTGTGCGGTTGCGGCGTGCCCGAGACCGACACCGACGGCGATGGCGCGCCCGACTGCATCGACCTGTGCCCGAACGATCCGAACAAGATCGCGCCGGGCGCGTGCGGCTGCGGCGTCGCGGACACCGACGGCGACGGCGATGGGTTCCCCGACTGCATCGACAACTGCCCGACGACTCCGAACCCCGGCCAGGAGAACAGCGACGGAGACGGAGCCGGTGATGCGTGCGACGGCTGCCCGAACGACGCGAACAAGGTCGCGCCGGGTGCGTGCGGTTGCGGCGTTGCCGACACCGACACCGACGGCGACGGCACGCCGGACTGCAACGACCTGTGCCCGAACGATCCGAACAAGATCGCTCCCGGGATCTGTGGCTGCGGTGTGGCGGATACCGACACCGACGGCGATGGCACGCCCAACTGCAACGACGGCTGCCCGAACGATCCGGCGAAGACGTCGCCGGGCTTCTGCGGCTGCGGTCATCCGGACGCCGACACGAACTTCAATGGGCTCTCCGACTGCCTCGAGATCACGCTGAGCGAGCTGCTCTTCAACCCGCCCGGGACCGACAACGGCCAGGAGTTCGTCGAGCTGCGCGGCGTGGCCGGGCACTCGCTCGCCGGCTACTACCTGCTCGCGATCGAAGGCGACACGACCAGCGCCGGCGTCGTCGACGTCGTGTATCCGCTGAGTTCGACGCTCGGCTCGAACGGTCTGTTGCTCGCTCGCGACGCGGCGAGCGTGATCAGCCCGGCGCCTGCGGCCGGAACGACCGTGCTCGTCGCCGACTTCAGTCCGGACATCGAGAACGGCTCGAACACGTACGTGCTCGGCTTCGGCACGCCGCCGACGGTCGGCACCGACCTCGACTCGGACAACGACGGCACGCTGAACGGCGGCGTGCTGCCCGGGTTCACGATCGTCGACGCGATCGGCGTGCTCGAGAACGACACGGGCGGCAACGTCGGCTACGGCGACGACCTCGGCTTCCTGAATGTCGGGCCTTTCGCGGCGTTCACGCCGGATGGGCTGGTGCGGATCTACAACGCGAACGGCAGCACTTGCAACTGGAACGGCGGCGACGTCTCCGGCACCAATCCGGGCGGTCCGTACACGTTCTCCGCGACGGCGAACTTCGGCTTCGCGAACCACGGGCTCAACCTCGTGGCGACGCCGGTCGACCTGTCGCCTGGCAATTCGAACCTGCTGCCGGATGCCGATGCGGATGGACTCGCGAACGCGTGCGACCCGTGCACCGACACCGACGGCGACGGGTTCGGCGATCCGGGGTATCCGAACAACACGTGCGCGCTCGACGGTTGCCCGAACGACCCGAACAAGTCTACGCCCGGCATCTGTGGGTGCGGCACGCCGGACACCGACACGGACGGCGACGGCACGCCGGACTGCAATGACGGCTGCCCGAACGACCCGAACAAGGTCGCGCCGGGTATCTGCGGCTGCGGCACGCCGGACACCGACACGGACGGCGACGGCACGGCCGACTGCAACGACGGCTGCCCGAACGATCCGAACAAGATCGCGCCGGGCATCTGCGGCTGCGGCGTGGCCGACACCGACACCGACGGCGACGGCACGCCGGACTGCAATGACGGCTGCCCGAACGATCCGAACAAGATCGCGCCGGGTATCTGCGGCTGCGGCGTGGCCGACACCGACACCGACGGCGACGGCACGGCCGACTGCAACGACGGCTGCCCGAACGATCCGAACAAGATCGCGCCGGGCATCTGCGGCTGCGGCACGGCGGACACCGACACCGACGGCGACGGCACGCCGGACTGCAACGACGGCTGCCCGAACGACCCGAACAAGATCGCTCCGGGCATCTGCGGCTGCGGCGTGGCCGACACCGACACCGACGGCGACGGCACGCCGGACTGCAACGACGGCTGCCCGAACGATCCGAACAAGATCGCTCCGGGCATCTGCGGCTGCGGCGTGGCCGACACCGACACGGACGGCGACGGCACGCCGGACTGCAACGACCTGTGCCCGAACGACCCGAACAAGGTCGCTCCGGGTATCTGTGGTTGCGGCACGGCGGACACCGACACCGACGGCGACGGCACGCCGGACTGCAACGACCTGTGCCCGAACGACCCGAACAAGGTCGCCCCGGGTATCTGTGGTTGCGGCACGGCCGACACCGACACCGACGGCGACGGCACGCCGGACTGCAACGACCTGTGCCCGAACGACCCGAACAAGGTCGCTCCGGGCATCTGCGGCTGCGGCACGGCGGACACCGACACCGACGGCGACGGCACGGCCGACTGCAACGACGGTTGCCCGAACGATCCGAGCAAGATCGCTCCGGGCATCTGCGGCTGCGGCGTGGCCGACACCGACACCGACGGCGACGGCACGGCCGACTGCAACGACGGCTGCCCGAACGATCCGAACAAGATCGCCCCGGGTATCTGCGGCTGCGGCGTGGCCGACACCGACACCGACGGCGACGGCACGGCGGACTGCAACGACCTGTGCCCGACGGATCCGGCCAAGACGGTGCCGGGTCTGTGCGGCTGCCTGGTGCCCGAGGGCTGCTCGCTCGGAACGAACCAGTACCAGCTCTCGGTGACGACCGGCGGCGTGCAGCAGTTCTATCTGTACGCCGGGGCGAGCTACGTGCTGCAGCCGTACTTCCTGCTCGGCACGACCAGCGGCACGACGCCCGGCTTCACGTTCGATTCGCTGTTGATCCCGATCAACATCGACGCGTACACGAACTTCACGATCGCGAGCCCGAACAAGCCGCCGCTGACGGACAGCCTCGGCGTGATCAACCTGTTCGGATTCGCCTCGGCGAAGTTGACGGTACCGGCGGGCACGACGCTGGTCGGCCTGACGGTCAGTCACGCGTACGTGGTCATCGAGCCGACGCCGCTGTCGGTCGTCTTCGTCAGCAACCCGGTTTCGCTGACCCTGGTTCCCTGATCGCCTCGGGGAGCGCAAGTCCGGCCGCGCTGGGGATCGCCCCGGCGCGGCCGGCTCATTTCGAACCCGCCGGTCGGGCTCGAGAACGGGCGGGCGAGCAGGACCGCAGCGGCCTCAGGCCGGCGGTGTCGACGCCGGTGCGCCGATCACGCCGCGCAGCGCGTCGAGCCGCGCCGGCAGGGGCTCGCGCGCCCCGCGGGCCGGCACCAGCCGCCAGCAAGAGTCGAGCTCGGCCGTGCCGGGCGCGAAGACCTGGGCATCGTCGAACGGATGCGCGCGCAGTTCGCGCACTTCGATGGGCTCGGCGGCCAGCCGACCGCTGGCCAGCGCGGAGCGATCGAAGTCGGGGCCGAGGGCCTCGAACGGGCTCTTGGGGCGCACGACGCGCGGCTCGGCCAGCCAGTGCTCGAGCTCGCGCGCGTGCGCGAACAGCGAGCCTCGCAGTTCGCACGCCAGGCCGGCGCGCAGGTACAGCTCCTCGCCGCGCGTGCTCTGCACGCGCAGCTCCAGCGTGCAGTCCGTCTGCTCGAGCACGACCTCGCAACGCTGGTGCTCGCCGGGCAGCAGCAGGCTCGCCATGCGCGCCGAGAGGCTTGAGCTGGTCTCGCGCCGCGGGATCCACACCGCGGCGCGCTTCGGCGCGCCGGTCTTCGCGAGCGCCGTGAAGCGCAGCGTCAGGAAGTCTCCGCCCTGGCTGGGCGGCGCCTGCCACCAGCGGCCGCTGGCGCGGATCCGGTGCGTGTAGACCAGCGCGGCGAGGCCGTAGCCCTTGAACGGGGCCGGCTCGAGCTCGTCCGGCAGCAATGCCGCGAGCGCCCGGAGATCGATGCGGTAAACGATCAGCAGGCGGCAGCCGATCGGTCCGCGCAGGCGCGTGATAAGGTCCATCTTCGCAGCGACGAGCGAGCCGCCGTCGGCTCTCCGTCCCCGGACATTCTAGGGACCCGCTCTTCTAGCCGCCCGTCCCCGATGCTGGAATGAGCGGCGGTGGGTTTCCCGGGCCGCAGTCTCTGCCTCGGTGCGAGCGCCGCCGTTCTCGCGCTGTGTGGCTGCCGCGAGCGCGGCGTCGAGAGCACGCCGTTCCAACTGCGCCAGTTCAAGCAGGCGCAGGCCAGCCTGACGGGAGTCTTCCTGAACGAGGCGCTGGTCTTCCACTTCTCGGAAGCGCTCGACGGCCGTTCGGTCACGCGCGCGACGATGCGCATTCGCGACGAGGCCGGCCGGCCGGCCGAAGGGGAGTTCTGGGTCGAGGAGGAGCGGCTGGAGTTCCGACCGCGCGTGCCGCTGCTCGCCGACTTGTCCGATGCCGGCTTCCGGCCGGGCCGCACGTACACGGTCGAGCTGCTCGGCTATCCGCTGCCCGACGGATTGCGCAGCCGCTCGGGGACCGTGTTGGCCGGCTGCTGGCGCGGCACCTTCCATTGCGCGGCTCCGGCGGATGCGGCGCAGGCGCCGACGCCGCTGTTCGAGGATGCGAGCCTGGACCGCGCCGCGCCGCTGACGCTGGTCGGGCAGGAGGTCGCCACGAACGCGCCGATCCTGCTCGCCTGCGCCGAACCGCTCGATCCGCGCAGCGTGACCGCGCAGGGGATCGAGCTGCGCTTCTTCGGGCCGGGTGCGCGCGCCGACGTGCCGGCCGAGCCGCGGCCGATCGAGGTCGAGGTCCGCCTGACGCGCAACTCGCCCAACGGCGCGCTGCTCGAGCTGCGCCCGCGCGCCGCCGGCGGCGCGTCGGGAACGGAACTGACCGGCGCGCGGCTCGAGCCGGGCGAGTACCACCTGTGGATCGATCCGGCGCGCAGCACACTGAGCGATCTGGGCGGGCACCGGTGTCGGCCGGCGTGGCTCGCGCTGGGCGCGCCGACCGCGCCGGTGCACGTGCGCCGGGCGGATCAGGAGAACCCGGTGGCGAGCTGGCGCGCGAGCTTCCTCGACGCCGCGCAGCGCTCGCCCAAGGCGGTCGACGGCGTCGACGGCACCGCCCACTGGGCCAATCGAGGCCAGGTCAGCATTCGCTTCCCGCTCGCGGCGGGCGATGGTTCGGCCGGCGAGCAGCAGCTCGCGGGTCGCGAGGACCGCACGGACGTGCACGCGACCTCCTTGCAGGTCCCGGGCGAACTGGAACTGCTCGCCGACAGCGGCCTGGTCGTGCTGCGCGCGCAGCGGCGCCTCGAGATCGCAGGCGAGCTGCGTCGCGCTTGCGGCACCCCCGAACGGCGCCGGCAGCCCGGCGAGACCCATGCCGCCTGGACCCAGCGCGTGCGGCCGCTGCCTCCTCCTGCGCGTCCGCAGGGCCGCTTCCCGGCGCCGGATGGCGCGACGTTGACGCAGTTCCTGGCCTCCGCCGAGGCCGCCGCCGAGCACTGGACCGTGCTCGTCGCCGGCGGCGACCTCGTCATCGGCGGGGCCGTGAGGGTCGACGGCCCGCTGCTCCTGGTCGCCGGCGGCTGGGTGCGCGCGGCGGGCCCGGTCGAAGCCAGGGAGGTCTGGATCCTGCGTGAGGGCGGCGGCCAGCACATCCGCGAACCGCTGCGCCAGGCCCCGTTGTGGATCGACGAACCTACGGCCAATCCGCTGCGCGAGCCGATGCACGTCGCCGTGATGTCGGCTCCACTGCGCCCCATGCTGGGCGTCGAACGCTGGGTGCGTGCCTCCGCCAGCGCGCGCGCCGGCGGCGGCCGCTGGCGCGTCACCTACCTCGGCGAGCGCGAGCGCGCCGGGAGCGGGCTCGAGATCGTCGGGCCGGTCGACGACCCGGCGCTGCTGCAAGGTTGCGGTGCGCTGCAACTGCGCCTGGACCTGTGGATGGAGCCGGGCGGCATGTGGGATCCGCCGGGCATCGATGAGGTCGAGGTGCACTGGGACGAGCGCGCGCGGCAGCCCGGCGGGGGCGAGCGCTGATGGTCGGGCCCTTCGCGACCCCGCTGGGGTTCACGGTCACCGCCGGTGTCTTCGGGCTGTGCATCGGCTCGTTCCTGAACGTCGCCATCCACCGCTACGACCAGGCCGACCAGACCGTCCACCGGCCGCGCCGCTCGTACTGCCCGCACTGCAAGCACGCGCTGGCCTGGCACGAAAACCTGCCGCTCTTGTCGTACCTGGTCCAGGGCGGCCGCTGCCGGCACTGCCGTGGGCGCATTTCGGCGCGCTACCCGCTCGTCGAGGCCCTGAATGCGCTGTTGTGGGCGCTGGCGGCCTGGCTGGGGGGGCCGCAGGCCTGGGCGCTGGTGCTCGTGCAGGCCGTCGCGCTGTCGGCGCTGCTCGTGGCGACCTTCGTCGACCTCGACCACTACGAGATCCCCGACGGAGTCTCGATCGGCGGGATGTGGCTGGCCGTGCCGGTCAGCATGCTGGTGCCGGACCTGCACGCCGACAGCGGGCTCGCGCACTGGCTGGCGGGGGCCGACGGGCGCGTCGGCTGGTTCGAGGCCGGCCTGACTGCGCTGATCGGCATCGCCGTGGGGGCCGGCGTGCTGTGGCTGGTCGGAAAGCTCGGCAAGCTCGTGTTCCGCAAGGAGGCCATGGGGTTCGGCGACGTCAAGCTGCTCGGCGCGGCCGGCGGATTCGTCGGTCCGGGCGGCGCGCTGGCGGCGCTGATGCTGGCCTCGTGCCTGGGCGCGCTGATCGGCATCGCCAACGTGCTGCGTTTCGCTTGGTTGTCGAGCGCGCGCGGTCGCGCACGCGGCCGCGGGTCGCAGTGGGGGCGCGCAGTGCGGATCGGCCGCGCCTGCGGCTCCTACATCCCGTTCGGTCCGGCGCTCGCGATCGGCATCGGAATCGCGCTGTTGGCTTGGAATGAGCTCGCGCGCTGGCTAGGCTCCGTCGCGTAGGAAGTCGCTCCCGTAGGAAATCGGATTCGCGTCGCCCAAACTCGGCGTCGCACCCGGGACGCGACGCCCCTGAACCAGAGACGCGGCGCGCCCGTGCGCCCGGAGAGCCTTCGAATTTCGCCATGAACAAGAGCAAACTAGCCCTTCTCGCTTCCTTCGGACTTTTCGTCGCCATGCCGCTGCTGGGGTCCTGCGCCACCCAGAAGAAAGTCAAGGACTACGAGTCCGAGCTCGGCGCGCTGCGCGAGGAGCGCGTCGGCCTCAAGAAGGAGAACCAGTCGCTGCGCTCGCAGCTCGACTCCTACGAGATGGCGCTGGCCGAAGCCAACAGCCGGCGCTCGCAGGAAGCCGCCGCGCCGGTGCAGCCTGCTGCGTCGGCGGTCAAGGACTATCCGAAGCTCGACGATGCCGGCGTCGGCTACGAGCAGCGCGACGGCAACATGGTGTTCACGCTGCCGAACGAGATCACGTTCGCATCGGGCAAGGCCGACCTCACCGACAAGGGCAAGAAGGCGCTGAAGGAAGTCGCGCGGATCCTCGACGCCGACTACGCCGACGGGCGCTACTGGATCGAAGGGCACACCGACACCGATCCGATCAAGAAGTCGAAGTTCGGCTCCAACCGCGAGCTGTCGGTCGCGCGCTCGATGGCGGTGCTGACGTATCTCGTCAACGACTGCAAGGTCGCCGACGGACGCTTCGTCGTGGCCGGACACAGCATGTACAGCCCGATCGACGCGAACAACACGAGCGCCGGCAAGGCCAAGAACCGGCGCGTCGAGATCGTCGTGCGCAAGCAGTAGCGCGCGACGCGGGACGGATTCGCGACGCCTGCGCTGCACGCGCCGTCGACGCGGCGGAGCCGACCCCCAGGGGGGGGCGGCTCCGCCGCGCGTGTTTTTCGGGCGCGCTCGCCGCGTGCAGACTTGCCGATCGAGGCGGGCTGCCTACCATGGTGGCCCGCGCCGGAACGGCGCGGTTTCCCCAACCCAGGACGAGCTCCACTGCGCGTCCGTTCGCGAAACTGCCATCCCGATGAGCGTTTCCCCCGCTTCGATCCGGAACATCGCCTTCGTCGGCCACCCTTCGGCCGGCAAGACCACGCTGGTCGACGCGCTCGCGCACGCGCTCGGCGCTTCCGAGCGCAAGGGCTCGGTCGCCGACAAGACCAGCATCTGCGACACCGAGCCCGAGGAGCAGGAGAAGGGCCACACGCTGCAGTTGAAGACCGTGCACGCCAAGCAGGGCGGCCTGCTCTACAACCTGCAGGACACGCCCGGCTACCCGGACTTCGTCGCCGAGGCGCTCTCGGCGATCTACGGCTCCGACCTCGTCATCGGCGTCGTCAGCGCCTCCAGCGGCGTCACCTTCAACCTGCGCAAGAAGCTGGAGCTCGCGTCCGAGCTGCATCGCGGCCGCGCCGTCGTGATCACGCACCTCGACGATCCCAACGCGGACTTCGATGCGCTCGTGGACAAGCTGCAGGCCGCGCTCGGCCCGCAATGCGTGCCTTTCGAGCTGCCCGACGGCAGCGCGTCGGGCTTCCACAAGGTGACCAACGTGCTCGCGGGCGGCGCCGAGGAATACAAGCGCCAGCTGATGGACCGCGTGATGGACGGTTGCGAGGACGGGGCGCTGCTCGAGCGTTACCTCGAGACGGAGAAGCTCTCCGACGAAGAGTTGCACACGCACCTGCCCGCCGCGATCGAGAAGGGCACGCTGGTGCCGATCCTGGTCTGCAATCCCGTCAGCGGCCTGGGCCTCCCCGAGATCCTCGAGTTCCTGCGCGAGTACGCGCCCAGTCCCGAGACCCTGCCGTCGTTCAAGCTGAAGGACGGCGGCGCGCCCATCCCGCTCGATCCGGCGGGGGAGCTGCTCGGCATCGTGTTCAACGTCCGCTCCGACCCGCACGTCGGCAAGATCTGCCTGGCGCGCGTGCTGCGCGGCACGATCCGGGCCTCGGATCACGTCGAGGGCCCGCGCGCCAACGGCAAGGGCGAGAAGCCGGGCGGCCTCTTCTACCTGGTCGGCGGCAAGAAGCGCGAGCCGACCGATTCCGCCTCGGCCGGCGAGATCGTCGCTTTCTCCAAGGTGGACGGCCTCAAGCTCGGCGACTCGTTCAGCGTGGCCGGGCACAAGGCCCCGGCGGTGGAGTTCCCGCGCTATCCGAGCGCGATGTTCTCGCTCGCGGTGACCCCCAAGAGCCGCAATGACGAGCAGAAGATCGGCGACGCGCTGCACAAGCTCGAGGCCGAGGACCCGACCTTCCGCGTCGAGCAGGTCGCCGCCACGCACGAGCTCGTGATCCACGGCATGAGCGAGCTGCACCTCAAGGTGATCGAGGCGCGCCTCAAGCGCCGCTACGGCGTCGAGATCACGACCGCGCTGCCGCGCATCGCGTACCTCGAGACGGTCACGCGACCCGCCGACGCGAGCTATCGGCACAAGAAGCAGACCGGCGGCCGCGGCCAGTTCGGCGAGTGCCATCTGCGCGTGCGCCCCGGGGCGAAGGACTCCGGCGTCGTGTTCGTCGACAACGTCGTCGGCGGCTCGATCCCGCGCAACCTGATCCCGGCCGTCGAGAAGGGCATTCGCGAGGTCTGCTCGCGCGGCGTGCTGATCCACAGTCACGTGATCGACGTCGAGGTCGAGTGCTACGACGGCAAGTTCCACGAGGTCGATTCGGACGAGGCGAGCTTCAAGATCGCCGGTGCGCGTGCGTTCAAGGATGCGTTCCAGAAGGCGCACCCGGTGCTGATGGAGCCGGTCATGGAGGTGCAGATCCGCACGCCCACGGATGCCGCGGGGGCCGTGTTCTCCGACGTGACCAGCCATCGGCGCGGCCACGTGCTCGATCAGATCACCGCCGACGACGGTCACGTGACGCTGGTGACGGCGCACATCCCGCTCTCGGCCCTGCTGACCTACCACCGCGACCTGAAGTCCCAGACCGCGGGCGAGGGCGACTACTCGATGAAGCTGGCGCACTACGCACCGGTGCCGGTCGCCGAGCAGGGCAAGATCGTGGCCGCGCTCGGCCACAAGCACGCCGAAGAAGACTAGGGACCTTGGCCTAGCTGGCTGCGCGGTTCAGGGGGGGATCTGCGCGGAATTGCGGGCACAGGCCGAGCAGGTCATGGGTCGGCAGCAGTCCCGGGAATAGCCCGAGGGTGCTGGCGGCTGATTGCCCCGGGCTTCGGTTGA
>VGZE01000073.1 GCA_016872755.1 Planctomycetota bacterium
GCCGCGGCCCGCGCGCGCAGCAGGTCGAGCAGCGCGGCCGCGTGCCCGCGCTCGAACCAGCGCTCGCGCGCGCGCCATGCCTCGGGCGCGTCGCCGGGAACCGCCGAGCGGCGATCCTGCGGTTGCAACAGGTTGACGTAGCCGGCGCGCGCACGGTCGAAGGCATGCGCGCGCTCGCAGGCGAGCGCCGTCCCGCGCGACGCGAGCGGCCGGCCGCACCCGCGCACGGTGCAGGCGAGCAGCGCGAGATCGAAAGGATGCGCAGTCACGGCGGGGCCAGAGCCTACGCTACGATGTGCGGATGAACCCAACGGAACCGATGGTGATCACACGCGGCTGCGTCGTCACGCTGCGCTACGCGATGAGCTGCGCGGGCGAACGCATCGAGCAGACCGAGGACGACGAGCCGATGCTGTACCTGCACGGCTCGGGCGCGCTGGTGCCCGGCCTCGAGCTGGCGCTGGGGGGCCGCCGCGCCGGAACGCGGCTGGATCTCGTGCTGGAACCAGAAGAGGCCTTCGGCCGCAGCGATCCCGCCAAGATCGAGTACCTGCCGCGCTCGGCCTTCCCGGCCGGCGCCGAGCTCGAGCTCGGCATGCAGTTCGGCGCCGAGGACGAACAGGGCAATGAGGTCGCCGTGTGGATCACCGACATCGACGGCGAGCGCGTCTGCGTCAACGGCAACCATCCGCTGGTCGACCAGACGCTGCGCTTCGAGGTCGAGGTGTTGGCGGTGCGCCCCGCGACTTCCGCGGAGGTCGAGCACGGGCACCCGCACGAGGAGGGCCAGGCCTGCCAGGAGCCGGCCGCGGACGAGGGAGCCTGCGGGAGCCACGACTGCGGCTGCCATTGACGGCGGCGGGTGCTAGGATCAGGGCCATGAAAACGCTCACCCGATGCCTGACCGGGCTCGTGTTCGGCGTGCTCGCCGCCCTGCTCGGCTCGAGCGCGACCGCGCAGTCGTTCATCGGCAAGCCGCTGCCGAAGGTCGAACTCGAGAGCCTGCACCAATCCAACGCGAGCTCGCTCGAGGACTTCAGCGGCCGCGCGCTGCTGATCGAGTTCTTCGCGGAGTGGTGAGGCCCCTGCGGGGGTCAGGTCGGGCACCTGAACAAGCTGCAGGAAGAATACGGACCGAAGGGGCTCTCGATCCTCGCGATCACCGGCACGCGCGAGAGCAAGCCCAAGACCGAGGCGTGGGTCAAGCGCTTCAAGGCGCAGTACCCGTATGCGTACGAGAAGGGCATGCTCTCCAAGCACTTCGGCGTGCGCGGCATCCCGGCCGCGGCGCTGGTGAATGCCGAGGGCAACGTGGTCTGGAGCGGTCATCCGGCCGAGCTCACCGGGAAGATCATCGAGCCGGCGCTGAAGGGCGCGCTCAAGAAGCCGATCTTCGACTTCGCGAATTTCCAGGAAGCGCTCGCCGACGCGAAGTCGGATGAGGCGCTCTCGGCCAGGATCCGCGCGCACATCGACGGGCGCGTCGCGCTCTTGCAGGCCGCGCTCGACAAGGGCGATCTGTTGACCGTGCGCGATCAGGGCGCGCGGCTCCACAAGCAGCTCGGCAAGCTCGAGCAGGCCGCCAAGGTCAAGGAGCTGCAGGAAAGCGTCGCCAAGGTCGAGAACGCCGAGCAGATCCTGGCCGCGCAGGAATACCTGCAGAAGCTCGACATCTCCAAGCTCCAGAAGAAGAAGGAGGGCGAGAAGGCTCTCGACGAGCTGAAGCGGATCGCGAAGGAGCTGCCCGATAACTACGCCGAGAAGGTGGCGCGCATGAGGATGGAGGATCTGATGCGCGTGCTGCCCGGCCTCAAGTAGCCGCGGCTCGGCTCTCCCACCAGCTCTTCAGCGCGGTCGCGCCGAGGATCAGTGCGCCGCCGCACAGCGCGAGCCGGCCCGGCTGCTCGTCCAGCGCCAGCCATGCCCACAGCGGGTTCAGCGCGGGCTCGACCAGCAGCAGCAGCGTGCCGGTGAACGCCGGCACGTGCCGCAGCCCGCGCGTGACCAGCACGTAGGCCAGGCCCACCTGCACGATTCCAAGGAACGCGAGCACGGCCCAGTCGGTCGCGCGCGAGGGACCGAGCGGCAACGCGAACGGCAGCGCGATCGCGAAGGCGATCAGGTTGCCGGCGACGACCGATCCGAGCGCCGGATCGCGCCCGGCAGCCGGCTCGCTGCGCGCCAGCCACCGCAGCGCCACGACGGTCAGCGCCCAGGCCAGTCCGCTGGCCGCCGCGAGCAGGTTGCCCAGGCGCGGATGGGGCGCGCTGCGCTGCACCGCGGCGTCCTCGAGGAAGAACAGCGCGAATCCGACGGCCACGGCCGCCATCACGAAGAGATCGCGCCGGTGCAAGCGCTCGCCGAGCAGCCACGGCGAGAGGATCATCAGGTACAGCGGTGCGGTCGACTGCAGGAAGATCGCGTTCGCGGAAGTGGTCAGCTTGTTCGACAGCGCGAACAACAGCAGGGTCGCCGCGTACGCGCAACCAGTCAGCCACGCGCGCGGCGTGAGCGAGCGCCGCGCGGCGGGCAGGAACAGCGCGAGCGCGACCGCGGCGATGCCGGAGCGAAAACCGGCCACCTGCCAACCGCCGAGGCTGCAGTGCTTGATCGCGACTCCGCCCGTCGAGAACAGCGCGGCGGCGGCGACCAGGCTCCAACGCGCGCGGGCGGATTCGCTCATCGAGGGCCGCCCACGATGTCGCGCCGGTCCGCCGCGCGCAAGCTCGGACTTGCACGCGCCGGGCGCAGTGCCTAGAAGCAGCCACCGATTCCACCCCTTCTCCAGGAGAATCCAGCTATGCGTCTGTTCCTCGCCCTCGCCGCGCTCGCCGTCCCGACCGGAGCCCTCGTGTTGTCCTCCTCCGCGCGCCCCGCGGCGGAAGCCCGCGCGGCCGCGGCGGACAAGTACGAGGTCGACCTCGTGCACTCGTCGGTGTTGTTCCGCGCCTCGCACATGGGACTCAGCCACACGTGGGGCCGCTTCGACAAGTTCAGCGGCTCGCTGACCTACGACGAGAAGGACCCCGCCGCGTGCAGCGTGCGCCTGGAGGTCGACGCCGGCAGCGTCAACACCGGCGACGCCGGCCGCGACGGTCACCTCGCCAACAACGACTTCTTCAGCGCCAAGCAGTTCCCGAAGATCCGCTTCGCCAGCAGCAAGGTCAGTGCGGCCGGCGAGGGCAAGCTGAAGGTCGACGGCGAGCTCGAACTGCTCGGCATCAAGAAGCCGCTCTCGTTCGAGATCACCAAGGTCGGCGCCGGCGAGTTCCCGATGGACAAGAGCTACCGCATCGGCTTCGACGCGCAGTTCACGATCGACCGCACCGAATTCGGCATGAAGTACGCGACCGGCCCGGGCCAGCCCGACCCGGTGCTGTTGATGGTGAGCCTGGAAGCGATTCGCAAGTAGCCCGGCGCCGCGGCGGATCGTGGTAGTTTGGAAGCAATGCCCGCCCTCCGTCGCGCCGCCGCGCTGATCGCCTGCCTGGGGATCCCCTGCGCGCTCCCCGCGAGCGCGCAATGGCCGCTGCATTTCGAGTCGCTGCCGGTCGGACCGGCGCTCGCCCACGTCAACGGCCTGGTCTTCGCTCCGGACGGCACCGCGCTGCTGCTCGAGAAGCCCGGCCTGGTGCGCGTGATGCGCGACGGCGTGCTGCAGAGCGCGCCGCTGGTCGATCTTCGCGACGAGGTCAACAACGACTGGGACCGCGGCCTGCTCGGCCTCGCGCTGCAACCGGGCTTCGTGCCAAACGGCACCGACTCTGCCTGGGCCTACCTCTTGTACACGGTGGCGCCCGTGTTCGGGCAGGACAGCGCCTACAACCAGAACCAGCAGTATTCGTTCTCCCGCCTGACGCGCTATCGCGTGGTCACGCAGGGCAGCGACTGGGTCGTCGATGCGGGCTCGCGCCAGATCCTGCTCGGGCACCAGCTCGCCGACGGCAGCGTTCCCGACGGCATCGCATCGCTGCACAACAGCCACTCCAACGGCTCGCTGTGGTTCGGCAGCGACGGAACGCTGCTGATCGCGACCGGCGACGGCGCGCACTACGACCTGACCGACACCGGCGGCTTCGACAATCCCGGTTTCGACGACTGGTTGCATCCGCAGACGGGCAAGCTGGGACCGACGCCCGCGCTGCAGGATTCGGGGGCCTTTCGCTCGCAGGACCTGCGTTCGCTGGCCGGCAAGATCCTGCGCGTGGATCCGACGACCGGTCTCGGCCTGCCGTCGAATCCGTTCTGGGACGGCAACGCCGCCGGCCTGCCGAGCCGCGTGTGGGCGCTGGGGCTGCGCAATCCGTTCCGCGGCACGCCGCTGCCGGGCAGCGGCTCCAGTGATCCGAGCGCCGGCGACCCCGGACTCGCGATCGTCGGCGACGTCGGCTGGAACGTGTGGGAAGAGCTCGATTTCGTGCGGCGCGGCGACAACTTCGGATGGCCGTGCCGCGAGGGCTTCGCGACGCTCGGCAGCTACCAGGCCTTCCAACCGCCGAATCCGGCCTTCCCGATCTGCTCGACGACGCCGGCGGGCACGCTGCGCGACCCGCTGCTCGCCTGGCACCACACGAACGCGGGTGCGCTCGCGCCGGCCGGCCTGCACTTCGACGCCGATGGCAACCCGCTGAACGGTTTCGCCGGCAACTGCGCGATCGGCGGGGCCTTCCCGGGACCGGGCGCCTATCCGAGCGCCTACGCCGGTCGGCTGTTCTTCGGCGACTACACGCGCAAGTTCATCCGCACGCTCGCGTTCGACGCGGTCAGCGGGCTCGCGCAGGGCGTCTACGACTTCGGAACGACCAGCGCGGGCGTGGTCGATCTGGAAACGCACCCGTTGACCGGCGAGGTCTGGTACGTCGAGCTAGCGGGACAGTCCGCGCAGGTCCGGCGGATCCGCTACGGCGCGAACCTGACGCCGATCGCGCTGGCCAGCGTGACGCCGTCCTCGGGCCCGCTGCCGCTGCAGATCGCGTGCGACGGCAGCGCGTCCTTCGACACGGACCAGGACCCGCTCAGCTACGCGTGGGATTTCGGCGACGGTTCTCCGCTCGCGACGACGCCGCTGGCCGCGCACACGTACGCGAATGCGGGAGCCTACGCGGTCCGGCTCGACGTGACCGACACGCTCGGCGCGACCGGCAGCTGGACGCAGATGGTCTACGCCGGCAATGCGCCGCCCCAAATCGCGATCTCCTCGCCGCTGCAGGGCACGCTCTTCGAAGCTCCGCTCGTGCTCACGCTGACGGGCAGCGCGCTCGATCCGGAGGACGGCCCGCTTGCGCTGAACTGGAGCATCGACCTCTTGCACGGCGATCACCTGCACCCCGGCGTGTTCACATCGAGCGATGCGCAGCCCAACTTCACGATCGACTCGCACGGCGAGCCCGGCGAGTCCTACGCGTACCGCGTGCGCTTGTCGGCCACCGACTCGCAGGGCCTGGCGCAGAGCGCCAGCGCGTGGCTGTACCCGTCGGCGAACCTGCTCGATCCGAGCGGCACGATGCAGCCGATCACGCGCGTGCAACAGCTCTCCCCGCCCGTCGCCCAGGGCCTCGGCAACAAGGACCCGGAGGTCTTCCGCGACTTGATCGAGCCGGCCGTCGGATCGACCGCGAACGACAAGCAATTCGACAGTGCGCACGGCGGCGACCAGGGCCAGGACGACTGGGTCGGGCTGGCTGCCTACGTCGCGCTCGACCGCGAATCCGCCTTCGTCGGTCTGCGCTTCCAGGAAGGCCGGCACTACGCCGACGGCGGTTGGTTCGAGGCGCTGTGGGTCGAAGTGCGCGAGAACGGCGAGTGGCGCAAGGCCGAGAACCTGCGCATCACGCCTGACTACCCGTTCGCGCTGGCCCAGCAGAGCGGGTTCGACGGCGTCGGCTACCAGACCTACGAGCTGTGGTTCGACCCGCTGCACGGCGATGCGATCCGGCTGCGCGGCACTCCGGGCGGCTCGACCGGCTACGTGAGCTGCGCCGAGCTGCGCGCGCGCCTGCTCTCGCCGCTGCCCGATCCAGGCAAGCACCGCGACATCAGCGCCGCGGCGACGATCGTCGCGCACATCTTCGGGCTCACGCCGCCCAACCCGACCGGGAGCGGCTCGAAGGACCCGGAGACGATCCGCAACGGCACGCGGCCGCAGCTCGGCTCGACCAGCGCGCTCGCGCAATACGACACGCAGCACCTGCCCAAGTGGTCCGGCGCGGATTGGATCGGCTACACCTGGAGCGCACCGCGCCTGCTCTCGCGCCTGGAGTATCTCGAGGGCCTGACCTTCACCTCCGGCGGCGGCTGGAATTCGCTGCGGGTCGAGACGCAGGACGGCAACGGAATCTGGACCCTGCTGCTGGGAGCAGTCGCCCAACCGGGCCTGCCGCCGCAGGTGGGTCCGCACTACGAGTCCGTCAGCTTCGAGTTCGCGCCGCGCTTCGCGCACGGCATCCGGTTGAACGGCGATCCACACGGCTCGCTGAACTACATCAGCGTCGGCGAACTGCGCGCCTTCGAGGTGCAGCAGCCGGCACCGTGCGCGGCGGCGAGCTACGGGGCCGGCAGCGGTGCGGCGGCGCTGCAACTCTCGGCGTTGTCCGACACGGCGCTCGGGCTGCCGATCGGATTGCAAGTCAGCGGCGCCGGAGGAGCGGGACCGGGCCTGTTGCTCACCGGCAGCGCCCAGGCATCGCTCGCGCTGCTGGGCGTGACGCTGCTCGTGGATCCGGCCGGCTGGGTCGCACTGCCCTTGTCCTTCGACGCGAGCGGCCGAGCGCAGGCCTTCGGCCAGCTCGGCGGCGATCCGCTGCTCGCCGGATCGAAGCTGTACTTCCAGGCCGCGCGCTTCGGAGCGGCCTTCCCCGGGTCGGTCGAGCTGTCGAACGGACTTGCGCTGACGCTGTGCGGCTGGTGAGCGGGCCGCGCGCTCAGCGCCAGGCCGCGAGATACACGATCCAGCTCGCGCAGTTCTCGCCGCGCGTCACGCGTCGGAACACGCCGTTGCCGTTGCGTCCGTCCTTGTCCCAGCCTTCCGCATAGACGTCGACGCGCGCGAAACCGGCCTCGTCGAGCAGGTCGCGCAGCTCGGGCACGGTCCACAGCCGCCAATCGTAGGTGTAGGGACGGCGCAGCTTCGAACCGTCGCGAAAGTGGAACGTGATGTGGCGGATCGCGTGCGCGCTGAACGGTTCGAAGGCCGGCTGCTCCCACACGTAGGTGAAGCGCCCGTCGACCGAGCGCCGCTCCACGAGGTCCTCGCTGGCCTCGGGACCGCCGTGCGCATCGATCAGGAACAGCCCGCCGGTCGCGAGACTGGCGCGCGCGCGACGGAAGTAGTCGAGCAGCACGCGCCGCTCGCGGAACACGCAGTAGGAGAAGTTCAACGCGACGCGCACGTCCGGTCGGAAGCTGCCGGAGGCGCGCACGTCGCGCCGCCGGACGCGCACGCGCGCGCGCGCCTCCGGGCGCAGCGCCCCCAGGTGCCGGCTCATGGCCCAGCGCGCCGGTTCGGGATCGATGTCGAAGCCCTCGGCGCGGCGCCCGGCGCGGCTGCGCACCCACTCCGCGCACAGGAGCGCCGTGCCGCAGAAATCCTCGCGCAGCGTGAGCGGCCAGCGGCCGTGCTCGCGGCGAAATGCGCGCGAGACCAGCCCGATGTCGATCTCCGGCGACTGCACGGCCAACTGGTACAGCTCGTGCGCATCGGCGTTGCGCGCGCTGAGGGGGCTGCGGCTGGCGCGCCGGCCGCTCTTCAGGGTCGTGTCCTTCTTCATCTTGCGCGGAATTCCTTCATCGGGCGCGGAATTCTAGTGGCCGCGTCGCGCGGTTGCGGCAATCGAAGTGCGATTCGCGACGCGCGACATCCGACACGCGGATCAGCGCACAGGCTGCGATTCGCGCATCGGTGCCGCCTCGCTCGCGCGAACGGCCGGATTGCCTCCCGGCAGCCAGCTCGGCTCGAGCGTGCCGTCGATCAGCGTCGTGAGCGCCTCCAACGAGACCCGCACCGCCTGCTCCATGTGCGCGTAGTCGAGCGTCGACCACTCGTCGCGCACCGTGTGGTAGTCGCCGTGCAGGTCGTAGGAGGACAGCGTCTGCGCGACGATGCCGCGCCGCGCGAACGCGTAGTTGTCGCTGCGCTGGAAGAAGCGCTGCTCGGGGCGCGGATCGCGCGCGATGCGCAGGCCGGCCTCGCTCCACGCGGCTCCCAGGTTCGAGCGCTCGAACCCCGTCAGCCACAGCGCACCCGAACCGCCGACCAGCGCGTCAGGCCGCCCGATCATCTCGAAGTTCAGATTGCAGGCGGTCGCCTCGAGCGGCACGACCGGAGCGCGCAGGTACTGTTCGGTGCCGAGCAGCCCGATCTCCTCTCCGGTTGCGAGCAGCACCACCAGCTCGCGCGCTCGCTCGGGACGCGCAGCCAGGGCTCCGACCAGCTCCAGCACCGCCGCGCAACCGGACGCGTCGTCGTCCGCGCCGTTGCGAATCACGTCCGGCGCCGGCGCGCCGGCGGACGCGGGCTCCGACTTGCCCTTCGCGGCGTCCTCGGTGCGTGTCTCCATCCGGCCGAGGTGGTCGTAGTGCGCGGAAATGACGATCGCGACCGGCAACACGCGCGCGCCGCGCGCGGGCAGGCGCGCGACGACGTTGGCCGCTTCCTGGCGCTCTTGCTGCAGCTCCAGCGCGAGCTCGAGCGCGCCGAATTCGCCGGCCGCCGCGCGCGCACCGAGCTCCCCGCGCAAGCGCACGAGGATCGGTGCCCGCGCCTCCCCCGCGCCGGCCAGGGCCATGCGCGGCGACGGCAATTGCGTGCGCGGACTGCCGGGCTTGCGCCCGCCGATCAGTACGAGCGCATCGAGCCCCTGGCCCTGCGGACGGCCCTGCTCCGACAGCCACGCCTCGCGCTGCGAGCGCGTCCCGCCCTCCCAGATCACTCCGCGCGCCGCCGCATCTGCCGCGAGTCGCGCGCCGCTGGCGCTGCCGACGATGAGTTCGATACGGCCTTCGAAGGAGCGCGCGTCGTCGATCTCGAAATCCGTTCCCCAACCCGCCTCGACGCGTTCACCCTTCTGCGTGACCAGCGCCACCCGCGGAGCCGCGCGCCAAATGGTGCGCTCGATGCGCGCGTCCTGCAGGAAGGTGCGACGACCGCCTGCGTCCGGATCCCCCGCCGGCTCCGCACCGCTGGCCTCCAGGACCGCCGCCAGATATTGCGCCGCGCGCACGGCTCCCGGCGAGCCGGTGGCCCGCCCTTCGAACTCGTCGGAAGCGAGCACGCGGACGTGCTCGGAAAGCTCGGCCGCGAGCACGGCCGGATCGGGTTTCGGCGCCTGCGCCGGAAGTCCCAGCGCAAGCAGCAGCGCGCCGATCACGCGCGAAGGCCGGCGCTCACGGCAACTCCTGCGGATCCGGCGCGACGAAGACGTGCTGGTGCTTGCCCGCGACGAGGTCGCGGATCGTGTTGAACAGCACTTCGTTCTCCTTGGGGTCCTTGACCGGAATGCGCACGGCGCCGGGCACGTGCCGCGGCACGCTCACCACGCCGGGCGAGAGGCGGCGGTTGAGCTTGCGCGCGAGTTCCTGCGGTTGTTCGACCTCCAGGAGGATCCAGTTGCCGACGGACGGCAGGGGGCGGATCCCGGGCAGGGTGGAAAGGCGCGAATAGAAGCGTTCCCGTTCCTCGACCATGCGAACTCCTTCTGGCGGATTCGATACGCGGCACTCAAGGGACCCTGGTCCACTCGGCTGCGCGTCTACCAGCCATGGCGGTCAGCCGAACTCGTCGGCCACCATCCGTAGTGGTGGAAGGGCTCGCGCGCAGCGAACTAGTCCAAGGTCCCGGTTTGGGCACCAGCGCGGGGCACCATATCTGGTGTTGTAGGCCTCCGCAAGCTCTATCGCTGGTTGTCCGCTGGCACCCGAACGCTCCAGAGCCGAGAATCAGAGCTCCATGCCCCCTCGCGCCCACCCTGTCCGGCACGCCGTCAGCGTCGCCGGCAGCACCTCGAACCTCGGCCCGGGCTTCGACCTGGCCGGGCTGGCGCTGTCCATGTCCCTGCACGCGGAAATCGAGCCCGCGCCCGAAGCGGCGCGCGATCTGCTCGAGGTCAGCGGCGACGCGGCTCCCGATTGGCCGCTGGGTCCGGAGAATCTGTTCTTGCGCGCCGTGCATGCGGCACTGGACGAACTGCAGGGACCGCGCGCGCCGATCCGCGCTCGCATCCACAGCGACATCCCGGTCGCGCGCGGGCTGGGATCGAGCGGCGCGGCGATCGCGGCGGGGTTGCTGCTCGCGGAGGCCCTGGCCGGCAGGCGACTGTCCCTGGAGCGACGGTTGCGACTGGGCATCGACCTCGAAGGACATCCCGACAACGTCGCGGCCGCCCTGTGTGGCGGTCTGACGCTGTGCCTGCCCGGCGATCCGCCGCTGCTCGTGCGCCATGACGTTCATCCGAGCCTGGCCTTCGCGGTGGCCTGGCCCGAGGCGAAGCTCGCGACTCCGGTCGCGCGCGCGGCGCTGCCGGCCACGGTCGCCTTCGCCGATGCGGTCGAGAATGCGCGCCGGTTGCCGCTGTTGCTGGAGGGTCTGCGCAGCGGCCGGCCCGAGTTGCTGCGCGCCGGCGGCGAGGACCGCCTGCACGTGCGCTATCGCTTGCCGCTGATCCGCGGCGGGGCCGAGGCGCTGGCCGCCGCGCGTCACCAGGGCGCGCTGTTGGCGACGATCAGCGGCGCCGGATCGGCGCTGCTCGCGATCACGACGCACGCTCAGGCGGATGCGATCGCCGAGGTGATGCGACTGGAGCTCGCGCGGCACGGCGGCGCGCACGCGCGCGTGCTGATGCCGGCCCTGGGCGAGCCGCAGGTGGTCGGGCGTCCGGCCTGAACCCGCGCGCCGCGGCTAGCCGCCGCGCGCCCAGCCGTGGCGGTAGCCGGAGACCAGCGAGGTCATCTCGGCCGTGCAAGTCGCGCTGGCCGCCAGGCGCACCGCGCGCTGCGCGGACTTCAATTCGAGGGCGCGCAGCCGCGCGACCTGCTCGCGCAGCACGCCGGGCGAGAAGGCGAATTGCCGCAATCCCGCTCCCACCAGCAGCGGCAGGTTGTCCGCCTGCGCCAGCCCCTCTCCGAACACGGTCAGCGGCCGCGACAGTTCGGCGGCCACGGCCGCGATCTTGGAGATCGAACGCAGCGCGAAGGGGTGCAGCGACTCGAACCACTCGCCGACGGACGGGTTCTCGCGGTCGGCGGCGAGCAGGTATTGCAGCAGCGCGTCGAAGCCGAGCAGCAGGTGGTCCGACTCGCGCGCGAGCTCGCGCACGCCGAGCAGCGAGGCGGGCGTCTCCAGCACGATGCCGACCTCGACGCGCTCGGGCAGTTGCAGGCCGGCCTTGCGCAGCTCGAGCTTCTCCTCGAACAGGCACTCCTTGACGCGCCGCAGCTCGCCGCAATCGCTGACGCCCGGGATGGCCAGGCGCAGCGTGCCGCCGGCGCTCGCGATCAGCATGGCCTGCAGTTGCCGGCGCAGGATGCTCTCGCGCGCGAGCAGCCCGCGCACGCCGAAGCGCCCCAGCGCCGGGTTCGGTTCGCGCTGCTCGTGCAGGAACCCCAGGCCCAGCGCCGAATCGGCGTTCAACAGGCGGAATGTCACGGCGGCCTCGCCGGCCGCCTCCAGCACGGAGCGGTAGTGCTCGGCCAGCGCGTCGCGCGACGGCGGCTCCTTCTCCACCAGGAACAACAGCTCGGTGCGGTACAGCGCGATCGCGCTCTGCCCCAGCGAAGCGCACTGTTCGACCTCGGGCAGGTTGCCGCAGGCGCCGTGCAGGTGCACCGGCTGGCCGTCGCGCGTGCGCACCGGAAAGCGCGCCCACTCGGGCCGCGCGGAACTGACCGGCGCGCGTTTCGCGTCGCCCTGTTGCTGGTACTGCGCGCGCACGCGCTCGTCGGGATTGACGCGCAGCACGCCCTCGCTGGCGTCGAGGATCAGGAAGTCGCCCTCTTCCACGGCGTCGAGCAGTCCCTCGATGCCGACCAGCGTCGGGATGCGCATCGAGCGCGCGAACACGGCGGCGTGACTGGTCAGCGCGCCGTCCTCGGTCGCGATGCCCAGCACCGACTCGTTCTCGACGTTGAACATGTCGACGATCGACAGCTCGCGCGCGATCAGCACGTAGCGCTTGACGCCGCCCTCCTCGCCGACCTTCGACGCGCTCTCCAGGCTGCGCAGCACGCGCAGGCCGACATCGCGCAGATCGACCGCGCTCTGACGCAGCGTCTCGCTCTCGACCAGCCGGAAGATGCGGTCGAAGTCCCCGACCACGCGCGCGATGGCCGCCTCCAGCGAGAGCTGCTCGGTCAGGATCAGCTTCTCGACGTCGGCGATGAAGACCGAGTCCTTCAGGTACAACAGGTGCGTGTCGAGCACGCGCGCGTCGTCCTCGCGCACGCGTCCCTCCAGGCGCGCGCGCAGGGCCTCGACCTGCTTGCGCGCGACGTCGAGCGCCTTGCGCAGGCGGTTCAGCTCGCGCTCGACCTCGCCCGCGGCGACGCGCGCGACCGGCACGTGCGCGAGCTCGAAATCCTTGCGATGCGCCGCGCCGAGCACCAGGCCGGGCGCGACCACCGAGCCGCGCAGCACGGCGCCGCCCGGACGGGCGCCAGCCGCACCCGGGCCTTCGGCGGTGTCGCTGGTTTCAGGTGCCATCGCGGCGCACAGGATAGCCGCAGAGGCCGTGGATTTGCTCGTTCGCGGCGCTCGGCGTAGCTTCTGCGGCATGCGCTCCGTCCAGCTCGTCCCGCTTGCGCTGCTCTCCCTGGTGTCGTGGGTCGCGGCCTCGCCGCCGCCCCAGCTGCCGCGCATCGCCGGCGCCGCCGCGGTCTGCCCGATCACGCGCGTCGTGGACGGCGACACGCTGTGGGTGCGGCGCGGCGAGAAGGAAGAGAAGCTGCGGCTCCTGTGCGTCGACACCGAGGAGACGATCAAGAAGGGCCCCAGCGATCCCTCCAAGCCGCAGACCGTGTTCGGCGACGAGACGATGCACTGGGCGCGCGCGCTGTTCGGCGGGCTCGACGCGGCCGACGGCCAGGCCGACGGCGTCACGCACATCGGGCTCGCGTTCCCCGGCGGCCTCGAGAAGCGCGATTCGTTCGGGCGTCTGTTGTGCCACGTGCTGCTGCCCGACGGCGAGGACTACAACCTGCGACTGGTCCGCGAGGGCTGGAGCCCGTACTTCAACAAGTACGGCAACAGCGATCTCGCGCACGCCGCCTTCGTCGCCGCGCAGCGCGAGGCCCGCGAGGCCAAGCGCGGAGTCTGGAACCCGGCCACCAACCGGCCGGCCGAGACCGGCGCGCCGACGGTCCAGCGCGCCTACGACGAACTGCTGCCGTGGTGGGACGCGCGCGCGACAGCCATCGGCGCCTTCCAGGCGCGCGTGGCGCAGCGCGAGGAGGGCCTGTTCGACGCGGAGGACCCGGCTTCGATCGCGGCCGCCCAGGCGTGGTCCGAGAAGCACGCTCGGCCGGCCACGCTGTTCGGCTCCTTCGAAGCGCACCACGTCGAGGCCGACGGCTCGCACACGCTGGTCTTCCGCGGACCGGACAAGAAGCTGCTGCTGCGCGCGACGGTTTCGGCCGGCGCTTGGGCCGGCCTGGCCGCGCTGGATCTCGAGGCGCGCGTCAGCGGCAAGGTTCAGAACTACGTGTATGTGCGCGGGCAGCCGCAGCCGCACGAGCGCGGGGGCGCCGCGCTGCGCGCGGATCAGCCCGAACAGTGGCAGATCGCGGCGCCCGACTACCGTGCCCCCGATGCGGCGCGACCGGCAACGGCTGGCGCGCTCAAGCCGGTGCCGGTCGGCGGCTGAGCGCGCGCGCGTAGAGCGCGTCGAGCCGCGCCAGGTGGTCGTGCAGACCGACCACCGGGGCGTGCCTGCCGCCGCGCAGGCGCGCGAGGGTCTCCGGCGCGTCCAGGAGCTCGCTCAGACAGGCCGACAGGGCCGCGGCGTCGCCGGCCCGGGTCACGAGTCCGCGCGTGCCGATGCGCTCGGGCGGCGCGCCTCGATCGCTGACCAGCACGGGCAGGCCCAGTCGCAGCGCTTCGTCGACCGCGTAGCCGTGCGTCTCGTGGAACAGTGAAGGGAAGGCCGCCAGGTCGTGCCGCGCGGCGATGCCGGGCAGAGCGGCGGGCTCGAACGGCCCGTGCAACTCGAGCTTGAAGCCGCGCGCGGCGCTGCGGCACTCCTCCGCGAAGGCCGCATCGAGCAGCGGTCCATGGTGATGCAGTTCGACGCGCGCGGGCTGCGCCAACGCGGCACAGGCATCGACCAGCACGCGCAGGCCCTTGCCGCGCACGAGTCCGCCCCACGTGACGATCGAGAGCGTGCCACCTCGCGCCGGCGTGCGCGCACCGACCGCGTCCCCAACTTCCGCACCCCCCACTTCCGCCCAGGGCAGGGCCGCGCTCTCGAAGTCCAGTCCGGCCAACTGCGGGATGGCCTCGAGCTCTCGGCGCTGGGCGTCGGAAACCGCCAGCCGTGCGCCCGCGCCCGCGAGTTCCTCGCGCAGGACTCGTTCGCGCTCGCCCAGCAGCGACAGCAGTTCCGCGTAGGCGCCGGGGGCATCGCGCTCCAGGCAGCGCGCGCACTCGGCGCGCGGCTGGTCCGCCGGGCAGGCCTGTGCGCCGTCGCGCACGCGGAAGAATCGCGCGCAGGTCGCGAAGTAGTCGTGCAGAGTCACCACCGTCGCGCTGCCCGCTGCGCGCGCCAGCGACAACACGCACAGATCCAGCCCGTGGAAGTGGTGCACGTGCACCAGATCCGCGCGCTCGGCGCGGAGCGCCGCCGCCAGCGCGGCGCGCCCACTCCCCAAGTGCGGATCGAGCAGCGCGCGCCCGCCGCGCAGCGGGGCTT
>VGZE01000074.1 GCA_016872755.1 Planctomycetota bacterium
CCCGCAGGCCGCCTCGACGTCGGGCCCGCCCGAGCGGCGCAGCCTCGCGCGCACGCCGCGCGAGATGAGCAGCCGCATCAGCGCCTGCGCGTGCACGAGCTCGGGCCGCTCGCAGCCGGAGCCGTCGACCGGATTGAACGGGATCAGGTTCACGATCACCATGCGCCCGCGCAGCAGCTCGGCCAGCGCCTCGAACTCCGCGAACGCATCGGTGCGGCCGGCGAGGAGCACCCACTGCAGTTGCCAGGGCCGTCCGGTCGAGCGCGCGTAGGCATCGGCGAGCTCGACGAGCTCGCGCGGCTCGATGCGCGGCGCGCGCGGCAGGAGCTGCGCACGGCGCTCGGCATCCAGCGTATGCAGGGACAGCGAGAGCTGCGGCTGCACGGCGCTGGCGGCGAGCGCGTCGAAGGCCGCGCGTTCGCCGACCGTCGAGAAGGCCAGGTTCTCGCGCGCGATGCCACCGTCGACGTGCAGCCGCTCGAGCGCCTCGAGCACAGCGGCCAGGTTGTGCGCGGGCTCGCCCATGCCCATCAGCACGACTCGGCGGACCGGGCGGCGGCGGCGGCCCTCGACCACCTGCGCGAGCATCTCGGCCGAGCTCAGCTGACGGACGAGCCCGTAACGGCCCGTCTCGCAGAACACGCAGCCGACCGCGCAGCCGATCTGCGTCGAGATGCACTGCACGCCGCGCGGAAGCAGGACCGACTCGATCTTCTGGCCGTCGGCGAGTTCGAGCAGCAGGCGTACCGAACCGTCCGCACTGGGGTGCTCCTCGACGCCGCGAACGAGCGCGCCGAGCTCCCGCTCCAGTTCCGCGCAGCGCTCCAGGAGCCGCGCCGGAGCGCGCTCGCGGCGCGTCTCGAGCGCCGAACGCAGCGAGCGCGTCGCGAGCCAAGCGCGCAGCATCCGGCGCTCGTGGATCGGTCGCGCCCCCGCCTCGCGCGCTTGCGCGAGCACGCTCGAGAGTCCGGGAGCGCTCATGGCTCGATGGCCCCGGCCAGCGCCCGCGCCAGGATCGCGTGACCCGCGCGGGTCGGGTGCAGCGGGTCACCGGGCAGGAACAGCGCATCGACCCCCGCGTCGGTGACGCCGGCTGCGCGGAACAGCGCGCGCGCATCGACCAGCGCCGCGCCCTCCTCCGCGGCGATCCGCTCGACCGTGCGCGAATACTCCATCAGCACCGGATGCAGGCGCTCGGCGTCGGTCCGGCGCGCAACCGACACGAGCACGACACGCGCGCCGCTCGCGCGTGCCTCGGCGACCAGGGTCAGGAGCAATTCGGAGAAGCGCGCCGGATCGACACGTCGCAGCCCTTGGAAAAGCGTGCCGCCGGCCTTCTTGTCGAGCTGCTTGCGCTGCTCGAGAACCTGCTGCCAGGTGCGCTCGCGCTCGGCCGAGGCGCCGCCGCCGTCGACGAGCCGCGCCGCGAGGTGGAATACGCGCGACGAAGCTCGCAGCGTGCGCATGCAGCCGCGCAGGCCCGTCGCCGCCGCGACGCCGTCGGCAATGCGCTGGTCGTCGGTGCGGTCGAGCGCGGCCACGTGGTCGTTGAACGCGCCGAAGGCCAGCACGACGACGTCAGGGCGCCAGCGCGCGGCACGCTCGCGCCAGCGCTCGAGCCCCTGGCGCACCGTGAAGCCGATCACGCCGAAATCGAGCACCTCGGCCGGGCGGTTCGGCCGCGCGAGCAGCGCCTCCAATTGCGCGCTGTAGCAGTCGTCCCAGGGCACGCCCATGCCGAAGGTCGTCGAGTCGCCGAGCGTGACGACGCGCAGCGCGCCGGCCGCTCGGTCCAGCTCGCGCGCCGGCCCGCGTCGCGAGTCTTCGGCGATGCGCTCGCCCTGCGCCGAGCCCCAAGGCACGGCGGCGAGCGGTCGCGGTTCCCACAACTGGCGCGCGCTGGCCTGGTGCAATCCGCCGGTCTCCGACAACTGCGCGTCCGCGGCCGGATCCCACAGGATGATCGGCTCGCGCACGGGCGGGTACGCGAAGGAGCCGGCGCGCAGGCCGAGCTCGAGCAAGCAGAGCGCCAGCCCGGCGCTGACCAGCGCGAGCACGAGCTTGCGAATGCGTGCGACACCCACGCAACGAGACTAGCGCGGCTCGCCCGCACCCGCACGCGCGGCGATGGCGGCGGCGAGATCCTCGGCGATCAGACGATGCCCGGCCGCGGTCGGGTGGACCATGTCGTGGAACAAGGGCAAACCGCGCAGCTCGACGCGCGCGCGATCGCGAAAGGCAGCGTGCGCATCGATGCAGTCGAGACCCTGCTCGCGGGCGTGACGGCGCACGAGCTCGGAGTAATCGACCAGGATCGGGTTTTGCATCTCGAAGTCCCGCTGGCGCGGCATGCACACGAGCACGAGCTTCGCGCCGGCGGCTTCGACGTCCCGGCGCAACTCGACGAGCGTCGCCTCGAACAGGCGCAGATCGACGCGCCGCACGCCCGCGTAGTCGGTGAACCCCAGCCGCGGCTCGTGCGCGCGCTGCGCCTCCCAGCGGTCGAACCACTGCTTGCGGCGCTCGGCCGCCAGCGGCAGCGGCCCCTCGATCACACGCGCGCCCAAGTGCACGAGCCGCGAATGATCGCGCACCCACTCAGCACGCATGCGCAGCGGGTCGAGACGCTCGCGCGACTGCGCGATGCGCAGATCGTCGGCCAGGTCGACCGCCGCGAGATGGTCATTGACCGCCCCGAAGGCCGCGATCACAACGTCGGGATGCTGCGCTCGACCGAGTTCGCGCCAGCGCTCCAACCCCTGGCGCACCGTGTAACCGATCACGCCGAGGTCGACGACCTCACTGGGCAGGCCGCGTTCGGCGAGCAGCCCCTCGAGCTGCGCGCAGTAGGAGTTCGAGTACGGCTCGCCCCAACCGAAGGTCGACGAATCACCGAGCGCGACGATGCGCAACACGCCCGCGGGCGCGTGCTCGGGCCGCAGCGGACCGCGACGCGTGTCGGTCGCGATGCGCTCGTCCTCGGCCGCGCCCCACGGCACGCGTGCGCCCGGGCGCGGCTCCCACAGGCACGTGGGACTGACGCGGTGCAGCCCCTCCTCGCTGTGCAGCTCCTTGTCGTTCTGCGCGTCCCAGACCACGATCGGGTCGCGCAGAGCCGGATGCTCGAATCCGACACCGCGCAGCACCAGCTCCCCCGCCGCGACGAAGACGGCGCCGGACAGCGCCGAGAGCGCGAGCTTGCGAGAAAGCGCCATCGCCGCTCGATCCTTGCCTGGCGCGGAGCGCAACTACTTCGCGGGCGCGCTGACCGCGTCAGCCTTCGGCTCGAGCCCGTAGTCCAACTCCCAAGCGGGCATTTCCCCGCCGCTGCCGCGCAGGTAGTGGTCGAACCACTGCACGAGGCGCAGGCTGTAGTCGTAGCGTGCGGCAGCCTTGCGGTTGCCGTGGCCTTCGCCCGGGTACAGGACGAGCCGCACGGGCGCCTTGCTGCGCAGCTTCAGGTGCCGGTACATCTCGCGCGATTGGCCGGGATTGACGCGCGGGTCGTCCTTGCCGTGCAGGATCAACAGCGGCGTGCGGCAATTGCCGGCCTCGTAGATCGGGCTGCGCTCGAGCATGAACTGCCACTTCTCCCAGGGCCGGTGCAGCGCGTGCACGAGGAACTCCTCGTTCGGGATGTCGGTCGTGCCGACCTTCGAGATCTTGTCGCTGATCCCGACGAACATCACGCCGGCCGCGAAGCGGCCCGAGTGACGCGTCGACAGCCACGCGGTCGCATAGCCGCCGTAGGAGCCGCCCGTCACGCCGACCTTGGCGGTATCGACCCAACCCTGGGCCACGAGGTGATCGACCGCGTCGATCAGGTCGTCGAACTCCTTGCCGGCCGGATCGCCTTGCGAGAGCTTCGAGAACGCCACGCCGCGACCGGTGCTGCCGCGGTAGTTCGTGTGCATCACGAAATATCCGTTGGCAGCCAGCGTCTGCGCTGGATCTCCGTAATTGGTCAACCAGCCGTTGGAGTGGTGGGCCTCGGGGCCGCCGTGAACGTACATCACCAGCGGGTAGCGGCGCCCGGCGACCTCGTCGAGCGGGCGCACGAGCAGTCCCTCGATCACGACTCCGTCGCGCGCCTTGTACGAGATCACTTCTTGCGGCGCGAGGCGCAACTCGTCGAGCCACGGGTTCGAATTCGTGCGGCGCGCGACCGTCGCATCGCCGTGGCTCATCGTGAACAGCTCGGGCGGATGCTTCGGCGAGCTCGCGACGAAGGCGGCATCCATGCCGCTGTTGGAGAGCGAGACGCTGGTCAGGACCGGCCCGCCGGTCGCGACGAGCTGCTTCGTCAACGCGACGGTCGCGCCCGCGCCGATCTCGAGCCGGTCGAAGGTGCTCCACACGCCGCGGTGCGTGAGCATCATCAGCGCGGAGGGGCTCTGCCACGCGAAGTCCGTGCAGTCGCCTTCCAGGCCCGCCAGCAGCTCGCTCGGCTTGCCGCCGGTGCTCGGCACCAGCATCAACCGGCCGTCGGACGGGTCGTTCAGATCGGCGGCCGAGATGAAGGCGATGCGCGCGCCGTCGGGGCTCCAGGCGGCCGCGCCGAGCTTGCCCGTGTTGTCGATCTTCGCCAGCACCCCACCCTGCTCGGCATCGACCACGATCAGGCGCTGAGCCATGTATTCGTCGTCGACCGCGGGGGTCGGCGCGATCGAGACCAGCAGCCGCGCGTCGACCGGGCTCCAGCGCACCGCGTGCACGTGTCCGGTGAGCGCGAGCGAGCGCGGCTTCGCGCTCTCGTCGAACAGCGTGCCGATCCAGACCCGGTTGTGGCGCCAATCCTCCTCGTAGATCTCCTGCGTGAAGCCCTTCTCGCGCGCCTTCTTCAGGCCGGCCTTCTCCTGCTCGGTCGACACGAACGCGGCGCGCTTGCCGTCGGGAGAGAGGCTGTAGCCGCCGATCGACTCGCTGTGCGCGAGCGCGCGGCGCGCTTCGCCGCCGTCGATCGGCAGCGCGTACAGCGCGGTCGACTTGTCGTCACCGCGCTTGGACAGGAAGGTGACCGCGCTCGAGTCGGGCAGCCAGTCCAGGCCGCTGACGTTGACCTTGCCGGTCACGAACGGACGCTCCTTGCCGCTGGCGCGCTCGAGCAGCCACAGCTCGCTCCAGGAACCGCCATCGTCGTCGACGCCGGGCTTGCGCGGCATCGAGCGCGTGAAAGCGACCCACTTCCCGTCGGGCGAGATGACCGCGGCGCCGACGCCGCGCAGGGCTGCGATCCGCTCGAGCGAGAGCGTGTCCGCGCTCGCGCGCGCCACGGGCGGCTGCGCATTGGGCGCGCTTCCGGCCTCGCCCAGCACGGCCTTGGAGGGTCCGGCGCAGGCGACGAGGGACGGCGGAACGAGCGCGAGCAGCGCGCAGGTCAGCGAGCGGAGGGAGCGAAGCTTGTTCGACATGGGATTCGAGGGGTTCGGGACGCGCGACAGGCGCGAAGTCGCGCAGCATACTGAAAACTCCGCGCCTCGATGCTAAGGACCCCGTTCGAGGCTCCGCCGTGATGACCATCCAACAAGTCCCGCGCCTGATCGAGGTCTATCGCTCGCCGCGGCGGCGGCGCGCGGACGAGCATTCACTCGTGCTGCAGTCGATGTCGGTGCCCCACTTCGCGGTCCAACAGGGCATCGACCACGTGCTGCTGGTCGAGGAGCACTTCGAGCAGCCGGCGCGCGATCAGCTCGCGCTGTATGACCGCGAGCGCGGACTATGGACACGCGTCGCGGCGGTGCCGGGCAACTGGTGGTCGGGACTGTACGCGCTGCTCGCCTTCGCGGTGGCCCTGGCGCTGGTCAATGCGCTCGACTTCGTGTCGGCCTTCGCCTTGGATTGGCGTGCCGCCGGAATCGCAGTCGCCGGCCGCTTGCTCGATGCCGAACCCTGGCGCGCGGTCACCGCGCTCACGCTGCACGCCGATGCCGGCCACCTCGCGTCGAACCTGGTCTTCGGCGGCTTCTTCGTCGCGCTCCTGGCCGCGGAGACCAGCGCCGGGGCCGCGCTGACGGCGGCGCTCGTGTCGGGCACGGTCGGCAATGCGTGGAACGCGTGGATCCAGGAACCCACGCACCGCTCGCTCGGCGCTTCGACCGCCGTGTTCGGCGTCATCGGCGCGCTGGTGGCGCTGGAGGCCGTGCGCCTGACGCGCGCTCGCGAGAACTGGATGCGGCGCCTGGCCGTATTCGGCGTCGGGATGTTCCTGTTCGGTTCGATGGGCTTCGGTGGAGAGCGCACCGACGTGCTCGCCCACGCCTGCGGCTTCGGAGCGGGCGTGCCGGCCGGCCTGCTGCTCGGCTGGCTCGGCGCACGGATGCGCGGCCGGTCCGCAACGAGCGCGACGCTGGCGCTCGGCTGCCTGCTCGCGCTCGCGGCGTGCTGGACGGTTGCGCTGCTGCCGCGCTGAGCCCGGCCGCTACACTCGCCGCGTGCAACACCGACGCCGCTCCCGCGCGACGGGCCGTCCACGGCCCTTCGATCCCGCCGAGGCGTTCCCAGGCACCGTATTGCCGAAGGACCAGTGGGTGCGCACGCGCGTGCCGCTGGAGCGGCGCAGCGAACCTTTCGACTGGCTTCGCGCCTTTGGGCGCGTCGCGCCGCGCGTGCTCGATCTCGGCTGCGGCAA
Source organism: Planctomycetota bacterium (assembly GCA_016872755.1). GTDB lineage: Bacteria > Planctomycetota > UBA1135 > UBA1135 > GW928-bin9. Next base: position 6,629 of record VGZE01000074.1, read on the forward strand.
CGGCCTCTACCTCGTGTCGTCCGCGCTGCGGCGACCGACGCACGATCACCTCGGCATCGAGCTCGTGCCGCCGGCGCTGCGCCTGGCCAGCCTGCGCGCCGGCCAGCGCGGACTCTCGCACTGCAAGTTCGCGTGGGGCGACGCGACCGAGTTCATCGTGTCGCGCTGCCCGACCGCGAGCGTCGACGAGGTCCATCTCTACCACCCGCAGCCGTACTACGACGCTTCGAAGGTCGATCGGCGCCAGCTCGCGCCGCGCACGCTGTTCGCGATCTGGCGCGCGCTCGTGCCGGGCGGGCTGTTCGTGTTCCAGACCGACAACCCGGCGTACTGGAAGTGGACCGCGGAGCACGCGCCGCGACTGTTCGACTGGCACGAGCAGCCCGGCCCGTGGGCCGACGCCCCCGCGGGTCGCACGTTGCGCGAGATCCGCGCGCGTGCGCAAGGCCTCGAGATCTTCCGCGCACTCGCGACGCGGCTCGAGCTCGATGCGGCGACCGCCGAGGCGCGCGCGGCGAACATGCGCGCGCCGACCTTCGACGCGAACAAGCCCGGTCATGGTCCGGAGGACACGTCACGCGAGCCTAGTTCCGCTGCGCGATCCAGGCGGCGACCCTGAACAGACCGAAGGCCGCGCCGACCGCGGACGCAACGACGAGCAGCGGGAGGCCGACGGCGAAGAGCCCGCGCAGCCAGCCGAACCCAAACGCGCCGCGTGCCGTCCATGCGGCGAACAGCGCCATTCCCGGTAGCTGGGCCGCCGTCGCCACGGTGTACCAGGCGGGTTGCCCGAGGCAGATCACGAGCAGCAGCGTCGCGATCAAGCTCGTTCCCGCCACCGTGTAGGCAACGAAGAGCACCCAGTGCCCGTACGGACGTCGCCCGGAGCCGTCCAGCAGCCACATCGGCACGGCCGCGAGCGGCACGTTGATCAGGTTCAGGTACTGCCCCCACTGCATCGTCTCCCGCATGATCTCCGCCAGCATGGGGCTCAACATGGGATCCGCATCGCGCATGTCCTGGCCGAAGACCGCACGCGACAAGCCGCTCCAGTGCAACAGCAGGAAGTACGACGAGGCGAAGATCAGCATCGTCGCGATCGGCTTCGTGTAGGGCCGGGTCCGCCCACGCAGCACGTCGGCGACGAGCGCTCCCGGACGCCAGAGCAGGGACAATCCGGTTCGCAGGAGCACCTGGTCGAGATGGACGAGGTCGGCGACGGTCTTGCCGAAGATCGCGCTGAGCGTGTGCTCGACCGCCTGCTGCTGGCCGCAGGCCTGTCAATAGGCGCCGAGCACTGCGACGCCGCAGTTCGGACAGCGCGCGCCTTGGTCCGATCCGCTCGCGCTCGGGTCCGGCATCCCGCGCTCAGCCTCGCGGCTTTCCGACGATCACGATGTGGAACCCCATGATCGAGAGTCCGGGGATCGCGCAGATCAGCCGGTCGAGCCGGATGAAGAAGCGCGTGATCCACGCATTGCCCGGGATCCAGCGCAGCACGCCCAGGTGATCGGGGAAGCCGGCGAACACATAGGCGAGCACCCCGTATTTCTTCACCAGCGTGACATCGAAGCCGGCGCGCTCGCACAACCCGACGATGCCCTTCCTCGTGAAGCCCTGATCGCCTTCGTCGAAGTGCTGGCTGTGCTTGTACAGGATCTTGCGCGCGAGCCAGATCAGCGGGTTGTCGTTGCACGGCTCGCTCATGATCAGCACGCCGTCCGGCTTGAGCCCGACGCGACAGTTGGTCAGGAATCCGACGTGGTCGCGCGTGTGGTGCAGGCTGCCCTTGCAGAAAACGACGTCGAAGCAGCCCGGCTGGAACGGCAACTTCTCGGCATCGGCCGTCACCAAGCGCGCGCTCGGCACGTACTGGTTCGACACGAGCAGCATTTCGTGGCTGATGTCGAGTCCGACCGAGCCGGGATGGCGCGCGTCGAGCTCGGCCAGGAAGAAGCCGGTGCCGCAACCGAGGTCGAGAATGCGCCGCGCGGCGCTCGGCACGTGCGAGATCATCTCCGCGTGCCAGTCCTGCTGGAACAGCCGCGAGAACTCGAAGCTGTAGCGGTACGCGTAGCGCGGGGCGAGCTTCTTGTGCAGCTCGATCTGCGCCGCGGCATTGGCGGAAGAGTCGTCGTGCCGGGCCATCGAAGCGAAGAATCTACTCGACCGCGCGCCGCGGCGGCCACAACCATGCCAGCAGCGCGAGCGCCACGACCCCGAGCAGCAGCGTGTCGAACAACTGCACGACGTGCACGCCGAGCGCGGTCGCGAGCGCCTCGTCGCGCGGCACGCCGAGGATGCCGAAGCCGAGCACCCAGCCGCCTTCCTGCGTGCCGAAGCCCGCGAATCCGTTGATCGGCAACAGGTTCGTCAGCACGGCCAGGCTCGAGCCGAAGCAGGCCTCGACGAAGCCGACTCCCGCGTCGAGTCCCAGCGCGCGCGCGAGCACCGCGTAGAACGCGAAGATGCCCAGCCACTGCGGCACGGTCAGCAGCGCGGCGCGCGCAAGCCGGCCGCCGGAGGAGGCGTCGCGCAGCGCAGCCGCCACCGCCGCGAGCTGCAGCCCGATGCGCTCGCCGATGCGCGTGCGCGCGAGCCCGGTCCACGCGAGCAGTTGCCGCGCGATCGACGTCAACCAGTGGCTCTTCGACGCGAGCACGAAGAACAGCAGCGTCAGCGCGAGCAGCAGCGCGCCGAAGCCGGCCGGCCACGGCAGCGCGCCGGCCCGCCCGGTCCAGGCCAGCCACAGGCACACCAGGCCGAGCTCGCCGCACAGCACGGCGAGATCGAGCAGCCGCGCGACGATCAGCGAGGCGAGGCCGACGCTGGCCGACACGCCCAGGCGCGACTTCAAATACACGACCCACGCCCCCTCACCGGTCTTGGCCGGCAGGAGGTACGTCGCGAGATTGTGCGCGGCGCCGATCACCAGCGCCTGCGTGAAGGTCGGCGGCGGCGCGCCGGGGATCAGCGTGCGGAAGCGCCACGCGCGCAGCGCGTAGATCGCGCAGTGGATCGCCAGTGCGATCAGGAACGACGCGAGCGGCATGCGCGCGACCGTGCGCGCGACGTCGGCGAGGTGCACGTCGCTCCACTCGAGCAGCGCCCAGACCAGCGCGACGGCGATCAGGAACGAGAGGATCGAGCGCAGCCGGCGCCGGGGCGGAGCGGCCTGCTGACTTGCGCTCGGCTGGCCGGGATCGTCGGTCACTGCTCAGGGAATGTAGCGATACGTGCCGCCCGAATCCCCGGCCAGCCATTCGAGCAGCGGGAAGGAGCTGCCGAATGCGATCGTGTGGATCACGACGCCGCGGTGCTTGTTCCACAGCGCGACGCGCTGGCGGATCGCGACGGGATCGATGATGCCGCCCTGCGTCGGCTCGCCGTCGGTCAGCAGGTAGATGGTGTCCACTTCCCGGTCGGTGAAGGCGGCCTCGAGCGCGCCGTACAAGTTCGTGCCTCCGCCGATGCGCAGCTTCTCGATCCAGGCCTTCGCCCGTTCCAGCACGGGCACCTTCTCCTTCGCGGCATTGCCGCCGGTAGTGAGCAGCTCCCGGCGCCACGCAGTCACGTGGGTGCCGAACACGATCAGGTTGAACTGCACCTGCGGGGACAGGTTCTGCAGCGCGAAGACGAGCTTCTTGCTCGCGTGTTCGAAGCGCGTCTCTCCGTCGGCGGCGGCCTCCTCCATCGAGCCGGAGATGTCGACGAGGAACAACACGCGCTCGCTGGTCACGCGCGCCCCGAAGAAATTCGCGACGCGCGTGCCCGAGGCCTCGCGAACCTCGGTGCGCGGCCCGCTGGTCGTCGGCGCGGCGCCGCTGCCTGCCAGCCGCCAGTCGGACGGACGCTTGTCCCACCAGTTGCGCCACAGATCCGGATAGGCGCCGAAGGAGCGGCCGGTCATGCGCTGCAGCGCGGCCGCGATGTCGCCGCACAGCCGACCCTGCTCCTTGGACAGGCGCGCGACGAGCAACTCGACGCAGTCCTCGCGGTGCAGGAGTTCCAACCCGCGCACCGCGGCCAGGCGCGTCGCCCAATGCTCGTGGTCGAGCAGCTTCCCGAGCAGCGCGAGATCGGCATCCCCGCCGCGCCGACCGAGCTCGATCACGGCGGCATTGCGCACATCGGGGTCGGCGTCCGCGGCGAGCTTCGCGAGCTCGGCGCGCCACGCCGGCTCGTCTCTCAGCAGTCCGGCGATCGACTCGATCAGCGCCGCGCGCGAGAAACCGTCCTTCGCTCGCGCCAGCGCTCGCGTCAGCGCCTGTGCCTGGTCACTCGCGCCGCGTCGCGCCAGCGCCTCGGCCGCCGCGAGCACCAGCTCGGGCTCGCTCTCGTCGAGTTGCTCGGCGATGTCCTCGTCGTATTTCCTCTCGCTCCCGCGCGCGAGGGCGCGCAGCGCGAACAGGCGCGCACCGAGCGAACCCTTGCCGATCATCCGCGCCAGGCGCTTCTCGAGGTCCGCGTCGATGTCCTGCCCGACGAGCTCGGCCAGCGCGTCGAGCAGCCGGCGCGGCATCTCGGCCTTGCCGGCGTCCTCGATCAAACGCGCCAGCCCGGCCTTTCCGTCGGCGCGCGCGAGCACGGCGGCCGCCGTCGCGCGCACGGAGGCACGCTCGTTGACGTTCTCGTAACGCGCCAGCGCGAGAGAGCGAGCGCGCGGATCGCCCTTGCCCTCCAGGCGCAGCAGCGCGATCGAAGCGATCTGGGAGTTTCGATCGGCGATCGCGCGCGTGAGCTCCTCGGACTCGAGGCGTGCACTGAGTGCGTCGAATGCGATCTCGCGCATCTTCTCCGTCGGCGCGCGCACGGGCGGCTCGTCGCTCTCGCCCGAGCCGGCGGGCGGCGCGGTGATCGTGGCCTTGCCCTTGCCCGCGCTCTGCCCCTTGGACTTGGCGCCGAGCTTGGGAACGGCCGGCGCGGGCGCCTCGGCCGGCCCCCACAGCTCGCGGTACCACGGCTCGTCGGCCGGCTCGAAGACCGCGGCATGCTCGCGCAACGCGAGCTCGCGCACGTCCTCGAGCGGCGCGCGCGACGCGACGTCACGCAATTGCGCGTGGCCGGCGGCTCGAAAGTGCGCCAGCGCCGCGACAGCCGCTTCGCTGGTCTCGCGCGACTCGCGCTCGAGCGCCAACGCGCGCAACCGGGCGAGCGCGTCGGCCTCGATCTCGGTTCGGCCGGCGAAGTGGATCAGCGCAGCAATGGCGGCCCGGCGCATGTAGACGGTCTGGAAACTCGTACCGGCGCGGACCACGGCGTTGAAGGCCTCGCGCGTGCCGAGCGCCGCCAACTCGTGCACGAGGCTTGGGTCGACCAGGTCCCCGCTCTCCTCGATCTTCGCGACCAGACCGGCCAGCTGCGCGGCCGGATCGGTCGGCTGCTGCGCGAGGCCGCGCGCGCCGAAGGGCGAGCCGACCACGAGAACGACGAGCAGGCGCGCGAAACGAAGCCAGGACCACGACGAGGTGCTCGACCCACGTCGCGGCCCGCGGGGGGGCGGGGACATCTGGGAATCCCAATCGGGACGCAGCAGCCTGTCAACCTGCAGCGGCCTTCGGTCGATAGGAATTTCCCCGCGCCGTCGCCGATGGAATCGGCGGGCCGGAATTTCCCAGAGGTGCGCATGACTTCCACCGCTTCCGTCCCCACGCTCGCTCGCTCGCTGCTGTGCATGCTGCGAGATCTCGACCTCAGATCCGGACGCGTGGCGGTCACGCGAGGGCGAACGGTGCGGATCGACGGGTGCCTGTCGCTCGGATGGCCGAGCTTGAGCCCGCTGTGCTATCGGCTGCGGCTGGCGGATGGCGCGGAGCGGGTGTTGAGGATCGAGTTACTGGAGGATGCGCTGCGATTGTGCGTTTCGGACCGGGCGGGGAAGGAGCAGGGAGAGCCGGTGACGGTGAAGCTCGAACTGAGCGATGACAGCGAAGGTTGGCTGACGGCGCGGGGAATTGGTGCGCGGATCGCGGCGAATGGGGCCGGTGTGAGGGATGCGGAGCACTTCTTGAGGCGGGTGGTGCGGGGGGCGTGGAGGTCGGTGGCGGCTTGAGGGGAGAGGTGAGGTGGGAGTGGGAGTGGGAGTGAGTGAGTCGCGCGCTGCGCGCGCGACTTAGGCGAGCGAGGACGCTCGCCTGACTCCGCACGGCGAGCGGGCGCGAAGACGCGCCCACTCGCCGTGCGGAGTTTAAGTCGAGCGGCGTTAGAACCTTCGGCGGGCGCGCGGGCTCGGCAGGCCGGTTGGCAGGGACAGGGCGTCACGGGAGAGAGGGCGCCTTCGGGTGTCCGGGTGTGTCAGAAGAAGTGTGGAAGTGCGCCGCTCTCACGAACTCCCCATCCACCACCACCCCCTACTTAAACTCCGCGGACGCGAGGGCGCGTCTGCGCGCCCGAGCGCACGCGGAGTCGCGTGCGCGTCTTCGCGCACGCAAGTCCGCGCGCGCAGCGCGCGGACCTTGCATGGCCCCTTCCTCCCTCCCCTACAACCGCGACTTCTTCTCGATCAAGTCCGCCAACAACCCGACCGTCAGCACCTGCACCAGTGCGACGAACATCAGCACGGTCTTGTCCCCCAAATTCGGCGGACTTTCCCAGAAGAGGTCGTAGGCCAGGGACCCGAGGAACAACAATCCGACGAACATCGCGATCGGATAGAAGACCCGCAGCGGATTGAAGTACAGCACCGTCCGCACGATCAGCGACAAGAACCGCAGCGTGTCCCGGATCGGTTTGATCTTCGATCGCCCGCTGCGTTGAGCGTAGTCGATGTCGACGTAGTCGACCCGATGGTGATTCGTCAGCGACGCGAGCGTGATCGTCGTCGTGAAGCTGAATCCGTCGGGCAGGATCGGTCTGTACTTCAGCACGAGCGCGCGCCGGAAGGCCCGCAGTCCGCTGTTGAGATCGGGAATCCGTGTCTCGGCGAGGTAGCTCGCCAACAGTCCGAGGAACGCCTTCGCCGGCCGGCGCACGAGCGGAATGTGCACGTTCGCCCCGCGTCGCGCTCCGACCGCCATCTCGGCGCCGTCGTCGATCCGCTCGAGCAGCGTCGCAATCCGATTCTCCGGATAGGTCCCGTCCGCGTCGGTGATGACGACCACGTCGTGCGCGGCCTCGGCGAACCCCGTCTTCAACGCGGCCCCGTAGCCGCGGTTCTCTGCATGTTCGATCACGGCCAGGCACGGGTAGCGCTCGAGCAATCCGGTCAGCACCTCGCGCGTGCGATCGGTCGAGCCGTCCTCGACGACCAGGATTTCGAGCGGGCAACCGAGCTCCAGCTTCGAGAGCCGGTCGACGACTCCACTGATCCCGTCCTCCTCGTTGTAGGCCGGTACTACGATCGTCACGCCGCGTCGCGACGATCCATCGGGTGCCGCGCCGCTGCGACGGCGCCGGGGAACCGGGGCTGCCGACGAGCCGGGGGCATGGACTTGGCGTGGGTGCTCGATGCGCAACTCCGGCGGCTAGACTAGCGCCCGCAACGGGTCGTATCACCAACTCAACGCTCAGGAGGAGCCCCTTGTCCGCTCGATTCCACGTTCGACCATTCGTGCTCTGCCTCGCGCTCGCGCCGGCGGCCGGGTAGCCCGTGCACATCGCGGTGGCCCGACTCGAGAGCCGCGAACTGGGCCCGGGTTGGCGCAACAAGTCGAACCGGGCGGGATCCACGAACAACGTGGAGCTCGCCGTCAAGGCCCGATGACATCGGTCGGGTGCGCGCCAAGGCCGAAACCGCAGCCTTCGAGAAGCTCAACGCGGAGTTCGAGCAGCGCTGGCAGTCTTACGTGAACGGAATGCGCGCGCGCCCTCGAGCGGCCGGCGCTCGAGGCGCGCGAGCGCCTTGCGCGTCATCCCCGTCAGCGCGAGTTCGTCCAGCTCTTGTTCGCGCACCCAGGACAGCTCGTCCGTCCCCCGGCCGAGCGCGGGCCCGCGCTCGAGGTTCGCCGCGCGCACCTCGAGAGTGATCCGATGCGTGGTGATCGCGTGTCGGAGCCGTAGCAGCGCTTGCGCGCCGATGCGCGCGGCGGCGAGAGCCGGGGCGTAGCGGACGGGCCACAGACGCGGTTGCCCGCCGGCGGCGACGCGCTCGCGTGTCGGGAGTTCCCACATGCGCGCCATGCGCGCGTCCGCCGGCCGCCGCTGCAACAGCACGCGCCCGCCGTCGCGCACGAGCAGCGCCTCGAGCTCGACCTCGACCGCGCTCGCGCGGCGCGCGACGATCG
>VGZE01000075.1 GCA_016872755.1 Planctomycetota bacterium
CGATCGCGGCCTGCGCGCCGTCGCCGGGCCATTGCGGGAAGCCGAGCGCGTGCGGACCGCGGAACACGGCGCCTTCGCCCGCGCCGATCCCGTCACAGCCGACCGCCGCGAACTCGGCCGCGCCGCCGATCGGCCAGCGCGCGGGGTCGTAGCTGCCGGCGATGCCGACCAGCAGCACGCGGCGCGGCCGCAGCAGCGCGCAGAGCTGGCTCGCGCGCGCCGCCGCGGCGACGGGCCCGAAGCCGCACAGCTCGACCTGCGCGCAGCCCGTCGGCCAGCCGCCGAGATCCGCCAGGCGCGCGGCCTCGGCGGAGGTCGGAATGAGCAACAAGCGCGCGGATCCTGCCGTCGAACGCATGGCGCGCATTGTCCGGCGCGGTCGGCGCCTTGTCGAACGCGCCGTCCCGCCGCGCGCGCTATCGTAGCGGGCAATGAGCCCCATTCGCCCGCCTCAGGCCGCGCTCGCGGCCGTCCTATTCTGGTTCACCGCACCGAGCCTGCTCGCGCAGCGCGACGCAACCGTCGAGCGCGTGATCGAGCTCGGGCGCAGCGACAACCGCGTCGAGCAGCACCTCGACTACCTGAGCCGCGTGATCGGGCACCGCTTGACCTCGTCGTCGAACCTGACGCGCGCCTGCGAGTGGGCCAAGGCGCAGTTCGAGGGCTACGGGCTGGTCACGTTCATGGAGCCGTGGGGCGAGTGGCCGGTCGGTTTCGACCGCCGCTTCATGCGCGGCGGCATGGTCGCTCCCGCGCGCTCCGACTACGTGTTCACGACGCCGTCGTGGACGCCCGGCACGCCGGGGCCGACGCGCGGCCGCGCGATGCTCGAGCCGCTGACGCTCGCCGAGGCCGACCTGCTGGCCGCCGATCCGCGCGTTTGGCTGGTGCGCCGCCCGCGCAACGAAGGGCCGAAGGGCGACGACAAGAAGGCGATCGACGAGCGCGTGGCCGAGCTGCCGCTCCTGGGCGAGCTGCGCGGCACCGGCGAGCTCGTGCACACCTCGGGCAACCACAACATCAAGTGGGACAAGCTCCCCACGCGCGTCAAGATCACGCTGCGCAAGGACCAGCACGCCGACCTCGTGCAGCGACTGAAGGAGAACCAGTCCGTCGAGCTCGAGTTCGACCTCGACCAACGCTTCGTACGCGGTCCGATCCCGCTCTACAACGTGTGGGCCGACCTGGTCGGGAGCGAGAAGCCCGACGAGTACGTGATCGCGGGTGGCCACATCGACACATGGGACGGCGCGCAGGGCGCGCAGGACAACGGCACCGGCGTCGCGACGACGATGGAGGCGGCGCGCTTGCTCGCGGCGGCCGGCGCGAAGCCGCGCCGCACGATCCGGTTCATGCTGTGGAGCGGCGAGGAGCAGGGCCTGCTCGGTTCGGAAGGCTGGGTGCGCGACCACAAGGACGTGCTGCCGCGGATCAGCGCGGTGCTCGTGCACGACGCCGGCACCAACTACCTGTCCGGGCTGGCCGGACCGGCCGCGCTGATCCCCGACCTCAAGTGGGCGACCAGCCCGCTCTTCGAGCTCGACGAGCGCTTCCCGTTCAACGTGCGCCAGAACGAGGGGCTCGCCGCCTTCGGCGCGAGCGATCACGCCTCGTTCCTGCAGCAGGGCGTGCCCGGTCTCTTCTGGGCGCAGGACGGCGAAACGAGCTACGACTACGTGCACCACACGCAGCACGACGTGTTCGAGAACGCGCGCCAGGACTACCAGCGCCACTCGTCGATCGTCGTCGCCGTGACGGCCTACAACCTCGCCAGCCTCGATCACCTGCTCGATCGCACGAATCTGCTGCGCGCGACGCCGCAGCGCGACGGCACGCGCCGCACGATGGGGGTGCAGCTCGAGGACACCACGGTCACCTCCGTCAGTGCGGGAGGCATGGCCGAGTCCGCCGGCTGGAAGGAAGGCGACGTGATCCTGGCGGTCGACGGCGCCGAGGTCGCGACGCGCCGCGACATCAGCACGAAGGTCAACGAGGGCGGGCCGCGCAAGGTGATCCGGATCCGGCGCGGAACGGAGACGATCGAGAGCGTGCTCGACTACACCGGCACGCCCAGCGAGGAGGCGCGCGAAAAGGCCAAGGCCAAGGCGGAACTCGAGAAGGCCGCCGAGGCGGCCAAGCCGGCCGAGCCCGCCGCCGCGGCGCCCGCCGAGGTGGCGCCGCCGCCGCGCTGACTCGACCGGGGCGAATTGGGTGTTGCGCTTGCCCCCGCAAGTGCAAGAGCAGTCGTAGGATCGTTGTCGCCCTTTCCCTCGCCGCTCCCACCAGCATGCCGCACGCCACCCTGATCGCGCTCCTGCCCGCCCTTGCCACCGTTCCGTTCGCGCAGTCCCCGACTCCCTTCGCCGGGGAGCAGATCCCCTTCGGCAATGGGGCGGCCGACCTGTTGCGCGTCGATTTCAATCACGATGGCCGGCCTGACTTGATTGCGCGCGTCGCCAATTTCCAGGGCGCCAACGGCGTGGTTCTGCGCCTGGGCGACGGCGCCGGCGGTTTCGGACCGCAGATCCACCTGCCCGCCCCGAAGTCGACGCGTTCCTTCGGTTGTGCCGACATGAACAACGACGGCGATCTCGATGTCGTCGCGTGTCAGGACGACAACTTCGATCCGGCCGTCGCGGTCTGGCTCGGCAACGGCGATGGGACGTTCGCGAGCGTCCCCGGTTCCTTGACGGGCCAACGCATGCGCAACCTGGACCTCGCGGACATCAACGGCGACGGCAAGGTCGACCTCGCGCAGAGCGACGAGAGCCTCTTCGCGACGATTTCGGTGCTCAGCGGCGATGGCGCCGGCGGTTTCGCGCTGCCGACGCAATTCGGCGTCGGCGTGCCCTGCAAGTGGGTCGATCTCGCCGACTTCGATGGCGATGGCGATGCGGATCTCACCGCCGGGGCGAACTCCGTCTCAGAGGTCGTCTTTGCCCGCAACACGAGCGGCGTGCTGTCGTTCTCCGGCAGCGTGACTGTCTCGGTGCCCCCGGGGCAGTTGCGCTCGTTCGATGCGGACCTCGATGGCGACACGGACGTGATGCTCGGTGCCGGCGGAGGCACTGCGGTCCATCTGCTGCGGCTCAACGGTGCGCTGCCGCCGCTGCCACAGGGCCTGGTCACCATCCCGACCAGTGACGCAATCCCCGAGCGATTCGCGCTCGGCGATCTGAACGGCGATGCGCGCCTCGACGTCGTCGCCGCGCACACCGGCGCTTCCACGGCAGCGGTCGTGTTGTCCACCGGACCCGCCGCCTACGGTCCGCCGACGCTCGTGCCGGCGGTGAACCTGCCGCTGGGCATCGTGCTGGGGGACTGGGACGGCGACGGTCTCGCCGATCTCGCGACGGCGGGCGGCCAGTCCGGCACGCTGCAAGCGCGGCGCGGGTTGGGTGGCGGGGCCTTCGAGTCATCCGCGCCGTTGCTGCATGCGGCCTCAGGCACGCTCCCCATGGGGCTCGCGGTCGGCGAGTTGGACGGCGACGGGCGACTCGACGCGGTCGTCGGCAGTTATGTGGCAAAGCAGATCGCCGTGCTGCACGGAACCGGCGGCGGTGCCTTCGGACCGGCGGCACTGCACTCGACGGGCGCGACGGTGACCGGCGTCGCCTTTGCTGACATCGACCAGGATGGTCAGAGCGATGTGCTCGTTGCCAACGAATCGGGTGGGCCGCAACTCAACCAGGTCGCGCTCCTGCGGAACGCCGGAGGAATTCTCGGCGCACCCACGTTTGCACCGACCGGGATGTTCCCCTACGCGATCGTGAGCGGAGACTTCAGTGGGGATGGGATCACCGACGCGCTGACGGCGAACATCGGCGTGGCCACGGTCTCCCTGCTCGCCGGCGACGGCGCCGGCGGATTCGGACCCGCGCAGCACGCGCCGACGGACTGCCTCGCGCGCTGCGCGGCAGCGGCCGACCTCGATCTCGATGGCCTGCTCGACGTCGTCGTGCGCGGGCAGGGCAACAATGACCTCGTGGTGCTGCGCGGCGCGCCGGGAGGGGGGCTGCAAGCGGCGGTCGCATACCCGGTGCCCGAGATGATCAATCAGAGCGGCGGAGTGGCGGTCGGCGATCTCGATGGCAATGGGTGGCCCGATCTGGCGACGAACACGGGCGGCGGCTTCTCCGCAGGCATCGCGATCCTCTTCGGGCAGGGCGGCGGTGTGCTGGCCGCGGGAAGTGCACCTGCCGTGGTCGGACGTCCGGTCGGCGTTGCCATCGGCGATGTCGACGGCGACGGCGCGGCGGACCTCGTTGCCAACCAGCTGGAGTCGACGATCGCGTGGTTCCGCGGGACAGGGTCCGGCACCTTCGAACCGGTGCGGCTGTTCCAAGGCGCGTTCGGCGCGGAGGAGATCGTGCTGGCCGACGTCGATGCCGACGGTCGCCTGGACGCGCTCGCGACCTGCGGCACGCAGCTCGTCGTGCAGCGCAATCTGCTCGCCGCGCCGGCCGGCATCAGTGCGTACGGAACGGGAACCAGCGGCTGCCTGGGGGCGATCGGGATGGGGGCGAGCTCGGCGCCGAAGCTCGGGAATGGCTCCTTCGCCTTGATCGCGACGAATGCGCCGCCGCAGGGTCTCGGTCTGGGTGCATTCGCCGCGGTACCCGACTTCGCAGGCTCGAGCGCGCTGCTGCCGGGCCTGGTGCTGCACGTCGATCCGCTGGCAGGTCCGTACGCGCTGTTCGCGCTGCAGAGCTCGGTCGCGGGCGTAGGCCGCAAGGTGTTGCCGGTGCCGAACGACGCGCAGTTGCTCGGCGCGAGCGTGCACGCGCAGACCTACTGGCTCGAGCTGCCTCCGCTCGGTTGCACGAGCGCGAGCTTGCCGTTCGCGTCCTCGCGCGGACTGTCGATCGCGTTCCAGCCGTAGTGAGCGGCGCGTCCCGATCGCGTCAGCGATCGGTCCCGCCGGGGCGTGTCTCGCCGTTGCGGCGATTGCCTGCTCGCGGTCGGTCTCCGCGCGGCTCTGCATCGCGCGACGGCGCGCCGCCTTGTGGATCGCGCTCGAAGGCCGGCGGCTCGAGCAGCGCCGGATCGACGGCTGCCAGCGCCTGCAGCGCCGCGCTCACCCGCGCGGCTAGCTCCTCGCGCTGCGCTTCCTTGGAACGCTGCAGCAGCGTGTTCGCCGTGTCGACGCCCGACAGGTTGAGCCCGTCGCGCGCATTGGCCGCGCGCGGAGCACGCGCGAAGGACGCTTCGATGCGCGCCGTCGCCAACTCGAGGTCGCGCTCGTCGAGCGCCAGCCGCGCCAGTCCCGCCAGCGCGACAGCGGCGTAGTGGTCGGAACTCTCCTTGCTGGCCTCGGAGCGCGCGAGCGCCGCATCGTACAGTTCGAGCGCGCGCTGGTAGTTCGCGGCGGCGAGCCCGGGCTCGCGCGCGCGGCGGCGCATCTCGGCCGCGACCAGCAGCGCGTAGCCCGCGTACCACTCGACGTCGGCGGGACGCGGTGCGCGCGCCAGGCCGGCGTCGTAGGCGCGTTCGAGCCCGCGCACGCCGCGCTCCCAGCTGGCCTGATCGCGGAAGCGCTGGTGCAAGGCCCACGACGACGGGAAGCGCTCGATGCCGGCCGCGAGCGCCTCGGCCGCCTGGCCCGCGGCGCCGAGCTGGCGCAGGAAATCGACGTGCGCTGCGACCTGCTCGTCATTGCCGAGCGGGTGGCGCGCGAGCAGCGCATAGGCGGCGTGCACATCCGTCAGCCACTGCGGTTCCCACGGCTGCTTGTCCTGCAGCGCCTGCGTGATCGCCTGCTGCCGCGACGACACGAACAGCGCCAGGATCGCCATCGAGTTCCAGCCGGCCGGATCGGCCGGCAGGCCCTGCACGGCCAGCGCGGCCCGCTCGTGTGCGGTCGCGAGCTCGCCGCGGTGCCACGCGCACAGCGCCTCGACGCCGGCCAGGCGCCAGCCGCTCGCGCCCAGGCCTGCCGCTTCCGCTCCGGCGCGCGATGCGTCGTCGACCAACAGCAACGCGTACTTGCGCGGCGTGCCCGGATCGGCGGCCAGCGCGAGCAGCTGCTCGGCGAAGCCCAGTCGCTCGTCCGGCGTGGGGGCGGCGGCGCCCCCGCGCTCGACACGCTCGACGCGTTCGACCAGCGCGTCGCGGTCATGGGCCGGGCGGTACTGCGCGGCGATCGCGCCGGCCCAGGCCGTCGTGTCGAGGGCGGTCGAGGTGCGCTCCAGGCCGCGGTGCACATTGGCCAGCGTGCGTGCGCGCGGCGAGCTCTCGCCGAGCCGTGCCAGCACGTCGACCAGCGCCGCACGCTCCTGTGCCGGGAGCGGCACGCGCAGCGCCTGCCCGATCAATTCGACGCCGGCATCCGAGCCCAGTCCCGCCAGCGCGCGGCGCGCCAGCGCGGCGAGTTCGAGGTCGTAGCCGTGGATGGCCAGGCGCAGCAGATCGACCGGGGCCTCTGCTCCGGCCGCCAGCGCCGCCTCGAGCAGGCGCCGCTTCTGCGCGCCATCGCCCTCGACGTAGGCGCGCTCGATCGCGTCGCGCTGCAGGCTGCTCGGCAGCGCCACGCGCTGTTCGAGCCGCGGCGGCAGCTCCGGCGGCGGCGGCGGAGCCGGACGACGAGCGATGCCCTCCTGCAGGTTGCGGAAGATCGTGTCGGTGTCGAACGCGTAGAAGACGTCGTACATCTCCGAGCTGTCGAGCTCGACGCCGATGTGGCGCGGCGCGATGCGCCGGCCTTCCATGAACTTCTCGTACAAGAGCGGCTCGATCCAGATGTGCTCGCCGCAAGTGACGGTGCCGAAGCGCGGGCACGGCACGCGCCGGCCCTCCTCGTCGTAGTCGCGCGGCGTGTGCCGGTACACCGACGCGATCACGCACACGTACGGTTCGTAGTGCTTGGCGGTCTCCTCGCGCCGATAGCGCACCCCCGCGTAGTGCTCGCTCGCGATCTCGCCGTCCATGTTCACGCACACGAGGATCGCCTTGCCGGTCGCTTTCGAAACCGCGACGGCGTCGTCCCACGTGCGTTCCCAGCGGATCAGGCACGGCTTCTCCCAGTCCTCTTGCGTCGGCGCGAACCACATCTGTTCGCGCGAGACGCCCGGGACCTGGGCGCTCGGGCGAGGGGAGAGTGCGCAGAGAAGAAGGGCGAGCAGCGGGAACAGGAAACGCATGACGGGCGCGATCGGGCGGATGGGCACGGACCGTGAATTGTGCCCGACGCGGTCGAAGATTGAGAATAGGGCTCAGGCGGGCGATCCTCTCCGCTCCGCGCATGTCCATCGCCGTGCTGTGCTTCGCGCTCGCTCAAGCGCTTTCGATCGAGCAGCCGACCACCAGCACGCGCTGCTGGGTCGGCCAGGCGCTCGAGCTGCGCGCCGGCTTCGCATTGCCCGCGGCGGCCCTCGAGCGCGGGCTCGTGCAGGTGTTCCAGCAGCCGCTCGACGTGCCGGTCGCGTTCGACGTGCCGTGGTGGGACGGTCTCGACTGGCTCGAGCCGCTCGACCCGCCGGCGGCATTCGAAGGGGCGCAGCACGAAGGGGGGGAGCGAGATCGGCGGGCCTCGGCGAGCCTCGTGCTGAACGGCGCCGTCGCGCGCTTCGAGCGCGGCGCGCGCACCGAGCTCGACGGCTCGACGACCGCGTGGTTCGCGCTCGAGCGCCGCTTCATCACGACGCGCGCCGGCGAACTCGTGCTCGCGCCGTCGACACTGCGCGGCACGCACGCGACGCGCTTCGGCGACGATCTCGTGCTCGGCTCCAAGGCGCTCGACGGCGCGCCGTTCGAGCAGCGCGGTCCCTCCGTCGTGCTGCAGGTGCTCGAGCTGCCCGAGGCCGGGCGGCCGCCGGAGTTTCGCGGCGCGATCGGAGTGCTGTCGCCGCGCCAGGCACTCTCGAGCCCGGAAGTGGAACTCGGTGCAGAGCTGCGACTCGTGATCGAGGTCGAGGGCGGCGGCAACCACGGGCGCTTCGCGCTGAGCGAGCCGGTCCTGCCGGCAGGGCTGCGGAGGATGGGCAGCCTGTCGTCGAACAGCGCGCTGCACAGCGCGCTCGAGATCTCGATCCGCGCCGAGCGCGCCGGGGACTACGACCTGCCGGGCTACGCGTTGCCGCACTTCGATCCGGTCGACGAACGCTACGCGACAGCCACCTCCGGCGGGCTGCGCCTGCGCGTGCGATCGGAATCGACTTCCGGTCCAACCGCGGGCGCTCGACCCGAGGCGAGGCCGGTGCTCGTGGCGCTGCTTGCGCTTGGCATCTGCTTCGCGCTCGTGCTCGCGCTGCTCGTGCTTCGACTGCGCGCCAAACGCCGCGCGCGCTTAGGATGAAGCGCCCCTTGGAGCCCCAATGAATCGCACAATCCTCGCCGTCTTCCTCGCCAGCACCGCCCTGCTGCACGCCGAGGTCCCCTTCGCGGTGCCGGTGCCTTACACGCTGGTCGTTCCGACCGTCCACAACACGTCGAGCGAGTTCGCGCTCGTCGACCAGCGGGAGGTCTCGCTGCCCGGCGCGCCGGCGCTGCAACTCGTCTTCGCCGAGCTCGACCTCTCGCCGGGTGCGATGCTGGTCGTCTCCTCGCTCGCCGACGGCCACGTGCAGGTGCTCGACGGCGGCGAGATCGCGAAGTGGAAGGACCGCTCCGCGCACTTCAACGGCTCGGCGCTGCTGCTCGAGCTGTACGTCCCCGCGGGCGGTCGCGCCTCGTACGCGCTGCGGCAGCTCTTGCGCGGCATCGACTTCGCGGGCGACACGATCTGCTTCGGCGTCGACGATCGCGTTCCCTCGTCGGACAACCGCACGATGCGCGTCGTGACCCAGTCGGGCACCAGCGCGTGCTCGGGCTGGCTCGGCCCGAACAACTGCGGCTTCACCGCCGGTCACTGCTCGTCGAGCTACACGTACACCGCCGAGTTCAACGTGCCGCCCTCGACCGGCAGCGGCGCGCTGCAGCATCCATCACCCATCGATCAGTTCCCGATCGACCACGACAACGTGCAGTTCGTCAACGGCGGCACGGGCAACGACTGGGGCGTCTACACGCTGTTCCCGAACTCGCTGGGGGAGCTCCCGTACACGAAGTTCGGCCACTTCACGCTCGGCTTCTTCAACGCGGGTCTCGGGGACTCGATCCGCATCACCGGCTACGGCTCGACGGCCGACCCGTTCAAGAACCAGGTGCAGCAGACGCACAACGGCCCGTACATGGGCGCGAGCGGCACCTCGATCACGTATCAGGCCGACACGACCGGCGGCAACTCGGGCTCGGTCGTGATCCACGAGCCCACCGGGCAGGCGATCGGGATCCACACGCACGGCGGTTGTGGATCGGGCGGCGGCGCGAATTCGGGCACCAGCAGCCTGAACGGCGGTTTCCAAGCCGTGTACTTCGGAACCTGCCAACCGTCGGTGCCGGTCGCGGCCTTCTCCGCGAGCGCGACCTCGGTCGTGCAGGGCAGCGCGATCCAGTTCAGCGATCTCTCCACCGGCGGTCCGACGGCCTGGGCCTGGGACTTCGACGGCAACGGCTCGACCGACTCGACGGTCAAGAACCCGACCTTCGTCTACTCGAACGTCGGGACCTTCACCGTGTCGCTGACGGTTTCGAACGCGCTCGGCTCCGACGGCGAGACGAAGCTCGACCACATCGTGGTCAACCCGGTGCAGGCGGCGGCGCCGCCGTACGTGCAGGACTTCCAGGCGGGGCTGCCGGGCGGCGGCGAGTGGACCTTCACCAGTTTCGGGCCCGGCGCGATCACCGCCGGGAGTTCCGGGACCGCATCGCCCGTCTCGGGCAGCCCGTCGCTCGCGATGGCGAGCGCCAGCGCGTCGACGCTGTCGACGAATCAGGCCGCGCTGCACCTCGATCTCAGCGGCGTGCAGCAGGCGACGCTGTCGTTCTGGTTCAAGGAGGCCGCCGACGAGGACAACCCCGAGGACGGCGTGTTCCTCGTCGCCGGCGGCAATCTCGTGCTGGTCAGCGCGTTCACCGGCACGAACACGAGCTGGACGCAACGCACGCTCGATCTCGACGCGCTCGCCGCACAGCATGGCGTGCCGCTCGACGCGAACTACACGGTCGTGTTCCAGCAGCGCGACGACAACGTGCTCGGCACCGACGGGATCCTGATCGACGACATCGCGGTGAACGTGCAGCAGATGCTGTTCGGCACGCCGGCCTCGCTGTCGGTTGCAGCGGGCGGCACCCAGAGCCTCGCGCTCGACGCCGGGTCCACCTACCGTTTCCGGCTGTACCTGCTGCTCGGCACGACCAGCGGTACGGTGCCCGGAACGCCGATCGGCGGCGTGACGCTGCCGCTCAACGCCGACGCGTACACGACGTTCACGGCCACCTCGCCGAACAGCGCGATCCTGTCGACCTCCCTCGCGTTCCTCACCGCGGCCGGCAAGGGGAGCGCGGCGTTCCACCTGCCGGCGGGCGCTCCGGCGTCGCTGGTCGGGCTGAGCGTGCACCACGCATTCCTCGTGTTCGACCTGAAGGCCGACCAGTCGGGAACGGGCGCGGTCCTGGTCGCGAGCAATGCTTTCCCGCTGAACCTCGTGCCGTAGCGGGAGTCCGTCGCTCTACACGTGGTGCAC
This sequence comes from Planctomycetota bacterium, assembly GCA_016872755.1. Taxonomy (GTDB): domain Bacteria; phylum Planctomycetota; class UBA1135; order UBA1135; genus GW928-bin9. The sequence continues at coordinate 10,563 of VGZE01000075.1, forward strand.
GGGCCCGCTGCCCGTCAGCGCCGCGAGCAGCGTCCGGCGCACGTAGACCGGGACCATCTCCTTGCGCCAGTCCGCATCGCCCGGGATGTTCGGCAGCGGGTGGCACTGCTTGTGCGCGAGTTCGGCGACCGCCTCGATCGCCGTCTCCAGTTCCGGCCCCTGTGCGGGCTTGCCGGCGAGGGTCTCGCCGACGCGCTTGACGCGCAGCGGCCGGGCCGCGAGCGCGACCACGCACAGGTCGGCGTCACGGATGCGTTCGTCGGCGATGTCCACTCGCACCGCCACGCCGAGCATCGGGAAATCGATCGAGCCGCGCTCGCGCAGCTTGCCGTAGGCGCCGCGGTGCCCGGCGCGCTGCTGCGGCACGCGGATGCGCACCAAGAGCTCGCCCTGCCCGAGCTTCTTGTTGTTGATCCCGTCGGCGACCCAGAACTCGTCCAGCGCGATCTCGCGCACGCCGTCGGGTCCCTCGAGCTCGAGCGTCGCACCGAGCGTCATCAGCGCCGGCGCCGTGTCGTTCGACGCGGCGGCCACGCACTTCTTGCCGCCCTCGACCACGTGACACACCGTGCCGTCCTTCTTCAGGCAGAAGCCCAGTGCCTGTCGCCAGAAGTAGCTCTGGTTGATCCACTGGCAGCGCGTGTCGAGCAGCACGTTGCCGCCCAGCGTCCCCATCGTGCGCAGTTGCGGGCCGGCGACGAGCGAGGCGGCCTGCGCGAGCGCGGGCGCGCGCGCGACGACCTCGGGGTGCAGCGCGAGGTCGGCGAGGCGCGTCATCGCGCCGATCGACAGCGCGCCGTCGGCCAGCACGCGCACACCATGGAGCTCGGGCACGTGCTCGAGCGCGACGAGCACGCTGGGGGAGTGCAGCTCGTGCTTCAGGTTCGGCACGAGGTCGGTGCCGCCGGCGATCGGCAGAGCGGCCGGCCCGTGCTCGGAGAGCAGCGCGATGGCCTGCGCGAGCGAGCGCGGGCGCTCGAGCGAGAACTGCGGCATCCGCAGCATCAGCGCGCGCCTCCGCGGGCGGCGTGGGGGGGCGTGGCGAGTCGCGCGGGCTTCGCGCGCTCGCGCGCGCGGCGGTCGATGCCGGCCGCCCGCAACTCGCGCAGCACGCGCGGCATCGTGAACGGCAGGTGTCGCAGTCGCACGCCGACCGCGTCGTGGATCGCATTGGAGAGCGCCGGCAGCACCGGGTGCAGCGGGCCCTCGCCGGCTTCCTTCGCGCCGTAGGGGCCCTCGGGGTCGAGGCTCTCGACGATCAGCGCGTGCAACTCGGGCATGTCCACCGCGGTCGGCATCCGGTAGTCGAGCAAGGACGGGCCGGCGTGCAAGCCGTAGCGGTTCACGTCGTGGTCTTCCATCAGCGCCTCGGCGAGGCCCATGTACGCCGAACCCTCCATCTGCCCGGCCACCAGCATCGGATTCAGCGCGCGCCCGCAGTCGTGCGCGATCCAGACGTGGGGGACCGTCAGGCGTCCGGTCTCGACGTCGACCTCGACCTCGACCACGTGCGCGGTGAACGAGTAGGCCGGCGACGCGCCGATCGTGCCGCCGCGATAGTCGCCGCCGAGCTTCGGCGTGTTGTACGAGCCGGTCGAGCCGAGCGTGTCGCAGCGCGCCTCGGCGATGTGGAACGCCTGCGCGATCGGCAGCGAGCGCGCCGGATCGCCGGTGTCGATCGCGCGCCCCTCGATCAGCCGCACGCGCCCGGCCTCGCACTGCCAGTGCTCGGCCAGCGCGCCGACGATCTGCGCGCGCAGCTTCCGGCACGCGTCGATCGTCGCGTTGCCGACCATGAACGTGACGCGCGAGCTGTACGCGCCGAGGTCGACCGGGCACAGGTCCGTGTCGGCCGCGACCACGCGCACGTGCTCGACCGGCACGCCGAGCTCCTCGGCGACCAGGTAGGCGACGACCGAATTCGAGCCCTGTCCGATGTCATTGCCGCCGGTGAACACGGTGATCGCGCCGGAGCGGTCGACCTTGAGCTGCACGCCGGCCTGCGGCATGTCGTTCGGGTAGACCGGGTAGTTCGTGCCCGAGATGTACATCGAGCCCGCCACGCCCAGGCCGCGCCCGAAGGGCAGCTTGCCGCGCCGGTCCTTCCAGCCGCTGGCCCGCTCGACGAGCTCGAGGCACTGCAGGAAACCGTTCGACGTGATGCGCTGGCCGTTGACGGTGCGTGTCTGCTCGCCCTGGAAGTTCCTGCGGCGGATCTCGATCGGGTCGAGCGCGAGCTGCTCCGCGATCTCGTCGAGCTGCACCTCGAACGCGAAGCGCGGCTGGACCGAGCCGTGTCCGCGCTTGGGGCCGCAAGGCGGCTTGTTCGTGAACACGCGCGTCGAGTCGAAGCGATAGCTCGGGAAGTCGTACGGGCCGGTCAGCAGCTGGCCCGCGTAGTAGGTCGTGACCAGGCCGAAGGAGCTGTAGGAACCGCCGTCGATCAGGATCTTCGCGTCGACGCCGCTGATGCGGCCGTCCCGCGACGCGCTCGTGCGGTAGTGGAGCTGCATCGGGTGGCGGCCGCGGTGCGCGTAGAAGACCTCCTCGCGCGTCCACAGCATCTTGACCGGCCGCCCGGTCTTCTGCGCGAGCTTGGCGACGCAGAACTCGAGGCTGAACGGATCCGACTTGCCGCCGAAGGCGCCGCCGAGGCACGGCTGCACGACGCGGATCCTGGCCGGGTCGAGCTCGAGCACGCGGGCCAGCGCGCGGTGCACGTAGTGCGTGATCTGGGTCGCCGACCACAGCGTCAGCAGGCCGTCGGCCGACCAGCTTGCCAGCGCGCAGTGCGGCTCGATCGGCGCGTGCGTCGTGCCGTGGAACGTGTAGTCGCCCTCGAGCACCAGATCGGCCGCGGCCGCGGCCGCGTCGACGTCGCCGAAATCCAGTCGCACGTGCTTGCTGATGTTCCCGTTCTCGCCGGGCTTGCCGGGATGGATGGCCGGCTCGGTGCGCACGAGACTCTCGCGCGGATCCATGTACGCGTGCAGCGGTTCGTACTCGACGCGGATCAGCTTCAGGGCCGCGTTGGCCGTGTCCTCGTCGATCGCGGCGACCGCCGCGACCGGATCGCCGATGAAACGCACCCGGTCGACGGCCAGCGCGTTCTCGTCGGGCGTCCAGGGGATAACGCCGTACTTGATCGGCAGATCGGCGCCCGTGATCACCGCGTGCACGCCGCGCAGTGCGAGCGCCGCGGAGGCATCGACGCGCAGCACGCGCGCATGCGCGTGCGGGCTGCGCAGCGTCTTGGCGTGCAGCATGCCGGGCAGCACGAGATCGTCGGCGTACAGCGCGGCGCCGGTTGCCTTGGCGAGCCCGTCGACTTTGCGGAGCGGCCGGCCGATCACCGAGAACGCGTCGTTGGAGCGATGGCCGGGCTCGCGCTCGCCCCACGGCGCGCCCGGACCGTGCAGATCGCGCGCGCTCAACGCTCGCTCCCCGTGCCCGGCGCGGCTGACTCGCCCGGCGCGCGCAGACCGCAGTGACCGTGGCGCCACTGCTCGAAGTCGCGCGGCGCGGCGCTCGCGCCGCAGGACTCGGCGATCGCCAGCTCGACGGCCTGGAAGATCTGCGTGTAGCCGGTGCAGCGGCAAAGGTTGCCTGCGAGCGCCGCGCGGATCTCCTCGCGCGTCGGATGCGGGCGCTCGTTGAGCAGCGCGCGCGCCGAGAGCATCATCCCCGGCTGGCAGAAACCGCACTGCAGTGCGCCGCAGCGATCGAAGGCATCCTGCACGGGATCCGCGCCGTCGCCGCCGGCGCGCACGTGTGCGGGCATCAGGCCCTCGATGGTGGTGATCGCGCGGCCCTCGACCAGGCTGGCCAGGGTCAGGCAGGCGAGCACGGGCCGCCCGTCGACGAGCACGGTGCACGCGCCGCAGTCGCCCTTGTCACAGCCCTGCTTC
>VGZE01000076.1 GCA_016872755.1 Planctomycetota bacterium
CGCCGCGCGCGCGCAGCGCGCCGGCGATGCGCTCGCGGCTCGCGCGCTCGGCAGCGCACAAGATCCACATGCCATCGGCGGTGCGGTCCTGCCGCGGCAGCGCGGCGGGCTGCCAGACGAGCTCGTGCGCGAGCGCGCGTGCATGGCCCGCCAGCAAGCGCGGATCCGCGCGCCGCAGTTGCAGCCGCTCGATGAGGCCGACCGCGCGCCCCGCCGTATCGTACAACTCGATCGTGATCGCGATGCCCTCTGCAGCGTCGACGCGCCGCGCGAGCGCGCACAACTCGCGCTGGGCGCCGCCGGTCCAGCGCAGGCGCTCGATCGCGACCGGCAACCAGGTCTGACGGCGCTCGCGTTCGTCGAGCAGCGCGCGACACGACTGCAGGCACAGGTCGAGCAGCGCCGGATGCGGGAACGGGCCGGCGGAATCGTCGACGTGCAACTGTGCGAGCACGGCTCCGCCGCCCTGCCAGGCGGCCTGCAGACCGCGGAAGGGCCCTGAGTATTCGAGCCCCACGGCCGCGAACTCCGCGTAGTGCTGTTCGACATCGAGCGGCTCGCGGCACTGCGCGCGCGCGGCCTCGAGCGCGCCGACGCGAGCGTCCGCAGGCTCGACGGCGCGCATCGCGCGCCCGGCGGCATGGCGCTGCCACTCGGCCGTGCCGGCCGCGCGTGAGGCGATGCTCCAGCGCGCGCCGCCGACTACCGGCTCGATGAGCGTCTCGATGGCGGTCGGCGCTTCGCCGAGCTGCAGCGGGCGCTCGATCGACAGCTCCGCCAGCTCGATCTCGTGCGATCCGAACAGCAGCGCCGCCGCCTCGAACGCCTGGCACGCGTAGAGCGCAGCCGGCGCGATCACACGCCCGTGCACGCGGTGGCCGCCGAGCCAGTCGGGCCGATCCGCGGAGAGCTCTGTCTCGTGCAGGCGCGCGCCAGGCGCGAGGAGCGACGAGGAGCGCTCTGCGCCGACCAGCGACGGGCCTCGCGCGAGCGTCGTCGGAAGGACGGGAGCGGTCGGGATGTCGAGCCAATGACGCTCGCGCTGGAACGGATAGGTCGGCAGCTCGACGAAGCGGCGCGCCGTCCCGGCGTGCAGCGCGGTCGCATCGATGCGCGCGCCGCGCATCCAGACCGCGCCAACGGCCTGGAGCAGGCTCGCCCACTCGCCTTCCGGCGGACGCAGCGACGGCACGAGGGGCTGGCGCGCGTTCGGCTCGCAGCGCCGCACGAGCCCTGACAGCACGGCGCCCGGCCCGATCTCGATCAACAAATCGATGCCCTGCGCGAGCAAGTGCTGCGCGCATTCGCGGAAGCGCACCGGTCGGCGCGCGTGCTCGGCCCAGCGGCTCGCGGACGCGAACTCGTCGCGCTCGGGCGCGCCGCTGAGATTCGACACGAAGCCGATGCGCGGCGCCCGCGGCGCGGCCGCGCCCACGCGCGCCGTGAACGGCGCGAGCATCGGATCGAGCAGCCGCGAGTGGAAAGCGTGGCTGACCTCGAGGCGTTGGCAGCGCACGCGCTCGGCGGTCAGCGCGCGCTCGAGATCGGCGATCGGCGCGTGCGCGCCCGACCACGTGCACAGATCCGGCGCATTGTCCGCGGCGAGGTCGAGCGGCAAGTCGAGGCGCGCGACGTGCTCGGCAACCGCGGCCTGAGGCGCGAACACCGCCAGCATCGCCCCTTCCGGCGCGAGCTCTCGCATCAGGCGCCCGCGCGCGACGACGAGTTCGGCGGCGGCCTCCAGCGTGAACACGCCGGCCGCGACCGCGGCCGCGTACTCGCCGATCGAATGACCCGCGACCCAGGCCGGCTCGACGCCGAACGCGCGCCACGCTTCGGCCAGCGCGTATTCGAACGCGAACAAGGCTGGCTGCGTGTATTCGGTGCTCGAGAGCTGCGTGGTTCGTGAGCCGTACAGCAGCTCCTCCACGTCGAAGCCCAGGTGCGGACGCAGCGCGCCGCTGCAGCGCGCGAGCGCCGCGCGAAAGACCGGCGAGATCGCGGCGAGCTCGCGGCCCATGCCGGCGCGCTGCGCGCCCTGCCCGGCGTAGAGGAACGCAATGCGCGGTGCGCCGGTCGAACGCACACTCTCGATCGGTCGGCCCAGCGCGTTCGCCAGATCGGCGAGGGTCTCGACGCGCAGCGCGACGCGCTCGCGCAGATCGGCGCGACCGACCGCGAGCGTGTGCGCGACGTCGGCGAGCTCGAGCTCGGGGTGTCTGACGATGTGATCGCGCAGCCGCGCGGCCGACTGCGCCAGGGCGGTCTCCGACTGAGCGGAGATCCGCACGAGCTCGGCGCGAGGCCGAGTCGAACCCGCGACCACCGGCGCCGGCTCCGGCGCCTCGCAGAGCACGACGTGGGCGTTGGTGCCCGAGAAGCCGAAGGAACTGACGCCGATGCAGCGCGGCGGACCGGCGGCCCGTTCGAACGCGCGCCACTCGAGCACCGGCTCCACGGCCACGCCGGCCCAATCGACATGCGGGCTGCGCCGCGCGCAGTGCAAGATCGCAGGCAGCTCGCCGTGGCGCAGTGCCTGCACGGCGGCGATCACGCCGGCCATGCCGGCCGCCGTTTCGCAGTGACCGATGTTGGTCTTGACCGAGCCGATCGAGAGCTTGCGCGTCCTGCCGGGAGCGGCGCCGTAGACATCGTGCAGCGCGCGCACCTCGATTGGATCGCCGAGCGCGGTCCCCGTGCCGTGCGCCTCGACGTGCGCGACCGCGGCCGGATCGACGCCGGCGCGCGCGAGCGCGAGGCGAATCACCTCGGCCTGCGCGGCTCCGCTGGGCACGGTCAGGCCGCCGCTCGCGCCGTCTTGGTTGATCGCGCTGCCGAGCACGAGCGCTAGCGGCCGGCGACCGGCGGCGAGCGCGCGCGAAAGCGGCTCGAGCACCAGCGTACCGACGCCCTCGGAGCGCACGTAGCCGTCGGCCTGGTCGCTGAAAGCGCGACAGCGCCCACTTGGCGAGAGCATGTTCGCCTTGCAGGTCGAGACCGTGCCGACGGGATCGAGGATCAGGTTCACCCCCGCCGCGAGCGCGAGCGGCGCCTCGCCGGCGCGCAGCGCTGCGATCGCCTGGTGCAGCGCGACCAGCGAAGACGAGCAGGCGGTGTCGAGCGCGAAATTCGGGCCGGTGAAACCGAACACGTACGACACGCGTCCAGCGGCGGTCGACAGCGCATTGCCGGACGCGTTGTACGTGCCGATCACCTCGCGCAGGTACGGACTGCAGCGGATGAAGTAATCGGAACCGCGCGTGCCGAGGTAGTAGGCAACCGGAGCGCCGCGCAGCGCGTCGGGCGCGATGCCGGCGCGCTCGAGCGCTTCCCAGGCCGTCTCGAGCAACAGCCGCTGCTGCGGGTCGAGTTCGCGCGCCTCGCGCGGCGTGATGTTGAAGAACGCCGCGTCGAAGCGATCGACATCGTCGAGGAAACCGCCGTGGCGCACGTACATCTTGCCCGGCGCCGAGCGATCGTCGTCGTACCACGCGTCGAGGTCCCAGCGACTGCCCGGAATCTGCGTGATCGCGTCGCGCCCCGACAGCAGGAGTCGCCAGTACGATTCCGGATCGGTCGCCCCTCCGGGGAAACGGCACGCCATGCCGACGATGGCGATCGGCTCGCCGCCACGACTCGCGGGTCCCGGCGCCGGCACGAGCGTCGGTCGTGCAGCTTGCAGCGCGAGCTCGCCGAGCAGGACACGCGACAAGTCCGCCGGCGTCGGGCAGTCGAACACGACCGTCGAACGCAGCGCGCAATCCAGCAGGTGCTCGAGCTGCAACTTGAAGTCGACCGCCAGCAGCGAGTCGAAGCCGAGGTCGAGGAAGCTCGAGCCGGGCTCGACACGCTCGTTCGGGTCGACGCGCAGGAAGCGGCGCACCCGCTCGATCAGCCAGTCGCAGACCAGGCCCTCGCGCAGTCCCTCGGGCGCTTCGAAGAGCCGCGCCAGGAACGCGCGGTCCACGTCGGGCCCGAGCGGGGACCGCTCGGGCGCCGCTCCGTCGGGCTTCGACTGGTCCGCCACGGTTCGCCGCCTGTCAGGAGCCGGCCGCCGCGCGCTCGTCTCCCGCTCGATCCACGATGGCGAGATCGACCCGGCCCTGCGCGTGCCCGCCGCGCCCGTCCTCGAAAGCAACCACCGTCTCCAGCACCGCGAAGCGCCGCTTGTCGACCGCTCGTTCGATCGCCACGGTGCCGCGGAACGCGCGCGGATCGAGCGGCTTGCGGAACACGCTGCGGAATTCGTGGATCAGCACGTCCGGCAACTGCCGGCGCAGGTAGTCGTCGAGCGACATGCTGTTCAGCGCGGGCACGTAGCGCGAGACCACGCATTGCGCCATCAGCACGTAGACGAGCTGGTTGTAGCAGAGGTTGAACTCGACCGAGTTGAAGTGCCCGGTGTCGTCGATGTAGCACGACTCGGGAATGGCGAACTCGCCTTCGGCCCAGGCGAGCCCGTCGCGACCGTGAACGGTCGCGGCGCGCAAATAGCGGCAGTTGGGCCTGTAAGGCGCGAGCACGCGCGAGAGCAAAGCGCTCTCGACGCGCGCCGGATCGGCGCTGCGAACGAGTTCCATGCGAATTCCGTTCAGCAAGCCGTCGGATTGCCGTGACCAGGGAGCACGGGAGGCGCCGCCGGGCGCGCCCCATCGGGACGGTTCGTGTAGAAGGGCAATCCGTCGTAGATGCCGATGCGCCAGCTCGTGCTCTGCTCGCCTTTCGGCGTATCGCCTGCACGGTGCATCAACTGGCGGTTGTCCCACAGCAGGATGTCGCCCTCGCACCAGGTGTGCACGTGCACGTGCTCGGGTTGGTGGCAGAAGCGGAAGACCTGCGCCAGCTGGTCCTTGCCCTGCTCGTAGCCGACCCCGTCCAGTCCGACCGTGAATCCCTCGCTCACGTAGAGCAGCTCGCGCGCGTTGACCGGATGACGCAGCACCGTCGGGTGGCGCACCGGCGGCGTCTCGCGGCCGAACTCCTCGAGGATCTCGGTGATCGACTTGTCGATGTCCGTCGCTTGGATCTTGTAGCGCCACTTCGCCTCGTGCACGGCCTTGCGATCGACGAGCGCTGCGCGCAGATCGGCGGGCAGCTCGCGCCACATCCGCTGCATGTCGATGTACGACGTCTCGCGCCTCGTGCGCGGCAGCCGGATCGGCTGCAACATCGTCAGCGGCAGCGGATCGTCGAAGAACTGGTAATCGGTGTGCCAGTAGCGACCCGTGCCGGCGACGCCGACCTTGCGGCCGTTCTCCGGCACGTTCGAGCTGACGAAGATCTCGGGATGGTCCGGGTGGTGGTAGTTGGGTTGGAAGTAGATCTGCGGCTCGCCGAAGCAGCGCGCGAACGCGATGTAATCGGAAGGTGGCAGCGGAACCTTCTCGAACACGACGAGCTTGTGCTCGTACACGAGTTCGAGGAGCCGCGCTGCCTGGGTTGCGTCGACGCGACGGGGGTCGAGCCCGTGGACGCGTGCGCCGATCCCGCCGGGGGGCGGGGGCTGCACGATCCACGCTCCCGTCGCGAGCCCGGTGGAGGTCCGTTCTCGAGAGACGATGCTCATGTCAGGAGTCCTGCAAGTGCCGGTGATGGATCCTGCGGACGAGCGCGGCCACCGCGGCTCCGGCCTGCAACCGGAACCCGGGCGGCTGCGAGCGCGCTCGCTACCGCGTACGCCGGCGAAGCTGCCGACGCACTGCCTGCCATGGTAGCGCGGTCGCGTGATCGCGGGGGCACAAACCCATGTCCTGGCGGCTATCCTGCACGGCGGCGCCGCGATGGACCCCCAGCACCTATCAGCGCTGCTGCGTGAGCGGGCAAGGCTCCATCCGCACAGCACCGCGCTGACCCACGATCGACGCACGATCACCTACGCGGAACTGCTGGCGGGCTCGCTGCGCGCGGCAGGCGCGCTGCGCGAGGCGGGGGTCGGGCCGGGCGCTCGCGTCGCGTGCCTCGACAAGGACTCCGAGCGCGTGTACGAGCTGCTGTTCGCATGCGCACACCTGGGCGCGGTGTGGGTCGGGCTCAATTGGCGCTTGACCGCGCGTGAACTGCGCTTCGTGATCGCCGATTCCGGTGCCCGCTGCCTGTTCGCGGGCGCAGAGTTCTGGGACAAGGCCCGCGAGGCCTCGCACGAGCTGCCCGGGCTCGATCGACTGGTCGTTCTGCGCGGCGCGGCGGACGGCGCGAGCTACGACGAGTGGTGCGCGAGCTCGGCGCCGATCGATGCGTTCGTCGACTCCGATCGCGAGCAGCCGGCCGTGCAGCTCTACACGAGCGGTACGACGGGAAATCCCAAGGGCGTGCTGCTCGCACACCGCAGCTTCTTCGCGGTGATCGACGCACTGCGCGGCGCCAGCGACACGTGGATCGGCTGGAACGAGCGCGACGTCGTGCTGCAGTGCATCCCGTCGTTCCACATCGGCGGGCTGTGGTGGGCGATGGTCGCTCTGCAGCACGGCGCACGGCTGGTCGTGCTGCCGGCCTTCTCGGGCTGGCAGGTGCTCGAAGCGATCGAGCGCGAGCGCGTGACCAAGGCCTGCCTGGTCCCGGCAATGATCCAGACCTGCCTGGAAGAGCCTGGCTGCGCGCGCACCGACTTCTCGTCGCTGGGACATCTCGTGTACGGCGGCTCTCCGATTCCCGAGCCGCTGCTGCGGCGCGCGATGGCGACCTTCGGCTGTGCGTTCGCGCAAATCTACGGGCTCACCGAAACAGGCAACACGGCGGTGTGCCTGCGCCCCGCCGACCATGCGGGCGCGCGCGCCGAACTCGTCAAGGCGGCCGGACGCCCCTACCCGCTCGTGCGCATCGAGATCGTCGACCGCGACGGCCGCGCGCTGCCGGCGCGCGCGATCGGCGAGATTCGCATCCACTCGCCCGCCAACATGCTCGGCTACTGGAACCAGCCGGCGGCGACCGCGGCCACGCTGCGCGATGGCTGGGTCCACACCGGAGATGCCGGCTACCTCGACGAGGAGGGCTACGTGTACGTGTGCGACCGCGTCAAGGACATGATCATCAGCGCGGGCGAGAACATCTATCCGGCCGAGATCGAGAGCGTGCTCGCCGCGCATCCGGCGCTGCTCGAGGTCGCCGTGATCGGCGTGCCGCATGCGCGCTGGGGCGAAGAGGTCAAGGCGATCGCGGTGTTGCGCGAGGGAGCCGCGGCCAGCGCGCGCGAGCTGCTCGCGTTCGCGCGCGGCAAGCTCGCCGACTTCAAGTTGCCGCGCAGCGTCGAGTTCGTCGAACGGTTGCCGCGCACGCCCAGCGGCAAGCTCAAGAAGGCGGAATTGCGCGCGCCGTACTGGGCCGGTCGCGAGCGTCAGGTGAACTGAGCCTCCCGGATGCCCGAAACCTGGTTCCCGTTCCGCTCCGCCGCACCGAACGCACGGCTGCGACTGGCCTGCTTCGCGCATGCCGGCGGCGGCGCGTCAGCGTTCCGCGAATGGGCGAGGCTGCTTCCACCGTGGATCGAAGTCGTCGCGGTGCAGCTCCCGGGGCACGAGACGCGGCTGCGCGAACCGGTGGTCGACGACGTGATGCAGCTGGCGCCGCGCCTTGCAAGCGCAGTGACGGAACTTCCAGAACTGCCGCTCGCGCTGTACGGGCATAGCTACGGCGCGGCGCTCGCACACGCGCTCGCACGCGAACTCGAAGCGGGCGGAGCACCGTTGCTGCGGCTCTTCCTTGCCGGCGGCGAGGCGCCGCACACGCTGCGCACGACGCCCCTGTCGTACACGCGCAGCGACGATGAGCTGGTCGCGCGCCTCTTGGGCATCGGCGGCACGCCGGGCCAGCTCTTCGACGATCCAGGCCTGCGCGCACTGTTCCTGCCGGTGCTGCGCGCGGACCTGAAGGCCGCGGAGACCTACAAGGTCCCCGCCGATGCGCGCGTCGCGGCGCCGTTCTCGATCCTCGCCGGCACGCGCGACGAGGCCGTCGAGCGTCCGCGCCTGGAGCGTTGGCCCGAGCTCTCGAGCGGCGCGTCGAGCCTGCATTGGTTCGACGGCACTCACTTCTTCCCGCGCGAGCGCCGCGCGGAGGTGCTCGCGCGCATTTCGGCGGACCTGGGCGAGGACCTGCGTTGACGGACGCATCGATCGAAGTTTGGCGCATCGCGTTGCAAGCGGCGGGATCGATCGAGCACGGCGCGGCATTGGCGCAGCTCGACGCCCCCGAGCGAGCGCGCGCCGCGCGCTTCCTGTCCGACGAGCCGCGCTCGCGCTACGTGCAGTGCCGTGCCGCGCTGCGCACGCTGCTCGGCCGCGCACTCGACGCCGACCCGCGCGCACTGTCGTTCGCGGAAGGACCGCACGGCAAGCCGCTGCTCGCGGGCGCGCACGCGGGAGCACTGCATTTCAACGTCTCGCACTCGGGCGAGCTGGCGTTGGTCGCGCTCGCGCGCGCGGCGCCGGTCGGCATCGACATCGAGCGCTGGCGTCCGCTGGAAGAGATCGAGCGGCTCGCCGAGAAGGTGTTTTCAGAAAAGGAGCGCGAGCGCTGGCTCGCGCTGACACCGGATGAGCGCCAGCGCGAATTCTACCGGCACTGGACGCTCAAGGAGGCGATCCTCAAGGCCTGCGGAGCCGGGATCACGCAGTCGCTCGCGGCGATCGGCGCCGGCGACACGCCCGGCACGGCGCGCGGCCCGCTCGACGCGCCCGAGCTGCTGCGCGACGCCTTCGGGACTCCGCTGCGCTGGTCGCTCCTCGAAATCGAAGCCGCCCCGGGCTACTGCGCCGCGCTGGCGACGCAATGCCCGGGGCGGCCGGTCCTGGCGCAGCGCGCCTTCGACTGGCGCGCGCTCAGCCCTTGACGCCCGCCGCCTTGTACTCGTCGAGCGTCTGCTGAAGCTCGGCCTTCGCCTGCTCGGGAGCCACATCGACGGCCTTCTGCTGGGTCTCGATCGCCTTGGCGAGATCGCCCATCGCGAAGTGCACGCGCGCCAGCGTGTCGAGCACGGAGGCGAGCATCGGGTTCCCGTCCTTGAGCAGCTCGACCGCGCGCGTGGCGGCGCGCAGCGCGAGCGGCAGGTCGCGCTTCTCGGGCGTGGCGTTGGGGTCGACGATCGTCCACGCCAGCGCGTTGAGACCGTTCGCGCTGTCCTTGAACGCGCCCTCGACCAGCTTGGCGCCGTAGGCAGAGGCCGCGTCGTAGTCCTTCATCGCGTTGAGCAGCACGGTGAACTTCGTCATCGCGAGGTTCAGGTTGCTCTGATCCGACTCGAGGAGGCGGTCGAGCACGGCGATCGCGGTCTTGTAGTCCTTGGCCCGCATCGCGGTGTCGAGTTCCTTCTGCGCGGCGGCGGCCTGCGCCTGGAGCGCGGCGGCCTTCGCGTAGTCGGCCGTGGCCTTGGCGAGATCGAACTTGCCTGCCAGCAGCTGATCGATCGTCTCCTCCATTCCCGACATCGGGTGGCCGATCCAGGCGATCTTGCCGTTGCCGTCGACGACGAAGGCGCTGGGGATGCCGTTGCGGCCGGCGGCCGTCATCCAGCCCTGCGCCATCTTGCCGTTGCTGCCGCGCTTGTCGTCGGCGGCCACGTCGTCCATCGCGATCGAATACACCATCTTGTCGCCCATCTCGGCGACGAAGGGCTCGACCTTGGCCTGGTCGCGTTCCCAGACGCTGACGCCGATGAACTTGACCTTCGAGCCGTGCTTGGCCTGCAGCTCGGTCAGGTGCGGGATCGTCGCGCGGCACGGGCCGCACCAGGTCGCCCAGTACTCGACGACGTAGATCTGGCCCTTCTCGAAGGACTTGATCTCCTCGCCCTTGATGTACTTCTTGACCGCTAGCGCGGGCGCAGCGTCACCCACCATCAGGGAGAACGCGCGCTCGGCCTTCGGTGCGGGAGCCTGTGCCGCGGGAGCGGGCTCCTCCAAGACGAGCGGCGCCGCGACGGCGAGCGGGGCGACGGTGAAGAGGGTGAGGCTGGCGAGGCCGGCACGCAGCAGGTGCTGGAGGTTGTTCATGTTCGAGGCAAGAAGCATAAGCGCGCACGGCGGGCGTGTCGTCGCGGGAGCGCGTACGTGTTGCGTGGGCCGGGTACGAACAGATCGATGTAATCTGTTTATTGCCAGTATTTTGCAGCCGACTATCGGACCCGGCTGGCCGCCGGCCGCTATGCTCGGCACATGGACCTGCGTTCCGCCCCCCACGGGCTCAACATCGTCGTCGAATGCGAGGACGCTCGCGGCCGCCGGCTCGTCATCGGCCGCTTCGATTCTACCAACGCGTTCCAAGCGCTGCTGCACGACTGCGACGTGCACGCGCTCGCCAGCGGAGAGGATGCGGAGTCCTATGTGCGGCAGACGGCGACCTACGGCGTCGCGGTCAACACGAAGGACGCGCACGTGGACCTGCTCTCGGTCAAGCGCGTGCGGCTGCTCGGGGAGATCGAGAAGCTGCACTGAACGCGCGCGAGCCCGCCTACTTGCCGGCTCCCTGAGTCGTGATCGGAATCCGTGAGACCTTGAACACCGGGTGGACCAGCGTGGACTCGAGCGTCAGCACGTTGATCGCCGTCGTATAAATGGGGCCGCCGGTGTAGGACCACCGATCGAGCTGCAGCCACCCCCCGCGGCCGCAGTCGCGACTCATGTCCGTCTGGTTCTGCAACTCCACCAGACTCTCGCACACGCGCGTCTCCCAAGCCTCCCACTGGCCGCCGCGTACCCTCCGCAGGCCATTCCATTCGGCGTACTGCGCGAGCGCGAGCGTGCCGTGGTACCAGAAGTAGTAGTCGACCGCGAGTTCGTGCTTCGTCGAGGGCAGTCGTTTCGCGATGGAGTCGGACGCGGCACCAGGAACGGATCATACGGATCCAGATCGAGCGCAAGGCGCGCACTCATGGCCATCGCGGACAGCGCCTCGGGGTAATAGACGAACGAATCGCGCGGGCCGGTCACCAGGTCGCCCGCGCGCCCGACGTCGAAGTAGCCGGCCCGTCCTGTGTATTCCCCCCTCTTGCGCTCGAGCACGGATTCCAGGAACAAACTCGCGCCATCCAGCACTTCCTGCGGAACATCCAGACCCGCGAGCTGCGCCGAATCCAGCGCCTTCACGCACCATGCAGTGACGGATGTGTCGGCGTCGTGCTTGAGCTCCGTGTATTGAGCCACGGTCACCTCGCCTGCCCTCAACTGCTCCACGTGACGTCGAGGAGTGCCGTAGCGCCAGCCCCACTTCCCGCCACCATCAGGCGCGTCCTTCTGCGCACTGGCGAGGAAGTGAACGGACTTCTGTGCCGACTCCATCCAGGCCTCGCCCCCCGGTTGCCGGCAAGCTTCGGCCAATGCCGCGGCAGCGATGGCCTCGCAGTACATGAACTGCTCCGGCGCAACCGACCCATCGGCTTGCTGGCCGCTGACAAGCCAGTTCAGGCCGGATCGGAGTCTCTCCCCCGGCGAGTACTTGACTCCACTTTGCGGGTCGGTGAGCTCGACCTTCGAATCGGGACCAATGCCCGCGCCGAGAATTCCGAGCAGCGCCAGTCCCGTCAACCCGACGTCATAGTAGGACGCCCGCGGAAGCTCCTCGTCGGGGGCCCCCTCCGGCTCCGCGCTCAGGCTGAAGACCTTCGGCCAGCACGGACTCTTCGCCGTGCAGCGCGCGTCCATCTCCATCGCGGCCCACGATCCGTCCGCTTCCTGGTGACGAAGGAGCCACAGTAGGCCCTCGCGGATCGACTTCTTCCGCACCGCGGTCCGGTCCGCGGACCAGGCGGCGGGCGCCAGCCCCACGCCGATCAGCAGTATCGAGACGCAAGCGTGCCAGCGCATGTTGGATCCTTCTCCTCGAGCAGCTCGGCGATTCTAGCCGAGCTTCGAGACAGCGGCGCGCCGTGCTATCCTGCGCGCTTCCGCTGGAGGCGCGGCGCGCGAAGACGCGGCGCGGGCGAGGTGCCGCTCGGCACCGCTGGAGCCCGCGAGCGAGGCGCGTGCCGCCGAAGGGCCTGCGAACGAGCGTTCGCAAGCCTTGGCCGTGTGTGAGAACATCCACACGGCTGTCGCGCCGGTCCCCCGGCGCGGAGCGCCACGGGAGTGGTTCAGCTCCGCGCGATCACGCGTGCGAGCGCGCCGTTCCCGGGGCCTCCGGCGTACGACCACTCCGATGCCCACCTCCATGACCCTCGCCAGCGGCACTGCCCCCGTCGACTGGATCCTCGAGCGCCTCGAGCGCCTGTGCGCGTTCGACACGACTACCGGCCGCGAGGACGCGGGCCTCGCCGCGCTGTGCGCGGAGCTCGAGGACCTCGGCGCGCGCATCGAGCGCCACGAGGTCGAGCCCAGCCGCCACAACGTGCTCGCGACTTGGGGCGAGCCGCGCCTGTTGTTCAGCACGCACCTCGACACGGTGCCGCCGTACATCGCGCCGCGGCGCGATGGCGGAGCGCTGTGGGGTCGCGGCACCTGCGATGCGAAGGGGCAGGCGGTCGCGCAATTCGCGGTGATCCGCGAGCTGTTGCGCCGCGGAGAAGGCGACCTGGCCTGGCTCGGCGTGGTCGGCGAGGAAACCGACTCGTGCGGTTCGAAGCGCGCGCTCGCGCTCGCGCCGCGCTTCCGCGGCCTGCGCGGCGCGATCAACGGCGAGCCGACGCAGAACAAGCTCGCGACCGGCCAGCGCGGCGTGCAGCACCTGGTGCTGCGCACGCGCGGCGTCGCGGCCCACTCGGGCACGCCGGAGCGGGGCCGCTCGGCGCTATGGCCGCTGCTCGAGTGGCTCGAGCGACTGCGCGCGATCCCGCAGGCCGAGCACCCGGACCTCGGACCGGAGATCTGGAATCTCGGGCAGTTGTCGGGCGGCCGCGCGCCGAACGTGGTGCCCGATCTGGGCGAAGCGCACTTGTTCGTCCGCGCGCTGCCCGGCTCGACGTTCGAGCAGCGCGTGCGCGAGCTCGCGCCCGAGTGCGGCAGCGTCGAGAGCGTGTTCAAGACGCAGCCCGCGCTGTACCCGCGCGTGCACGGCTTCGACCATGCGCTGGTGCCGTTCGGGTCGGACGCGCCGCGCGTCCAGCAGCTCGTTCCCGGCGGTCGCGTCGCGCTGGTCGGGCCGGGCTCGATCGAGGTCGCGCACAGCGAGCGCGAGCACGTGAGCTCGGCGGACCTCGCCGCGGGCCACGAACTGCTGCTCGCGCTGGCGAAGCATTTCCTCGCGCTGCCGGTGGCGGCGGGCCCGGGCTCGGGGCTGGATTCGGCGGAGGCGCGCGCATGAGCGCCGGCATCCCGTGCGCCGTGCTCGGCGCCACCGGCGTCGTCGGACAGCGCCTCGTCGCGCGGCTGGCGCGCCATCCGTGGTTCGAGCTCGCCCACCTGTGCGCGTCGGAGAAGAGCGCGGGCAAGCGCTACGCCGACGCCTGCGAGTGGCGCCTCGGCCCCGAGCGCGGCCCGGCGCACGGCGGCCTCGGTGAGCGCATCGTCGAGAGCTGCGATCCGGCGAGCGTCGCCACGCCACTCGTCTTCAGCGCACTCGACACCGAGCCCGCGCGCGAGCTCGAGCCGGCCTTCGCGCGCGCCGGTTCCTTCGTCGCATCGAATGCGAGCGCGTTCCGCACGGCGAGCGACGTGCCGATCGTGATCCCCGAGCTCAACCCGTCGCACCTCGAGCTCGTGCACGCGCAGCGCAAGGCGCGCGGCTGGCGCGGCGCGATCGTGTGCAAGCCCAACTGCACGACCGTGCCGGTCGCGCTGCCGCTCTTCGTGCTCGACGCGGCCTTCGGCGTCGAAGCCGTGCACGCGACGAGCCTGC
>VGZE01000077.1 GCA_016872755.1 Planctomycetota bacterium
GCGACCGCGGCCGGCCCGATGTACGGATTGCCGTCCGCGTACGGGAAGTTCTCCGCCTCGTTCCACACGATGTCCGGGCTCATGCGCCCGAGCACACCGGGCACGTCGCCGGCGGAGAACGCGTCGTACAGAGCTTGGATCAGCTGAACGTTCGGCTTCGACATGCGTAGTTCCTTCGTCTCCAGCGCGGCGCGACGGCGTTCGCGCGGCAGCGCACACACGATCCGGAAATCGACGCGCGTCTCGCGCAGGCCGAGCTGGCGTTGCGGATGCAGACCAGCGTACCCGATGCGACGCAGGTGTCCGACGAGAGCCACGAGACGTTCGCGCTGTACGGCGAAGCGGCGCGCGCTTCGGTCCCTTCGAGATTCCGGACTTGCTCGAACGAACGCGGCCCCAGCCGGAGCCGGGGCCGCGTCGGTCGAGTACGCTGGCGCGTTCGAACTACGGGATGTTCACGTAGATCAGGTAGCGCGTCGGCAGCACGAGGTTCGTCGCGGGCAGCACCGCCGCGCTCCCGACCGGCAGGTGGAAGTTGCTCGCCAGGTCGATGAACTTGTCGGTCAGGATGCCCGGGTCGGTCGGCAGCACGTTGAAACCGCGCGCGGTCGACGCGCCGTAGAACGTGTTGATCGAGTCGGGGGTCGCGGTCGCCGGCGCGCACGAGTCGTGGTACTGGAACAGACCCTCATCGACCCACACGGACTCGTTGCCCGGGTACGGGCCGACCGGATTGAGCCAGTTCCCGATGCTCGACTTGATCTCGAAGACCCAAGGCTGGCCGGGGACGTTGATGGCCTGGAAGCTGGAGGGGAGGCCGCTCGAGTCCGGGCAGGATCCGACGCCCTGCAGCAGGTTCGCCGAGTGCATCGGATTGGCGAGCGACAGCGGGCATGCGCAAGCGAAACCGAGTTGCTGGTGGAAGCCGCCGCTGATGCGCTCCTCGGTCTTGCAGGCGATCGCGCCGCCGACCGTCGATACGTCGCGCACCGCTTCGGCGACCAGCGCACCGTTGCCATATGGCATTGCGGCGGGCACGAACGGATTGGCCGCGGACACGGGCGCGACGATCGCGTAGCTCGTGCCGGGGTGGAAGACGCCGGGCGTCGCGGAGACCGGGCTGTGCGAGAAGCGGTCGCAGCCGTGGTAGAGCACCAGCGCACCTTCCCAAGTACCGGTCAGGCAGTCGAAAGCGTAGTCGGCATACCCGTAGAAGAACGTGGTCGGATTGGCGGCGGTGATGCAGGTCGGGACCGGGCAGGCGCCGCCGACGGCGGCCGACGTTCCGAGGTTCGCCTTCACGACGAAGCGCCAGACCTGGTACTGCGGACCCGGTGCGGGCGGCACTTCGACCCAGGTGCGCGTGTAGTCCATGCGCAACATGCCCGACAGCACCGCGGCTCCGGCCGGATTCGTCACTGTCAGTTGTGCCTGGTACGCGCCGCAACTGACCGGCACCGCGCCGCCAAGCGCCACCTTCATGTTCGGTTGCTGGACCGGATTGCACTGGTTGAAGCACAGCCCGAGGCTGGGCAGCGAGAGCGGCGGGAAGGCCGGCAGGTTCGCCGCGGTCGGAGCACAGCAGGGGCCTTGCAGGCCGTCGGGTTGTGGACAGGGGAGTCCTTGGGCGGACAACAGGTGGCCGGCGAGCGCGGCGAGCGCGAAGCCGGCGGCGATCAGGGAGCGGATCTTCATGGCGTGTTCCGATGCAGCAGAGGTGGCCGGGAGGGGAAGTCGAGGCAGGACTCACGCGAGTCCCGCGCCCCTGCCAGAGACGACCGTGCCGCCGCTGCACCGAATAGTCGCCAAACGAAAGCGGCCCCGGCGGTGGCCGGGGCCGCTTCGCTTCGAACTCGAGCCGAGGCTGTCTACGGGATGTTCGTGTAGATCAGGTACTGCGTCGGGAGCACGGTGTTCGTGGCCGGCAGCACCGGCACGCCGCCCGCCGGGAGGTGGAAGTTGCTGGCCAGGTCGATCATGTTCTCGTTGATGAAGCCCGGGTCGATCGGCAGCACATTGAAGCCCCGGCGCGTCGACACGCCGTAGAACACGTTCAGCGAGCTCGGGGCCGCTGCCGCGCTGGCGCACGAATCGAAGTAGTCGAACACGCCCTCGTCGACCCACAGCGCCTCGTCGCCGGGGAACGGTCCGACGGGGTTCGTCCAGTTCCCGAGGCTCGTCTTGATTTCGAAGATCCACGGCTGTCCCGGCACGTTGATGGCCTGGAAGCTCGACGTGATGCCGGCCGTGTTCGGGCAGGTTCCCGTGCCCTGCAGCAAGTTCGCCGAGTGCATCGGGCTCGCGAAGGACAGCGGGCACGCGCAGGCGGAACCGAGCTGGAACTGCAGACCGCCCGAGATGGCTTCCTCGTGCTGGCACAGGATCGTGCCGGGCACAGGCATGGCCGGGCGCATGGCTTCCGCGAGCAGCGGGCCGCTGCCGTAGGGCAGAGCGGCCGGCACGAACGGATTGGCCGCCGTGACCGGCGCGACGATCGCGTAGCTGGTGCCGGGGTGGAACACGCCGGGAGCCGACGACACCGGGCTGTGCGAGAAGCGGTCACAGCCGTGGTAGAGCGAGAGCGAGGCTTCCCAGACTCCCGTCCCGCAATCCAATGCATAGTCGACGTGGCCGTAGTAGAAGGCCTGCGGGTTCGCTGCCGTGATGCAGCTCGCGACCGGGCACACCGTGGGCGCGGGTGCGAAGGTGCCCAGGTCACCCTTGATCAGGAAGCGCCACACCTCGTACTGGATGCCGGTCGGCGCGACTTCGATCCAGTTGCGCGTGTAGTCCATCCTGAGCACGCCGGACAGCCCGACGACGCCGGCCGTGCCCGTCAGGGAGAACTGAGAGGAGAACGATGCACAGCCCATTTGCGCGGGGGGGCTGAGGTTGACCTTGAGGTTCGGCTGCGTCGCCGGATTGCACTGGCTGTAGCAGATGCCGAGGCCGGGCAGATTCAGCGGCGGGAAGTTCGGCAGGTTCGCGATCGCGACCGAGCAGCAGGAGCCGGGGGCGCTCCACAGGCCGTCGGGTTGCGGGCAGCCCTGCGCGAAGGCGGATGCGCCGGCCAGCACTGCCAGCGCCGCGGAGAGCAGGAAGGGCCGGGACGCGTTGGGGCCCGGCTAGACGAGGGTACTTGAGCCGGCGATTTCTCGCCGGAACTCACATCCCTGCAGAGACGTTCCCGGGGGCGCTGCTTGGGAATCCGCCGGCTCCGGGAAGTACCTGCCTGCGGATCGGCGCTAGACTCCGCGCTTCCCAGGAATTCGACCTCCGACATGTTCGCCACGCTCGCCCTCGCACTCGCTCCGTTCACGCTGCAGGAAGCCACGCAACCAACGCCTGCCGCGGTCGTGCACGACCTCTCGTGCACGGTCACGCTCGGTCAACCCGTGCTCGTCGCATCGCGCTTCAAGCTCAAGGGCAAGGTCGACATCCGCACCAGCGCGGGGACGACCGCGCTGCCATTCGACCGAAGCGAGACGATCGAGCACGTCGATCTCTACGAGTCGGTGGACAAGCCCAAGGCGGGCGCGTACGTCGGGCAGCGGAACTACGTGCGCTACCAACGCGACGAAGAGAAGCGCTGCAAGGATCCCGAGTGGGCCGGCGTCCGCGCGTCGATCGAATGCGACGGCGACGAGACGCGCTTGTCGTTGAACGGACGTCTGGTGCGCCCGTCCGAGCTCGATCGAGCGCTCGAGCGCGCGCCGTACACGGGTGCGTGGCTCCCGCTTCCGAAAGCGGTTGCGTTGGGCGCTTCGATCGACGTCGACGCGTTGGCGATCGCGCACGTGATGCACGTCGAGAACGCGCGCGCGGATGCGAGCGCCAAACTCCGGTTGGCCGCGGTGGACGCGGCCGGCGTGGCCACGATCACCGGCGACCTGGTGATTCCCACGGCACGCGCCGGCGAGCCGCTCGTCGTCACCCACGCCGGCACCTGCACGATTCGCGTCGACACTGCGCGCCACAAGGTGATCGAACTGCGCTGGGACGGCGACGCTGAAGTCGCGGGCGCCGACGCAAGCCTCACCGCGTCGGGCAAGCTGCCGTTCGAGTTCGCGCTGACCGCGACGTTCGGCGAGCCCGCGGAGAAAGCGCTCGCGCAGAAGCCCGTCTACCGCGAGTGCGACCTCGTGTTCGAGCGCGCCAAGCTGGCGCTCGCGCTGCCGAGCCATTTCTTCGCCGCCGACGAGGGCAAGGATCCCGACGTGCGGCTCTACAGGAGCGCCGTGGAGGGCGCGCAGGCTCCGCTGCTCGTCGAACTCAAGGCGTTCGACATCGCAAAGGCCGATCAGACCGCCGTGATCGAAGCAGCCATGAAGGCGATGCGCGACAACAAGTCGCTGGAGGTGCTGGAGGAGCGCGCCGAGTCCAGCGCGCTCGGGAAGGGCAAGTTGATGCGCTATGTAGTCGACGGCGAGGAGCAATGGATGGCCGTGCTGCCCTGCGGGGAGCACGCGCTCATTCGCATCAAGGTCCTCGCGGCTGCCGCGAACAAGAAGCTGCTGCCCGGGACCTGGTCGAAGCTCAAGGGATCGCTGAAGCTCGTGAAGTAGATCGCCGGAATCTCGGCCAACCAGGAGTCACCCGCATGATCGTCCACATGGTGCTGTTCCGGATGAAGAAGGATCTGTCCCGCGCGCAGATCGAGCATGTCTTCCGCTCGATCGGAGCGCTGAAGGACAAGATCCCCGGCATCGTGTCGTACTCGTGGGGCAAGTATTCGTCGCCCGAGGGTTTGAACAAGGGGTTCACCCACGGCTTCTGCACGACGTTCAAGGACGCGGCGGCGCGCGACGCGTACCTGCCGCACCCGGAGCACAAGAAGGTCGTCGATATCGTGCTGCCCACGCTCGAGGGCGGCCTCGACGGCGTGGTCGCGTTCGACTACGAAGCCTGAGCCGCGCATCGGCGCGCGTCGGGTAGAGTCCGCGCTGCATGCAAAGGCTCCTCTCACTGCTGGTGCTCGCCATCCTGGCCGCCGCGGCTGGCGCACAGGCTCCCGGTCCGCTGCGCGTTTTCCTGCGCGGAGGTCCGAAGACGCACGGTCCCGGCCAGCACGATCACCCGCGTTTCGTCGCCGAGTGGAAGGACCTGCTCTCCGCGCGCGGCTGTGCGGTCGAGGGCGAGCTGCGCTTCCCCAGCGCCGACGAGCTCGCGCGCACCGACGTGCTCGTGTGCTACGCGGCCGAGAACGGCACCGTCTCCGCCGCGGAGCGCACCGTGCTCGACGCCTACCTCGCGCGCGGCGGCGGCATCGTTGCGATCCACGACGCGGTCTGCGGCAACGACCCGCACTGGTTCAAGCAGATCATCGGCGGCGCGTGGGAGCACGGCCATTCGAAGTGGCACGAGGGAATCGTCGACCTCTACGTGACCGACGACGCACACCCGATCACGCGCGGCGCCGAGAACTGGCGTTTCGACGACGAGATCTACACCGCGCTGCACGTCGTGCCCGAGGCGCGCGTGCTGCTGCGCGGCTTCCACTCGGTCTTCGACATGTCGCCGCAGATGTGGGTGCTGGAGCAGCCGCACACGAGCTCGGACGGTGCGCTCGCGAGCGCGCCGTACCGCGCCTTCGTGTCGATCCAGGGCCACAACCACAGCTCTTTCGCGCACCCGGCCTGGCGCACGCTGCTCTTGCGCGGGATCGCCTGGGCCGGCGGGCGCGACGCCGACCTGCTGCTCGCGCCGGGCGAGGCCGAAGCGCTGCGCTATCCGCCCGGCGGGCCGCTCGCGCCCGAGAAGGCTGCCGCCGCCCTCGAACTGCACCCCGACTTCGAGCTGTCGCTGGTTGCCGCCGAGCCGATCCTCGCCAAGCCGATCTCGATCGACTGGGACGCGCGCGGACGGCCGTGGGTCGCACTGACGACCAGCTACCCGGACAAGCAGCAGTTCACCGGTGTTCCGCCGACGGACGAGATCGCGATCCTCGTCGACCGCGACGGCGACGGGCGCTGCGACGAGCGCAAGACCTTCTTCCGCGGCCTCGACCTCGTGACCTCGCTCGTGTTGCACGAGCAGGGCGTGATCGTCACGGCGGCTCCGGAGATCCTCTATCTCGCCGACACGAACGGCGACGACGTTGCCGACGAGCGGCGCGTCGTGTTCAGCGGTTTCGGCTACGGCGACACGCACGCGACGATCAGCAACCTGCGCTGGGGGCCCGACGGCTGGATCTACGGCACGCAGGGCTACTCGGGCAATGCTTCGAACCACGTGACGAACGCCGCAGGCCGCGACTTCGGCAAGATCGGCAACGGGCTGTTCCGCTTCCGCGCCGACGGCGGCGCGATCGAGATCGTGTCGTCGTACGGCTCGAACACCTGGGGCTGCGACTTCACGACCGACGGCGAGCTACTCTTCACGATGGCGAACGGCGCGCACCTGCGGCACGTCGTCTTGCCGGAGCAGGTGCTCGCGCGCGCGCGCGTCGGCGGGGTCGAGAGCTGGACTGACATCGCCGATCACACGCACGTCGAACCGGCGGTCGTCCGCACCGAACCCGCCTACGCGCAGATCGACTTCGTCGGCGCGTTCACGGCGGCCGCGGGCTCGTGCATGTACACGGGCGGCGCGTGGCCGGACGAGTGGAACGCCGCGCACTTCGTATGCGAGCCGACGGTCAATCTCGTGCACTGCGACGTGCTCGAGGAGAAGGGCGTCACGTACGTCGCGCGCAAGCAGGGCCCCGGCGAGTTCCTGCGCTCGAAGGACCTGTGGTTCCGGCCGGTGCACGCGCGCGTCGGGCCTGACGGCGCGCTGTACGTGCTCGACTTCTACAACCAGGCCGTCGTGCACAACGACACGCGCGGGCCCAAGCACGGGCCGACGAACGCGGCGCTGCGGCCGGACCGCGACCGAACGCACGGGCGGATCTGGCGGATCCAGCACAAGCAGGCCAAGGCGATTGCGTCGCCCTGGCCGCGCGATGTGAGGCCGAAGGACCTCGCGGATGCCGCGATCCTCTCCGGCCTCGAGAGCCACAACCAGTGGGCGCGCACGACCGCGCAGCGGCTGCTCGTCGAGCGCGGCGCGAGCTGGGAGCCGATCGCGATGCTTGCGAGCGCCGGATCGACGTGGCAGACGAAGCTCGCCGCGTTGCGCACGCTCCGCGAACTCACCGATCTGTACAGCCGACAGGATCGCGCGGATGGTCGCGAAGCAGGCTGGGCCTTCGATGCGTCGCTCAGTGCGGCGCTCGCGAGTCCGGAGACGGCCTTGCGCCGAGCGGCGTGGCAGATCTTCGCCACCGTTGCGCCGCAGACGACCGGAGTCTCGCTGACCGACGCGTTCGCGGGGTTTGCACCGGGCGTCGATACCCGCGTGCGCCTCAGCGCGCTCCTCGGTTCCATGGCGCTGACCCGCGCCGACGAGTTGCACGGAGCCGCACAACTCGCGCTGCTGCGAGTCTGGCCCTCGTTGGAAGACGACTGGTCGCGTTCGGCGGCGCTGGGTGCCGCCCTCGACCACGCGGGTTACATGCTCCAGTATTCGCTACGAGAGCCGTTGAACTCGTCGACGCGCTCTTTCCTCCAGCCGTTCGGCGAAGCGCTCGCGCGACGCGACGGCGCGGCCGGTGTCGCACAGGCGCTGGCAGAGATGGCGGAGCACGGACAATTTCCCATCGAGCTCATCGATGGCTGCCTGCGCGGGCTGCGTGAGAAGCGGGGCACGGAGATCGACGCACGAGCGCGGGGCGCGCTCGTGCGATTGCTCGAGCAGGACGATCTCGCACTCGTGCGGGGCGGACTCGCGCTGTGCGGCAGATTGCTCCAGCCGGGTGAACTCGCCGCTGAGATCAGGCTTGCGGCCGGGCGCCAGCTCGAGCTGATCGAGGATGCCGACGCGCCTGTCGATGGCCGTCGCGCCGCGTTCCTCGCGCTGCTCGCGCTCGACGCGCACCGCGCGCAGGCGCTCGGCGCGTGTGACGACCTGCTCGCCGCCGGCGCGGGCGAGCCGAATCAACTGGCCGTGCTCGATGCGATCGGCGCGCTCGACGACGCGGCGGCGGGGGAGACGCTGGCGCTGCACTTCGGCAGGCTGTCGGGCGGGCCGCGCGAGCGCGCGTTCGAGCTGCTCGCGCGCCGCCCGGCCTGGGCGAACGCGCTGCTCGACCGTGTCGAGCAGGGCGGGCTCACGCCGGCCGTGCTGGGCCCGCAGAAGATGCATCGGCTGCGCACGCACGCCGATGCGGCGGTCGGCGCGCGCGCGACCGAGCTGTTCGCGAAGCTCGGCTCGGCGACCAACGGGAAGGTCGACGAGCTGGTCGCGAAACTGCTGCCCGAGGTCGACCAGCCCGGCGATGCCGCCAACGGCAAGCTCGTGTTCGCGCAGAACTGCGCCGCCTGCCACGTCGCCTTCGGCGCGGGCGGCAAGGTGGGCCCCGACCTGTCGGGCATGGGCGCGCACGGCGCGAAGGACCTGCTGCCGGTGATCCTCGATCCCAGCCGCAACGTCGAGGCGGCCTTCGCCGAGTGGGTGGCCGTGCTGAAGGACGGTCGCTCCTTCGGCGGCGTGCTCGCGCGCGACGCGGCCGACTCGGTACTGTTGCGCAACTCGACCGGCGACGTCGAGATCGCGCGCGTGGACCTGGCGGAGCTGCGCAACAGCGGCCGCTCGCCGATGCCCGGCGGGTTCGAGAGCCTCGGCGCAGCGGGGCTGCGCGATCTGATCGCGTACCTCGAGGGGCCCAACCGCGGCTGGCGCGTGCTCGATCTGCGCAACGTCGCGACGCGCAACTCGCTGAACGGCCTGTACGACCGGCGCCACGCGAACGAGATCCTGAAACCAAAGGCGTTCGGCGTGCAACCGGTGCACGGCGTGCCGTTCGAGCTGCTCGATCCGGCGCGCGCGCAGAGCGGCAACAACGTGATCGTGCTGAAGGGCGGCACGGCGGGCGACTGGGACTGCAAGGTGCACGCGCCCCGGCGCGTCGAGCTCGCGGTCGGTGCGATCGTCGAGCGCGTGCACGTGCTCGGCGGCATCGCGGCATGGGGTTATCCGTTCCACAAGCAGCAGGACCCGATCCTGAGGTGGACGTGGAAGTACGCGGACGGCGAACGCGAGGAGGTCGTGCTGAGGAACGGCGTCGAGTTCGGCGACTGGATCGCGCGCCACGACGTGCCCGGCTCCGAGTACGTGGACGGCGTGCTGGCCGAGGATTCGTGGGGGCAGTTGCGCTATCACGTGCTCGTGCCCGGACAGCGCAAGGCGGTCGCCGCGATCGAGCTGGAGAGCTACGACACGCTGTACGCGCCGACGATCGTCGCGCTGACGGCCGAGCTGCCGGGCGCCGTGAAGCTCGCGCAGCCGGCGCGCCAGCCCGATCTGCCGGAGGGCGAACTCGACGCACTCGTGTTCGGCGGCGGCTCGAGCCACGACTTCGCGCGCTGGTTCCGCGACGCCGACATCGCGGCGCTGACGAGCGCGGGCCTGCGCGCCGGCTACACCGAGCGCCTCGACGAGCTCTCGGAGGGACTCGCGCGCGCGAAGGTGCTGGTGCTGTGCAACAACCAGCCGATCGGTGAGGCCGACCTGCGCGCGCGGATCTTCGCGCACGTCGAGCAGGGCGGCGGGCTGCTCTTGCTGCACGCGGCGACCTGGCACAACTGGCCCGACTGGCCGGAGTACAACCGCGAGCTGGTCGGCGGCGGCGCGCGCAGTCACGAGAGCTACGGCGATTTCGACGTCGTGCGCTCGGCGGCCGAGCACCCGATCCTCGAGGGCGTGGCCGGCCGCTTCCGGATCCGCGACGAGCTGTACCGCTTCGAGCGCGAGCCCAATGCGCAATGCGAGGCGCTGGCGACCGGCTACTCGGCGACGAGCGGGGCGAGCTACCCGGTGCTGTGGTCGAGCGTGCGCGGCCGCGGTCGCATCGTCGGCTTCACGCTCGGACACGACGGCGCGGCACGCGACGTGCCGGCCTTTGGCAAGCTCTACGCGAATGCCCTGCGCTGGCTCGCGCCGCGCCAAGATCGAAAGTAGTCGAATCGCGATGCTCTACGAACCCATCCGGCACTCCCGCACCGACATCCTGAAGCGTTTCCGCGCGCAGATCGCGCGCGGCGAGCCGATCATCGGCGGCGGTGCCGGCACCGGCATCTCGGCCAAGAGCGAGGAGGCCGGCGGCATCGACCTGTTGATCGTCTACAACTCCGGGCGCTACCGGATGGCCGGACGCGGCTCGACGGCGGGACTGATGCCGTACGGCAACGCGAACCAGATCGTCAAGGAGATGGCGTACGAGGTGCTGCCCGTCGTCAAGCGCACGCCGGTGCTCGCCGGCGTGTGCGGGACCGATCCGTTCATCATGCCGCGGCTGTTCCTCGAGGAGCTCGCCGAGCTCGGCTACGCGGGGATCCAGAACTTCCCGACGGTCGGCCTGATCGAGGGCGAGCTGCGCGCGACGCTCGAGGAGACCGGCATGGGCTACGGCCTGGAGGTCGAGTTCGTCGCATTGGCGCGCGAACTCGACTTGCTGACGACGCCGTATGTGTTCGACGAGGACGAGGCGCGCGCGATGACCAAAGCCGGCGCGGACATCGTCGTCGCGCACATGGGCTGCACGAGCGGCGGCACGATCGGCGCGAAGACGGTCAAGACGATCGAGACCTCCGCGCGGCGGATCGAGGCCATCGTGGCCGCGGCAAAATCCGTGCGCAGAGACGTGATCTGCCTGTGCCACGGCGGGCCGATCGCGACGCCCGACGATGCGCGCGCGATCTTCGAGCGCGTGGACGGCATCGACGGCTTCTACGGCGCGAGCTCGACCGAGCGCTTCCCGACCGAGGTCGCGATCAAGCGGCAGATCGAGGAGTTCAAGGCGCTGCGGCTCGCGCGCAACGGGAAGGGCGCGGCGAAGAAGGGCGCGCGATGACGCAGCTCGACTGCGCCGAGTGCCTGCGCTTCGTGACCTCGAAGGAAGCGGTCGTCGAACAGATGCCGTGGGGCCGGCACGACTGGCTCGCGCGCGCCGGGCTGACCGATTCGAAGCTGATGCAGCTCGTGCGCGTGACGATGCCGGCGGGCAAGGCTCACGCCTTCCACCGCCATCCGCACATGGAGGAGCTGCTCTACGTGATCGCGGGCCGCGTCGAGCAGTGGGTCGGGCGCCAGAGTCGGATCCTGGGGCCGGGCGAACTCGCGCACGTGCCGATGAACGAGGTGCACGGCTCGTACAACGTGTTCACCGAGCCGGTGACGTTCCTGGCGGTGCTCGGGCCGGCGGTCATCGACGGGCCGGCGCTGGTCGACGTCCAGCACGACGAGCCGTGGCGCAGCCTGAAGGCGCCCATCGGCTGAGCGGCGCCGGAGCGTCCCAACTCTTGCCGGAGCCCGGATCGGGCCGAATAGTGGGGCGTCGATGACCGCTACGCCTCCTGAAGTCAGCTTCGTGTTGCCGTGCCTGAACGAGGCCGAGACGCTCGCGGGCTGCCTGCGCGAGATCGACGAGTGCATCGCGCGACAGGGCTGGTCGGCCGAGGTGATCGTCGCCGACAACGGCAGCAGCGACGGCTCGCGCGAGATCGCGCGACGCTGCGGCGCGCGTGTCGTCGAGGTGGCCGAGCGCGGCTATGGCAGCGCGCTGCGCGCGGGCTTCCTCGCCGCGCGCGGGCGGCTGCTCGTGATGGGGGACGCGGACCTGTCCTACGACTTCCGCGAGTCGGTCGCGCTGGTCGAGCTGCTGCGCGGCGGTTGCGAGCTCGCGATGGGCACGCGCTTGCGCGGGCGCATCGAGCCGGGCGCCATGCCGTGGAAGCACCGCTGGCTCGGCAACCCGGTGCTGTCGTGGATCGGCCGGCGCCTGCACGGCGTGCGCGTGTCGGACTTCCACTGCGGGTTGCGCGCGCTGTCGCGCGACGCGTTCCTGCGCATGCGCACCTCCACGACCGGCATGGAGTTCGCGTCCGAGCTGGTCGTGCGCGCCGCCCTGTTGCGCATGCGCATCGGCGAGGCGCCGGTCACGCTGCGCAAGGACGGTCGCTCGCGGCCGCCGCACCTGCGCTCGTTCCGCGACGGCTGGCGGCACCTGCGCTACCTGCTGTGCATGGCGCCGCGCTTCACGCTGGTGCTGCCCGGGCTGGTGCTGATGGCGCTCGGCGCCGCGGCGGCGGCGCCGACCTGGCGCGGTACCTTCTGGGTCGGCGGCGTCGGCTTCGACATCGGCACGCTCGTGGCGGGCTCGCTCGCGCTGGTGGTCGGCTACCAGTGGGTGACCGCCGCGATCGCGGTGCGGCTGTTCGCGCACACCAGCGCGTTCGGGCCGCCCAGCGAACGGCTGCAGCGCGCCTTCGGTTTCTTCCGGCTCGAGCTCGGGCTGGCGGCGGGTGCGCTGTGCGTGCTGCTGGGCGCCGTGCTGATCGCGGCGCGCCTCTTGGAGTGGCGCGCGGGCGGCTACGGCCGGCTCGATCCGTCCGAGTCCGCGCGTGCGATGGTCGCGGCCGCGACGCTGATCGCGCTGGGCGCGCAGACCGTGTTCGCGTCCTTCGTGTACTCGATGTACGGGCTGCAGCAGGAGATCGAGCGCGGGGGCGGCGCATGAAGTGGCTCGACCACCGGCTGCGCGACTGGCGCATCGGCGTCGCGCTGCGCGAGGTTCCACGCGGCGCGCGCTTGCTCGACGTCGGTTGCCACGATGCGCTGCTCCTGTCGCGCGCGCCGCACGCGGCGCTGCGCGTCGGCGTCGATCCGCGCGTGGAACCCGGCCGGGCGAACGGCATCGAGCTGCAGCGCGCCGCGCTGCCGGGACCGCTGCCGTTTCCCGACGCGAGCTTCGACTGCGTGACGCTGCTCGCCGTGCTCGAGCACCTCTGCGATCCGGCTCGCTGCGCGCGCGAGCTCGCGCGCGTGCTCGCGCCGGGCGGGCGCGTGGTGCTGACGGTGCCGTCGGCGCTGGTGGACCGCATCCTGGACATGCTGCGCGCGCTGCACCTGATCCACGGCATGGAGCTCGAAGAGCACCATGGGTTCGAGGTCTCGCGCACGCCGGTCGTGTTCGCGCAGGCCGGGCTGGTCGAGCGCAAGCACCGGCGCTTCGAACTCGGCCTGAACCACCTGTGGGTGTTCGAGAAGCCCGCCGGAGGCTCAGCATGAGCGGCCGCAGGCTGTGGGCGCTGGCGGCCCTCGCGCTGGCGGCGCTGGTCGCGCTGGCGTACGGCAACTCGCTCTCCAACGGTTTCCACCTCGACGATGTGTACGGAATCGAGCAGAACCCCGCGCTTCGCGACCTGGCGAACATCCCGAGCTTCTTTCGCGATCCGTACACGCTGACGACGCGCTCGTTGAACGCCGATTGGCGCCCGCTGCTGCAGGTGACCTACGCGCTCGACTACGCGATCGGCGGCCTGGAGCCGCGCGCCTGGCGCGTCACGCAGCTCGCGCTGCACTGGGTCGTGTGCCTGGGCCTGTTCGCGCTGGGCCGCGCGTTGCTCGGCGGCGGACGCGTGCGCGAAGTTCGCGGGCTCGCCGAGCGCGAGGGGGATGCGATCGCGCTGGCCGCGGCGGCGCTCTTCGCCGTGCACCCGATCACGTCAGGCACGGCCAACTATGCGTGGGCGCGCTCGTCGCTGCTGGTGGCCGTCTTCGCGCTGCCGGCGCT
>VGZE01000078.1 GCA_016872755.1 Planctomycetota bacterium
CTGCTCGTGCTCCCCGATGGTTTCGAGTTCGCCGAGGCCTGGTTCGGTGTGCTGCGCGCCGGCGGCGTGTTCGCGATGGTCAATCCGCTGCTGAAGCGCGACGAGTACGAGTACTACCTCGCGTACTCGAAGTGCCGCGCGGTGATCACGCACACGGACGTGCTGCCCGAACTCGCCGATGCCGCGCGCGCCGCGCGGCTGCGCCCGCCCGTCTTCGTCGTCGGTTCCGACGCCGGCGGCTTCACGCCCTACGAGCAGGCGCTCGCGGCCGAGGATCCGGGCTCCGCGCGGGCCGAGCTCGAACCGACCGGACCCGATGACCTCGCCGGCTGGCTGTTCACGTCGGGCTCGACCGGCAAGCCGAAGGCCTGCGTGCACGTGCACGGCGACTTCGCGTGGAACACCGAGCTCTACGGCCTCGGCGTCGCCGGCTATCGCGAGAGCGACGTGTGCCTCTCCGTCCCCAAGCTCTTCTTCGGCTACGCGACCGGCACGAACCTGATGTTCCCGTTCCGCGCCGGCGCCACCTCGGTGCTGTTCGCGGGCCGCGCGACCGCCGACGAGCTCTACGACCAGATCGCCGCGCATGCGCCGACGCTGCTGACCAGCGTGCCGACGATGATCAACAACATGCTGAACTCGCCGCGCGCGGCCTCGGCCGACCTGTCGAGCCTGCGCGTGTGCCTGTCGGCCGGTGAAGCGCTGCCGCCGGCGCTGTACCGCGCGTGGAGGGCGCGCACCGGCGTCGAGATCCTCGACGGGATCGGCTCGGCCGAGATGTTCCACATCTACATCTCGAATCGACTCGACGACGTGAAGGAGGGTAGCCTCGGCCGCATCGTGCCGGGCTACGAGGCCTGCATCGTCGACGACGAGATGAAGCCGGTGCCGACCGGCGAGCCCGGCCGCTTGCGCGTGCGCGGCGGCTCGACGGCGATCTGCTACTGGGCCGATCGCAAGAAGTCGCGCGAGACGTTCCAGGGCGACTGGTGCACGTCGGCGGATCTGTTCCACGTCGACGCGGACGGCTACTACTTCTACGAGGGGCGCGCCGACGACCTGCTGAAGGTCAGCGGGATCTTCTGCTCGCCGCTGGAGATCGAGAACGCGCTGCTCGCGCACCCGGCGATCGCGGAGATCTGCGTCGTCGGTCGCGATGACAAGGACGGGCTGACCAAGCCGTGCGCGTTCGTCGTGCTGAAGGCGGGGTTCGCGGGCAAGGACGGGTTCTCGGGCTCGGAGCAGCTCGCGGCCGAGCTCAAGCTGTGGGTCAAGGACCGCATGGCGCCGCACAAGTACCCGCGCTGGTTCGAGTGGCGCGCGAGCTTGCCGAAGAACGACCGGGGGAAGGTAGCGCGCAAGGAACTGCGCGACGAGGCCGCACGCGGGCTCTGAACCCCGAAACAGGGTCGTATCACCACAGAATGCGGTGCGTCTGCGCGCCCTTGTCGATCTTGGTGTTCTGCGCCGGCGGCGCTCCCCGCGCCTTCTGATCCGCTACAGCAGCCAGGCCTGCTCGGCCCTGCCGCCGAAGCGCGCCTGCAGCGTTCCCGTGTCGACGAGCACCGGCTGCAGCCAGAACTGCACAGGGCTCGCGAACGCACCGGGCAGCGGGTACTTCTGCTCGCGCAATCCGTCCGCGTCGACGAGGCCGAGGCTCCCGAGGCTGAACGCCGCGCCCGGATCGAGATACAGGAGCCCGCCGAGCCCCGGCAATGCGATCCCGGATTGCGCGCTCGGCGCCGCGTAGACGAGCGCGAGATCCACGCTCGGCGTCCCGCGCACCGAGTATCCGAGGAACGGCGTCACCGCTCCCACCGTGCCCGGCACCTGGTAGTCGAGCGAGTTCGGCCAATCGAACCACACGTGCCCCTGATCGAGCGCGCTGCCCGCCCACAGCTTGTTCGCCGCATCGACGTACGCGACGACGTCGGCTCCGATCAGCGGCGTCTGCGAGAGTCCGGCCGAGCCGCTCGGCGATACCCAGTCGCCGCGGCGCGAGCTGTACAGCGCCGGCACCTGCGTGAACCAGTACATCAGCGCCGCGTTGCCGGACACGCTCGCGGACGGGACGAGTGCTGGCGACGTGTAGAGCGGTGCCCACTGGCCGAGTCGCTCGTCGAACACCTGGCACTTGCCCTTGCCGGCGCCAGAACCCACGTAGTGCAGAGCGAGCGTCGTCCCCGCGGCGGTGCTGTACGTCTCGCTCGTCGGCACGAGCGGGCCCGCGACCCACGCGCCCGTGCGGGCCGACAGCGCGTGGAAGCGTCCGTTCGACGCGTCGACGTTCGCCGCATACACACTGACGACCCCGTCGGCGAGCGTCACGCTGCTGCCCGCGTTGACGACGAGTGGCGCGCTCCACGTGCCGAGCATCGGCAGATAGGCCCAGTAGGTCGGCGACGGAGTCGAGCGCGAGACGAGAGCCAGGTGCGCGGCGCTCGTGTCGTGCGTCGCGCCCGGGCCCGGGCTCAGCGTCGTCCAGCCGCCCGCGCGCAGGCCGCTGATCGCGTGCACGTCGCCGTTGCTCGTGTCCTGGATCAGCGCGTAGCCGTGGTGGGTGCCCGCCCATGCCGGCGCGAAATCGAGGTTGGGTCCTGTCTTCGCCTGCCAGGTCGTGTTGCGCGCGCCGAAGGCCTCGAAACGCGCCGCCGCGTTCGTGTCGCTCGCGACGATCACGTTCTCAGCCCACTTCACGTTCATGTTGAAGGCATTCGAGTGCACGAGCGAAGATGTCACCCACTGGCCCGTGAACGTGCTGAAGCCCATCCAGCGGTAGTCCGTCGCGGACATGCGCGTGTTGCACGCGAATACATTGCCGCCCCAGACCTGGAAGCCGCCGGACCACAGCTCGTGCGGGGCGACGGTCCAACTCGCCGTCCATGGACTGTAGGCGGCGATTTCGCGCTTGAACAATGGCAGCGGCGTC
Organism: Planctomycetota bacterium; assembly: GCA_016872755.1. Lineage (GTDB taxonomy): Bacteria > Planctomycetota > UBA1135 > UBA1135 > GW928-bin9. Next base: position 2,930 of record VGZE01000078.1, read on the forward strand.
TCGAGCTCGATCGTCGCGAGCTGCGAGCCGGTCTTGAGTTGGAGCACCGTGCCGCCCGAGTGCGCGAGCACCGTCCACACTCCGTGGTAGGCCGAATAGCCCCAGGCCTCGTTGAGCGTGTGGAACACGGCATACTCGTCGCCGGTGGACGCGAGCTGGTAGGCCGAACTCGGCGTCACGCTCACCCATGTGTTCAGCAGCGCGCTGTACGCGCGCATCGTCGTGCTCCCGCCGGGCGCATTGTCGACGACGAAGGCGGTCTTGCCCTTCGTGAAGACGAACGGGAAGCCGCCGGGCGCCGTCGTGATCGCGGCCGACTGATTCAACAGCACGCTGTACGCGCGCAGCACGCCGCCGGCTTCTTCGGTGACCAGCACCCAGTCGTGCTGCGAGCGGATGGTCGAGCCCGGCGGCGACACGGTGACCCATTGGTGCGCGGCGGGGGAGAAGACCTGGATGCCTTGCGCGTTCTGGTGCGTGACCAGGTGGTCGGTCGAGACGACGGGCTGGGCGGAGGAGTAGGCGGTCGAGCTCCATTGCGCGCCGGGGATCGAGTGTGGAATCAGCCCGGCCAGGACCGCGCCGAAGGCAGCATGGGGAAGGAGGCGAGGGATCTTCATGACAGGCGTGACGGGCAGGCGGGACTCAGCGAAGGGAACGCCGATCCCTGGACGGAAACGCGGGTTCCGCCCCACGCGAGAAACCCGCGAACCGCGCTCCACCGGGCCTCAGCGGGTGCTTCAAGAGGGGGGCTCCGAAATTGGACGAGGCCGCTAGCCTCAGGGTCTCCCCGCGGGTGGCGGCGGGGGGATCCGCTCGCAAGCGCCACCCAAGCAAGGAGTGTCCGGCCATGATTCTCCACTCTCCCCGCGTTCCGCGTTCCCTGGTTCGGTCCGCCTGTCTTCTGGCTGCATGCGTCGCGAGTGCCGTGGGCGGCGTCGCTCAGCAATCCGCGGTGCCCTTCGACGTGCCGCAGGTCCAGATCGGCGGCTATGCGGTGCCGTTCCAGCGCCTCTTCGATTTCGACGGGGACGGCGATCTCGATGTCGTGGGTACTTCGCTCTCGACCTCCGGCTCCTCGCCCATCCATTTGAAGAGCGAGGTCTACAGGAACGACGGCAGCGGACGTTTCACGAGTGCGTGGAATGACATTCAAAGCGCCCCGGGCAATGCCCTCGTGTACAAGACGCCGCTGGCAGTCGGCGATTTCGACGGCGACGGATACGACGATTTCGTGTTCACGCTCGGCTCGCAGTTGTGGCGTTGTGCGTCGAACGCTCCCGCCGCGGGCTTCACGCGGACGCTCATTCCGCTCCCGAAGCTGGTTCGAGACCTCGTGCTGGCGGATTTCGACGGTGACGGCGCCGATGACATGGCGCTGTCCCTCGGCAACACGGATGCGGACAGGTACGTGGTGATCGTGTACGCCACCGGATTCGTCACGCAAGCCACGACCGATCTGCCGCTGGATTCGAACCAGCACTGGATCGTCTGCGACACCGACGGCGATCCCGCGCCCGAGCTCGTGCTGGTCAATTCGTACCTGATGCAACCGTACTCGATCGAGGCCGGCCTGCTGGTTCCGCGCGCGACGATCGCGTTTTCCGACTACCACCCGATGGTCGATGCCGGCGATCACGACGGCGACGGAGACGTCGACCTGGTCGGCTTCTACATGCCGTATCCCGCGCTAGCGGCGCGCGTCGAGGTGTTCGAGCGCACGGGGCCGACCGCGTGGACCGCTCAGCCGCTCTACAACGGAGGCCCCGCCGAGTACCTTGCCGACATCGACAACGACGGGGATCCCGACGGCGTGTGCTGCTCGGGTGGCGGCGGAGGCGGCACGTACCCGAACCTGACCTTCCCTTCGACATTCGAGATCTCGATCAATGCTGGAGGCACGTTCCAGCCCGCCTTCAAGCTCCCAGGCATCGGTTCGAAGTCCTTGGCCGGAGCGCGTGACGTCGACGGCGACGGCGACGTCGACCTGGTCGCCGGGCGCTGCGTGTACTTCAATCGCTTCGGCATCCACGGCATCCCGCACAGCCCGGTCCAGCTCCCCACGAGCAGCGAGCTCGTCGCCGATCTCGATCTCGACGGTGACGTCGAATGTTGGGTGCAGACGACCCTGAATCCCAACGTCGAGTTCTTCTCGTTGCGTGGGAAGGGCGACGGATCGCTCGACTGGCAGCCGATGGTGATGCAGGCTCCGGACATCAATGCGTGGATCACCGGGCCGCGCGTGCAGGGCGATTTCGACGGCGACGGCGACGTCGACGTCGTGCTCGGACTGAAGGAGCCGAGCTGGACCGGTGCCGTCCTGTTCCAGGCGCTTTGGAAGAACACCGGCGGCGGCAGCTTCGAGTACGCCGGACAGTGCGCTCCGGCGGGTGTGTCGTTCTATCTCGACACCGCCGTCGCCGATCAGGCCTGGCTGGTCGGCGATCTCGAGGGCGACGGCGACGTCGACATCGTGATGCACCATTCGCCGGTCTCCTGGGGCCAGAGCTACGGGGAGACGCGCGTTTTCCGCAACACGGGCGCCGGCTCCTTCGTTGCCGGCCCGGTCTACACGTTCGATCAGGCCGCGGCGATCCTCGATTTCGATCAGGACGGCATCGCGGACCTGCTGATGACGTCGGCGTTCGCTCCTGGCGGTCTGCGAATCAGGCGCGGTCTGGTCGCGGCGCACGGACCGATGTTCGAGGAGCCGATCGCGATTGCCGGGTGGGATATCCTGGGCAAGACGCAGCACGTCGACGTGCGCGACTTCAACGCGGACGGCTATCCCGACCTCGCCTTCCGCACGGGCAATGCGCAACTGTTCCTCAACGGCATTCCGTTGGGGCTCGGGTTCACGACGCTGCCGACGCTGGTCACCTCCGATGTCCTCGATTCGTACTTCGGTGAGCCGCAACTGCACGGGATCGACGTCGATCACGACGGCTTGATGGACGTCGTGGCCGGTCCGTTCGAGTCGGCGCGATCCTGGCGCGTGTACAAGCAGAAGGCGAACGCCGGGCGCCAACTCGGCCTCGACGCGTTCGAACCCGGAGTCGGCGTCGTGCTGTCGCCGAACTTCCGCCATGACGTCGACGGCGACGGTGACGAAGACTTTTGGGGCGAGTTCGCGGGTCTTTCGCTCGCGATCAGCGGCCCGGGTACCGGCTCGCGCGTGCAGTACGGTGCCGGCACGGCCGGCTACGGCGGTGTCGTGCCGACGCTCGGCGCGAGCGGCCCGTTCCGCGTCGGCGAGTCGCCGGTGCTGCGCCTGACCGGCGCGCACGGCCCGCTCGCGTATCTGCTGGTCAGCTCGAGCGCGGCGTCGATCCCCGACTTCCTGTTCCCGGGCCTCACGTTGCTCGTCGATCCGCAGGCCTCCGGCACGTTCTTCCTTCCGTTGCCGGTCGCGGGCTCCGCGCTCGGCGCGGGCCACGGGCACGCCGAGCTGCCGGTGACCGTCGATCCGGCCTGGAATGGGCTGGAGTTCGATCACCAGGTGATCGTGATCGATCCGCTCGCGCCGAACGGACTGCTGTCGGCGACGAACGGACTGCGCCTGGTCTACGGGCTCTGATCGACGTGCGCTGACCGCATCAACGCACGCCGGGCCGCGCGACGGCTCAGGGTGCGATCGTCGCCTGGAGTCCCGTCGACAGCTCGACGGGATTCCCGGCGCCGATCAGATCGACGTTGGCGACCTGGAACGCGACCGTGATGCCGACCGCGCTCGGCGAGTTCGGCACCGCGACGGTGAAGGTCCCCGCGCCCGCGACCGTCGCGCTCGTGCCGAGCGTGCTCGGGAACGGCACGAGCGCGAGCAGCGCCTCGCCGAGCCCGGGCAGTTGCAGGCCGCATCCGGCGACCGTTCCGTCGATGCCGACGAAGTACAGGCCCAGTCCGGTGGGGTACAGCCCGGCCACGAGCTTGAGCGTCGCGTTCTGCCCGATCTGCAGCACGGCCGTCGGGCTCGTGAGCTCCGCGGTGTTGCCGAAGCAGCCGGCCATCGCGGTGAACGCAGTCGGCGCCGTCTCGAACGCGCCGATGTCGACGCGCGGCGTCGCGCCCGCGCCCTTGTCGAGCTTGCCCGGCACGTCCTGGAAGCGCGCGGCACCCGCGAAGTCGAGCGTCGCGAAGGCCGGCACCGAAGCGCTATTGCCCGCATCGACGCCCGGCGAGCTCGCGAGCAGCCGGTAGTCGTTCGCGCCGATATTCGTGAACTGCGGATCGGCGCCCGAATTGCCGGTGCCCGCATAGCCGCCCTCGACCAGCGAGTACGTGATGTTGTTGCCGGAGTTGGTCTGGTTCGCCGACGCCTGCGCACCGCCGGGGCCCTCGTTGTCGTACAGGATGCAGTTGGCGATCGTCGCGTTGGTCGAGCCCTGATTGCGCAGTCCGCCGACCCCGTTCGCATTCGTCGTGCTGTTGCCGACGATCGTGCAATTGCGGATCTGCGGATTGCCGCCCGAGCCGAGCCAGATGCCGCCGCCGCCGCCGGAGCCCGTCGCGACGTTCGCGCGGAACACGCAGTTGGCGACGACCGGTCCGGTCGACGAGAAGATCTCGAGCGCACCCGCGCGCGCGGCCGTGTTGTTCTGGAACAGGCAGCGATCGAAGCGCAACGCGCCGCCCCCGGCGATGTCGAAGGCGCCGCCGAAGCTGCCGCCGTTGCCGTTCTGGAACGTGACGTTGGTGAAGGTGGGGGCGCCGCCGTTGTTGATGTAGCCGGCGGCTCCGCCGAACGTGCAGCGATTGTCCGTGAACAGGCAGTTGCGAATCGTCGGGCTGACCGCGCTGACGACCAGGATGCCGCCGCCGCGGTCGTTGTTGCTGCCGCTGACGTTTGCGTTCCCGCCGCGCACGGTGAAGCCGTCGAGGACCGCGCTGCTGTTCGTGCCGGTGGTCGTCACGAGGTGGAAACTGTTGTCGGCCACGCCGACGGTCGCGTCGTCGCCGAGCAGGTCGCCGTCGAGCACGCTCCAGGCGGTCCCGAAGGGCGGGCGCTCGGCGGGCGAGCTCTCCGTGCCGAGGAACGAGCCGTAGATCGCCACGCCGTTCTTCAGCGCGAACGAGATCGTGCGCGTCGTGGTCTGCGTCGGCACGTAGCGGCCTTGGGCCACGAAGATCTGGTCGCCGGAAACTGCGGCGGCGAGCGCGGTCTGCAGGCCGCCCGTGCCCTGGAACGCATTGGCCCACGAGCTGCCGTCGTTGGCGCCGCTGGTCAGGTCCTGGTCGACGTAGATGGTTCCGGAGGCTGCGAGACCGCCGAGCGCAATGACTGCGGCGAACGTGCGGATCGAGGTGGAGATCATGATGCGGAACGAGCGCGGGGATTCTTTGGGGCAGGCGCAAAGCACGGGCTCGCGGGGCGCGTGCCTCGCGAGCCCGACGGACATCCCCACCAGCCTACCATCAGTGGCGTGAAGCGGGTCGGTTCTACGTCCGAGCGGTCGGCCTCCTTGGCGCGATCTCGCGCGCCGAACGAGAATGACGCGCCGCATGAAGCCTGCAACGCCCGCTGCCGGTCCGTTCACCACTTCGAACCTCTACCCGACGCTCACGTACGACGACGCCTACGCGGCGATCGACTTCCTCGAGCGCGCGTTCGGATTCCGCCGCCGCTTCATCGTGCCCGACGAGCACGGCGGGATCCGCCACTCGGAGATCACTCTCGGCGACGGAGTGATCATGGTCTCCAGCTCGAAGCCCGCCGATAAGCGTGTCAGTCCCGGCAGCGAGGGTGCGCGGTCCAGCGGGCTGTGCGTGTTCGTTCCCGACCCCGACGCGCACTACGCGCGGGCGAAGGCAGCCGGCGCGACGATCACGCGCGAACTGCAGACCGAGGACTACGGCGCGCGCGGCTACATGGCTCGCGATCCAGAAGGCCACACCTGGTACTTCGGCGACTACCGGCCGGGCGCGTACTGGGACCCGGCCTGAGCGATCCCGCACTCAGGAGTTGCAGGTCGCGAGCCGTCACCGCAAGAGGCACGCAAAGTGGCACTCAGGTCCCTGGCGACCTGCGCTGACATGTGCGAAGTTGTGATTCGCGCCGCCCGCCGTCGCGGCGCTCCAACACCCAAACCGATTCAGGAATCCACACGATGAGAATCCCCGTCCTGCTCGGCGCCGGAGCCCTTGCGCTCCTCGCCGTGCCCTATCTCGCATTCGCCGGTGACGAGCCGGCCAAGGGCAAGCCGGTGCCCGGCGAGCCGATGCCCGCGTTCACCGCCAAGGTCGTGCAGACGATCGACTCGACGAAGCCCGTCGGCGTGACCGTCTACATGACGCTCGGCGTCAACTGCCCCGCCACTCCGCAGTACACGGATCGAGTCAAGGAACTCGAACGCACGTACATGTCGAAGGGCGTGAACTTCGTCTACATCTATCCGAACAAGACCGAGTCGAGCGAGGCGAAGGCGAACTTCCACGCGAAGTCCGCGTACGCCGGCGGGTGGGTCGACGACGAAGGCGCGCGCATCACCAAGCTGCTCGAGGGCAAGAAGACCTCGGAGGCCTTCGTCGTGGGCAAGGACGGCAAGATCGCGTATCGCGGCGGCATCGACGACAGCCTGAAGGCCGCTGACGTCAAGACCAAGCACCTGGCCAACGCGCTCGACGAAGTGCTGGCCGGCAAGCCGGTCACGACGACCACCACCAAGCCGTTTGGCTGAAGCGTGAAGTACTAGGACTGCCGGTCGGCAGTCTTCCCATCGACGGCCACGCGCGGCGGTCTCCCGGAACGGAGGCCGCCGCGCGTGTTTTCGGAGCGGGCGCCAACTCCGCGAGCTCGGCCGTCGAACCTGTCGCGTTCAGCTCGTCGTGTTCGCCACCGAGAGCAGGGCGAGCCAGCACCAGTGGGTCGCGGCAGCAACGAGCAACACGCCCGCGCCGATCCGCCGCACCTTGGACGGCGAGCGCCTCGCACGCCACGTGAGCAGGCCGGCGAGCAGGAGCGCGGCGGTCCCGAGCCAGCTCCAGAGCGGCGCGACATTGCCGAGCGTGCAGTCGGAATGACCGTAGAGCAGTCCCGCCCACGGGCCGCACAGCGGCGCCAGCGGAGAGACGATCTCGGTCCTCATCAGCGTGCACCACACGGCGGTGGCCACGACCGGAAGCCCCAGAGCGAACAGCAACCACCTCACGCCTTCACATCCTCGCGCGCGCCGCGCACGGCCCGCAACCAATCCAGGCCGAAGCGCGTGTCCGGTTCCAACGTGTGCCCCTCGGACCACTCGTTGAGCGAGGCCACGAAGACGAGCGGATCGGGCCCCGAGCGCGCGTTGGCCCAGCCCAGCGCGCGCGCCAGCGCGACGCGGAATCGATCGGGGTGCTCGTTGACGACGACCGGCGACCACGGGTACTTGTCCGGTCGCGTCGCGCCGAAGTCCGCGCCGCGCGGCGAAGCGTCCCAGCCGGGCGAGACCGAAGGCATGTACGGCAGGCCGCAGTCGCGCGCGAGCTCGGGCCAGGTCTCGGCCGCGGCGGCCGCGCGCTCCGCGTAGTCCTGCAGGAACGGCCCGTTCCAGTCGGGCAGCAGCACATAGTTCGTCACGCTGTCGAAGCCGACGCGCGCCAGGTGCGGCCGCACGTCGCGGCCCGGCTCGATCGCGGCGAGGTGCAGCTCGCCGTGACCGCGGGCGGCGAGCATGGCTCGCGCGCGCGTGACGGCCTCTGTCGCGGCCTCGTACCCGAGCTCGCGCAGGAAGAAGCTCGTGTCGAAGATCGAGAAGTACGCGCGGCCGCCGACGCGCAGGTAGTTCGGGCGCGAGAAGTGGCGCTCGGCGACGCGGCTCAGCAGCGCGACGAAGTCGTCGATGTCGCTCGCGACGAGACGCTCGGCCTCGATCACCGGCAGGTCGACGCGCCGCACCGGCAGTACGCGCCGCGGCATGCGGTTCGCCCACATCAGCGCATAGGGTGCGCTCGCCCCCTCGCTCGAGCCGAGGAAACCCTGTTCGAGCGCGTCCTCGAACACGCGCTTGCCGCGGCACCAGAAGTAGCCGTGCACGAACGCATCGATGCCGTGCTCGCGCGCCGCCGCGATGCGCCGGCCCACTGCCCGCGGATCGCGGTCGTCGTAGCGGCCCCACAGCGGCAGTCGAGGCTGGGCATGACCGGCGAAACGCGGCCGGCAGCCCTCGACGAGCTCCCACTCCGTGAAGCCCGGGTGGAACGACGCGTCGCGCTCGGGGATCGCGTGCCAGCCCGGATAGACGTAGGCGGCGATGCGCACGCGCGGAGAATAGCTATCCTGCTGCGCCCGCGATGCACGAACTCCCCAAGCTGACCTGGCTCGAGGCGCGCGCGGCGCTGCATCCGCGCGCCGTGTGCCTGCTGCCGCTGGGAGCGACCGAGCCGCACGGGCCGCACCTGCCGCTGGATTCCGACGTGACGATCGCGCTCGCGATGGCGCGGGCCTCCGGCGAGTCCCTCGCGCGCGCCGGAATCGATTCCGTGGTCCTCCCGGCGCTGCCGTTCGGCCTGACGAACTACACGGACGGCTTCGCGGGCTGGTTGAGCCTGAAGTCGGGCACGCTGTGGGCGCTGCTCGAGGACCTGATCGGCTCGCTCGAGCAGCACGGCGCGCGGCGCATCGTGTTCTGCAACGCGCACCTCGAACCCGCGCACGTGCAAGTGCTGCGCGGCGTCGCCGGCGACCACGCGCTGTTGGAGGCCGAGCGCGCGCAGGTGCTGTTCCCCGACCCGACGCGGCGGCGCTGGGCCGGCACGCTGGGCGAGGAGTTCGCCAGCGGCGATTGCCACGCGGGCCGCTACGAGACCTCGATCGTGCTCGCGCACGACGCGCCGCACGTGCGCGGCGAGCACCGCGCGCTGCCGCGGGTCGACATCGGACTGGTCGCGAAGATGCAGGCGGGCGTGCGCTCCTTCGTGGCGGCCGGCGCCGACCAGGCCTACTGCGGCGATCCGGCCAAGGCCTCGGCGGAGGAGGGACGCGATCTGGTCGCGCGGCTGGCCGCGATGGTGGAAACGACCGTGCGCGAGGCCTGGCCGGACCTGTACGCTCACGGCACGTCGAATCCCCGATGAAGGTCTTCTCGCTCCAGCAGCACGTGCGCTTCGGCCACGTGGATCCGGCCGGCATCGCGTACTTCCCGCGCCTCTACGACTACATCCACGAGGCCTTCGAGGAGCTGTGGGACGTCCACGTCGGGCGGCGCTACTACCACCTGATCACCGAGGACGGCCTCGGTTTTCCGCTCGTGCACAGCGAGGTCGACTTCAAGAACCCGCTGCGCTTCGGCGATCGGGTGATCGTGCGCATCAGTTGCTTCAAGCTCGGGCGGAGCTCGCTCGGCCTGCGCTACGTGTACACGGTGGGGGAAACGACCTGCCTCGACGCGCGCATGACGACCGTTTGCGTGCGTCTGAAGGACCTCGAGAGCATCCCGATCCCGGAAAACTACCGGATCCGCTTCGCCCAGATCCTCGAAACCGCCGACAAGCTGCCCGCACCGTGAGAATCTCCGATCAGATCGGCCGGGGCCGCCCGGTCTTCAGCTTCGAGTTCTTCCCGCCCAAGACTGATCAGGCCGCCAACGACCTGATGGCCACCGTCGCGGACCTGCAGGGACTGCACCGGCCCGACTTCGTGTCGGTCACCTACGGCGCCGGCGGCTCGACGCGCGCGCGCACGCTGGAGTGCGTGACGCGCATCCAGTCGGAGCTGAAGCTGAACGCGATGGCGCACCTGACCTGCCTCGCGCATTCGGAATCGGAGCTGTGCGAGATCGTCGGCCGCCTGATCGGCAGCGGCGTCGAGAACATCCTGGCGCTGCGCGGAGACGTCCCCAAGGACGATCCCGGCGCGCTCACGCGCGGCGGGTTCAAGCACGCCAACGAGCTCGTCGCCTACCTCGAGGACAACTACCAGGTCGACATCGGTGCGGCCTGCTATCCGGAGCGCCATCCGGAGGCGACCAGCGCCGAGGACGACATGAAGTGGCTCGGCGTCAAGGTCAAGGCCGGCGCCGCGTTCCTGATCACGCAGTTGTTCTTCGACAACCACGACTACTTCGCATTCGTCGACCGCGCGCGCAAGGCGAAGATCCTCGTGCCGATCCTGCCCGGGCTCATGCCGATCACGAACGTCGCGCAGATCGAGCGCTTCACGAAGATGTGCGGCGCGAAGATCCCCGCGGAGCTGCATGCGCGCCTGCAGCGCGTGAAGGACGACCCGGCGGCGGTGATGGCGGCCGGCATCGAGCACGCGATCACGCAGAGCCGCGAGCTGCTCGAGCGCGGCGCGCCGGGCATCCATTTCTACACGCTGAACAAGAGCGCGGCGACGCGCAGCGTGCTGGCGGCGATTCGGCGGGCGTGAGAACCCTCGATCTTCCCGCCTCGCCGGCGGATCGAACTAGCCGACCGCGTCTCCGACCCGCAGCCACTTGCCGTGCTCGCTCGGCGCTACGCGCGTGTTGACCCCCAGATGGAAGTGGTGCTGGATGCG
>VGZE01000079.1 GCA_016872755.1 Planctomycetota bacterium
AGGGGAATCCGATGGTGGAGGATCTCGCCAAGATGCCGCACTTGCTGATCGCCGGCACGACCGGGTCGGGCAAGTCCGTCTGCATCAACACGATCCTCGCGAGCCTGCTGCTCACGCGCTCGCCGCACGATGCGAAGTTGATCCTGATCGATCCGAAGCAGGTCGAGCTCGCGATGTTCGCCAGCGTGCCGCACCTGATGTTGCCCGTGGTGACCGACCCCAAGCACGCGACGCAGGTCCTGTTGTGGGCGGTCGAGAAGATGGAAGGGCGCTACGACCTCTTCAAGAACGCCGGAGTGCGCAACATCAAGTCCTACAACGCGCTCACGGAAGAGCAGTTGCGCAAGCAGCTCGGTGACGACTTCGACGAGGAGCGCACCCCGCGGCATGTGCCGTACATCGTGCTGGTCGTCGACGAGATGGCGGACCTGATGATGACGGCGAAGAAGGAGGCCGAGATGGCGATCACGCGCCTGGCGCAGAAGTCGCGCGCGGTCGGCATCCACGTGATCGTCGCGACGCAGCGCCCGTCGACGGACGTGATCACCGGCGTCATCAAGGGCAACCTGCCGACGCGCATCGCGTTCCAGGTCGCGAGCAAGATCGACAGCCGCGTGATCCTGGACGCGTCGGGCGCGGAGAAGCTGCTCGGCCAGGGCGACATGCTCTACACGCCGCCGTCCTCCTCGCAGATCCGCCGAGTGCAGGGCGCGCTGGTCGAAGACCACGAGCTGCAGAAGCTGGTCGATTTCGTGTGCAAGGAAGCTGCGCCGAACTTCAGCCAGGAGCTCGTGCAGATCGCTTCCGGCAAGACGGAAGCCGGCGCCGAAGGCCCGATGAACCCGGAGGAAGACGACCTTTGGGACGAGGCGGTGCGCGTGATCCTCAAGACCAAGCGCGGCTCGGCCAGCTTGCTGCAGCGAGCGCTCGGAGTCGGATACACGCGTGCATCGCGGTTGATCGACATGATGACCGCGGAAGGAATCCTCGGCGAGTTCAAGGGCAGCAAGGCTCGCGAGGTGCTGATGACGCTCGAACAGTGGGAGAAGGCGCACGGCAAGGCGTCCGTTCCCGATCTCGATGGAGAGGATGAAGATGAAGAGTGAACCGATTCGAACGCAGACCCGGGTCGAGCGCGGTCTTGCGAGCCTCGCGCTGCTCGTCGGCGCCGTGCTGCTCGTCAGTGTCGTGATGTCGATCAGTGCGGGCGTGGCCCCCGACGCGGGACCCTGGACCCGCTCCATCCAGCGCATCATCGAGGTGCTCGGCGGCCTCCCCGTGCTGGTGCTGGCAGCGGGGCTGGCGGCGTTGGGCGCAGCAGGACTGACGCGGCGCGAGCCGATCGCGCTGGGGCGATTTGCCGTCGGCCTCTTCGGGGTCGTGATCGGACTTTCGTTGGTGCTCGGTGCGGTCACCCGCGGACATGGCGGCGAAACCGGCGCCTACTTTCAGCGCACCTTGGGGGGCCTGGCAGCCGGCGTTGCCGGCTTTGCATCTGGCATAATGCTAGTTCTGGCAGCGACTTGGGTCGCTGTTCGGGTGCCGGAGGAGGAAGCCGCGGAGAATTCGGTCCACTCCAGGGCCGACCATGACGCTTTAACACGCAGGTCCGTGGACGACGGCGTCACGACCGCCGAAGCAAGCGCTCTCGGGCACCGAACGGGCGTGCTGCCAGTCGCCAGCAGCAGCGCGCTCGAGATGTCCGATCTGCGCTCCCGCGGCGGTATCCCCGCCGGCACCCGACCGCTTGCGTCCTATGGCGATCCCGAATCCAAACGTCCAGCTGCGCTGGATCCCGCTGAGCGGAGGCCTGCCGAAGGCCAACCCTCCGGCGCGCAGCCTGCTCGCGCGCATGTGGCTGCCGAGCCGCGTGAGCGAATCGGCTCCGGCCCCGAAGCTGCTGCGGCGGGAGTCGACGCCCCAGCGCCCGCCAAGCGGGAGTCCGCCGGCACCGCGAAGCCTGAAGCTCGAGCTGCGAAACTCCGACGCGCCGATCCACCCGCGCCCGTAGCTCCGATCTCCGACGTGGCGCGGCCGCGGTGGGAGGGAATCAGCGAGGCCGGGGAGCTCGAGGTCGAGACCGAGGCAACGGCGCTGCCGCCGCGGCCGCACTGGGAGAACGAAGCCCAAGGTGAGTCGCTCGTGGCCGCCGAAAGCGCGGTCGCTGACTCCGGGCCCGCCGAGTTCGAGCCGGCGACCGATGTGGGCAAGGCGCCGCCGCCCGAGCCAGCGGAATCCGGATTCGATTGGTCCGCGAAGGCCCCGGTGGAAGCGACCGCGCCATCCCCGGCGAAGGCGCCGCATGCCGACGCTCCCGCGATCACCAATTCCGTCCTGGAGGCGCCGGTCGCCGCCGAGCGCGACCCCGAGTTCGACGAGGAGTCGGGCGCCGACTCCGAACTCGACGAGCACACCACTCAGGCGGCGAGCGCTGAGACCGGCGATTTCGAGACAGACGCGATCCCGGCCGCCGCGGAATCCAAGGCCGTTCAGCAGCCGACGCTGTTCGAGCTCGAGGAACGTGAGCTCGATCCGGCTCCCGAGACGGTCGCGCTTCCGGTTCGCGAACTCGTTCCGGCCCCGCGCGCGGTCGATCAACAACTGAGCCTGGTGACCGATCCCGAGCCGACCGTCGAAGTCGTGCCCGAACAGGCGCGCATCGAGTTCGAACCGGAATCCGAAGCCGAACCGGCAGATGCCGGCGCCGCCGAGCTCTCGGAGCGTGCCGCCCTGGTGCGCGATTGCGGATTGCTCTTCATCGACCGCCAGCGCGTTGCCGTCTCGATGCTGCAGCGCGAGTTCTCGATGGATTTCAAGCGCGCGACTGAGATGCTCGACGAGCTTCAGCAGCTGGGCCTGATCGGACCGTACATGGGCGGCACGCGCAGGGATATCCTGATGGACCGCGAGAGCTGGCTATCCGCCGTCGCGCGAATCTAGCCCGACCTATTCATGAGCCCCCGGCTGCAACGTCGCGACTGGCTGCATCTGCAGCGCTTTGCTCCTTGCGAGGTCTCGACGACCTGCGAGAGGTCGTCTCCGCTGCTCTCAGTCGCAAATCGCTGCAGCTGCAGCCATTCGCGACGTTTCGCTCGTGGCCTCATGAATAGGTCGGGCTAGCCGCATCTCGCGCCGCGGACCCATCAACCCAGTGGCTCGTCCCTCCGTCGTTTCGCTCGTCCACCTCGGCTGCGCGCGCAACCTCATCGATTCCGAGGTCGTGCTCGCGCGGCTCGCCGAGCAGGGGCTCGTCGTGAGCGGAGACGAGCGCGCGGCGGATGTCGTCGTGCTCAACACGTGCTCGTTCATCGGGCCGGCACGCGAAGAGTCGGAGGCGCAGATCCGCCGCCTGATTCGGCGCAAGCGCAAGCGTGAGCTGCGCGCCGTCGTGGTAGCCGGCTGCCTCGTGCAGCGCTACCAGCACACACTCGAAAAGCGCTTCCCGGAGGTCGATTTGTGGGCCGAGATCTCCGACGGTGTCGAGCTCGCGCGGCGCGTGCAGGGGCTCGGCCGCGGGCAGGTCGGTCCGCGCTACCTGGCCGCCGAGCGGCCCGGAGCCGAGCGCGAAGGCGCGCGCCTGTTGGCGACGCCGGGCTCCTACGCGTACATGCGCATCAGCCACGGCTGCGACCACACCTGCAGTTTCTGCGCGATCCCCGCGATCCGCGGGCCGCACCGTTCCAAGCGTCCGGAGGCGCTCGAACAAGAAGCACGCGAGCTGATCGCGCAAGGCGTGCGCGAACTGGTGCTCGTCGCCGAGGACCTGACCGCCTGGGGCCGCGACCTGGGCCTGGAACTCCCCGCGCTAGTGGAGAAGCTGGCCGATCTGCCCGGCGAGCACCGCTTGCGCCTGATGTACGCGTATCCGAATCGCTTCCCCTGGGAGCTGACGCGCCTGCTGCGCGAGCATCCGCGCGTCTTGCGCTACCTCGACATTCCGGTCCAGCACGCCGCCACGCCGGTGCTGCGTTCGATGAAGCGCGCGGGGAGTGGCGAGCAGGTGCGCGCCATCCTCGACCGACTGCTCGAGGAGGTTCCAGGCCTCACCTTGCGCTCGACGTTGCTGCTCGGTTTCCCAGGGGAAACCGACGCGGACGCGGAAGCAGCGGTCGATTTCGTACGGAGATACCGCATCGGCCGGTTGGGCGCGTTCGCCTACTCGCCCGAGGAAGGCACGAGCAGTTACGACCTCGAGGGTCGCGTCGAAGATCAGGTCGCGAAAGCGCGCGTCGCCGCGGTCCTCGCGGCTCGGGACGAAGTGCTCGCGGCCGCCCAGCGCGCACGCATCGGCTCGCGCATCGAGATCCTGGTCGACGAGAGTCATGCCACGCGCGCCGTCGGTCGACCCGACAGCGATGCGCCCGAGGTCGACCTGATCGCGACCCTGGAGGGGTCACGCGCCGCCGTCGGGGCGCGCGTGAAAGCGCTGGTCGTCGATGTGGATGCCGAGCACAACCTGATCTGCCGCGAGGAGGCCTAGCCGGATGTCGAAGGGCATTTTCGCGCATTGGCCCAATCGGATCACCGCCCTGCGCTTTCTCGGCGCTGGTGCCGTCTTCATTTGCTTCGACCTGATCGGGGACCGTCCGGTCGAGGCCTGCCGCACCGAGATCCAGGTGGCGTTCTGGCTCTTCGTCGTGGTTGCCTTGACCGATTTCCTCGACGGCTACCTGGCGCGCCGCTACGGGCTCGAGAGCGCCTTCGGCCGCATCGCCGATCCCTTCGTCGACAAGGTCTTGGTGTGCGGCACGATGATCTTCCTTTCCGTGTTCGCCTGGTCGCGCGAATGGCTGCCGGCCTGGATTACGGTCGTCGTGCTCGCGCGCGAATTCCTCGTCACCGGAATCCGCGGCTACGTCGAGAGCCTGGGCGCGCAGTTCGGCGCGGACTGGTTCGGCAAGATCAAGATGTTCGTGCAATGCTTCGCCATGGGCACTCTGCTCGGCATGCATGCCTTCCCATTCGACGCGGGCGCTCTGCGCTTCTGGTCCAACGCGTCGCATGTGCTGGTCTGGGCGACGCTCATCACCTCGGTTGCCTCCGGTCTGTCGTACACGTTCAAGGCACGTCGTTTCCTGCTGGGTTCGAGCGACTGAGGCTCTCCATGCTCGACAAGCTCAAGCTCGGAATCGTCTCCTGTCTCTACCTGGGCTGCTCGCCGGTGGCGCCGGGAACGGTCGGCACGCTCGGAGGAGTCGCGATCGCCTGGCTGATCGCGCAGCATCCCCACTATCCGTGGCTGGTGCTGGGCATCTGCTGCGTACTCTACGCGGTCGGTCGTTCGCTCGGCGCCTGGGTCGAGAGCTACGCGGGTGAGAAGGACCCGGGCATCTTCGTGCTCGACGAGGTGATCGGGTTCCTGATCACGTTGGCCTGGGTGCGCGGGCCGAGTTGGCTCGCTCTGCTCGTCGGGTTCCTCGTGTTCCGGGTTTTCGACATCTTCAAGCCCTGGCCGGCGCGGCGCATGGAGCGGCTGGGCGGCGGCGACGGTATCCTGCTCGACGACGTGGTCAGCGGATTGTGGGGCCTGCTCGCGATGATCGCGCTGCGCGCCTTGTTTCCCGATCAGATCTGGTTCTGCTGACTTCGCGCCGCTCTCCGAGCCATGACGCAGACCAAGGCCTCCCACGGGATCCACACCGCAGCCGGATACGGCGGGTTGTCGGTGACCGGGCGGGTCTTGATCACGATCGGCGCGGGCATGCTGATCGTGGCGGCGCTGGCGTTCTGGTTCGGTCGCGCCCGCTCCGCCGCGATCGCCCTGGACCTGCAGGAGCGCGCGTTCGTCGAGGGCATGCCGCTCACCGGCCGTAAGCCGGTGTTCGAGCGCAAGGGCGATACGATCCGACTGGGCGAGGACCGCGTCGGTCGGACGAGCGTGGAGATCGAGGGAGCCGGAACCGCGGCACTCTACGAGTATCAGGTGCTCGAGTATGTCGGCGAGCCGGATCGCCTGTTCGTGCCGGCCTCCGCGCGTGATGCCGTGGGTGCCTTCACCACGCTGTGGCTCACGATCGCGCTTGCGCTGGTGGCCGTCGGATTGGTGCTCGGGCTCGTCGTCGCCGAGCAGGTGAAGGTGCCGATCAACAGGATCGCCGAGCGCATTCGTCAGATGGGGGGAGAAGGCGATCGCCCGCGCGCCGCACCGGGGAAGGTGGAGAGCGTGGAAGTGCTTGCGCACTCCGTCGGGCGCGTGTCGCGACAGCTTTCGCAGGCACGCGAAGTCGAACAGGAACTGTCCGTTCGCCAACGCGAGCTCGATCTGGCCGCCGGCGTGCGCGAGGCTCTGCTTCCCCAGCGAGTTCCAGCGCCGGCGGGGTGGCGAATCGCGGCGCGCCATCTGTCGTCGGAACGCTTCGGAGGGGACTTCCACGATTTCCTCGAGCCCTCCGACAAATTGCTCGGGATCCTGGTGTGCGACGTCTCCGGGCAGGGCGTTCCGGCCGCGATGGTGGGTGCCGCGGCGCGTTCGTACTTGCGCTCGGAGCTGCGCAGTGGTGTCGAGCTCGAAGATGCGCTCAAGCGCGTCAACCACGAACTCGGGCGGGACGTGCGGCGCGGCATGTACGTGAGCGCGCTTTACGTGTTGATCGATCTGGCCAGCGGTCGCGCTCGCGTGGCCTGCGCCGGCCACAAGATCCCCTTGCTGCGCGTTTCCGGAGGCGACGGCAAATTGCGCACGCTGCAACCGGAAGGCATTGCGCTCGGGCTGGACCGCGGACCGGTATTCGACCGGACGCTCAAGGTTTCGCAGATCGAGATCGAGCCCGGAGATCGAATCGTGCTCACCACCACGGGGCCGCTGCGCATGCCTGGCGCCACGGGACAGGAGCTCGGCGAGAAAGCCTTCTACGCCGAAGTCGTGCGGCACGCCGCCAAGCCGCCCGAAGCCTCGATCGATGCAATCCGATCCCTGCTCGAGAAGCACGCCGGCACCGCGGATCTCCCGGTCGAATGCTCGATCGTCGTGCTGACGCGGGATCCGACCGGCTGAACCGATCGGCCGCCTCCCGTCGTTCCTTCCCCGGAGTGATTTGTGCAGATCCACGAATTCCAGCAGCTGATCCGCGACATCTACTTCGAGCGCGACAGCGGACGCGGACTGCACGGCACGCACATGTGGTTTTGCGAGGAAGTGGGGGAACTCACTCGCGCGTTGCGGCGCAATCGGCGCGAGGAGCTCGAGGGCGAGTTCGCCGACGTGCTCGCATGGCTCACGACCCTCGCTTCCATGTCGGGCATCGACCTGGAGCAGGCGGCAGCGCGCAAGTACGGGCAAGGCTGTCCGCGTTGTCGCTCCGTTCCTTGCGCCTGTCCCTGATACGGTCCCCACGAGTGCTTTCGTGCCTGCCTCTTCACGCCAGCTCGGCCTGTTCGGCGATCCGGACGCCACCGCTTCGGCGCGGGCATGCAGCGAGCCTGGGGCGCGGTTCGCGCGAGTCGCGCTGAATCTGCCGGTTCGCACTGAATTCACGTATCTGGTTCCCAAGGCCCTGGCCGCGGGCCTCTCGTCCGGCATGCGCGTGCTCGTGCCGTTCTCGACGCGACGCGAGATCGGAGTCGTGGTCGGCGTCGACACGGCTACGCCGATCGAGCACGGGAAACTGAAACAGATCGTGCGCCAGCTGGACGACGAGCCCGTCGTCGACGAGACGCTGCTCGGATTGACGCGTTGGATCGCCGAGGAGTATCTGTGCTCCTGGGGCGAGGCGCTGGCGGCCGTGCTTCCGAGCCCGCTCAAGCACGGACGCGAGGCACGCACGGTGCGCATGGTGCGTGCCGGTCCGGGCGCGGCGGAAGCGCTGCCGGCCCTCGAGCACCGCCGCGAACAGCAGTTCCGCGTGCTGCGCACGTTGCTCGAGATCGACGGAGCGATCGAGATCCGCGAGTTGTGCCGCAAGTTGAATCTCGGCACGAGCCCGGTCGAGACGCTGGCCTCGCACGGATTGGTCGCGATCGAACGCGTGGAAAAGGACATCGCGGACCTGCTCGCGGGGAGCAGTGACCGGACCCGGCCGCGTGAGCTGACCCAGGAGCAGCGCGATGCTCTCGAAACAATCGGCGCTTCGCTCCGAGCCGGGCACAGCGCCGCCTTCCTGCTGCACGGTGTGACCGGCAGCGGGAAGACCGAGGTCTACCTCAACGCCATCGAGCGCGCACTCGAACTCGGGCGCGGAGCGATCGTGCTCGTCCCCGAGATCGCGCTGACCCCGCAGACGGTGGGATGGTTCCGGTCCCGCTTCGGTCGCGTCGCCCTGCTCCACAGTCGCATGACCGACGCGCAGCGCTTCGCGATGTGGCGCACGATCCGCAGCGGCGAGGCCCGCGTCGTCGTCGGGGCGCGATCGGCCATCTTCGCCCCGGTGAAGGACCTGGGCGTCGTGGTCGTGGACGAGGAACACGAGCCCTCGTTCAAGCAAGGCTCCACGCCGCGCTACAACGCGCGTGACGTCGCTCTCGAGCGTGCGCGGCGCTCGGGCGCCATCTGCATCCTGGGCACCGCCACGCCATCTCTCGAGTCGTGGAATGCCGCCATCGAAGGACGCTTGCAGCGGCTCGATCTGAAGCGCCGCGTGGGAGCGGGGCAACTGCCACCGGTCCGCGTGATCGACATGCGCGTCGAGCGCCCGGTGCACGACTCGCTGGGCCTCCTTTCGCGTGAGCTGCACGGCCTGCTCGATTCCGCATTGCAGCGCGGCGAGCAGGCGATCCTCTTTCTCAACCGGCGCGGCTTCTCTCCCGTGCTCTGGTGTCGCGAGTGCCAGACGCCCGTTCGCTGTTCGCGCTGCGACCTCTCCTTGTCGTGGCACCGACGCATCCAGCGGCTGGTCTGCCATTCCTGTTGCGAGGAACACGTTCTGCCCAAGAAGTGCCCCAATTGCGCGAAGCCGGCGTTGCGCGCGATCGGCATGGGCAGCGAGCGCGTCGAGCAGTCCGTGTCGCAGTGCTGGCCCCAGGCCCGGGTCCGGCGCATGGACTCCGACACGATGCTGCGCAGGGAGGACTACGAGCGCACGCTCGATTCGTTCGGGCGCGGCGAGATCGACGTGCTGGTCGGGACTCAGATGATCGCCAAGGGCCTCGACTTCCCGCGCGTCACCGTTGTCGGAGTGGTGGCGGCGGATTCGGGGCTCCACCTTCCGGATTTCCGCGCCTCGGAGCGGACTTTCCAGCTTCTCGCTCAGGTCGCCGGCCGCGCCGGCCGCGGCGAGGCGCCTGGGGAAATCGTCTTCCAGACCGTGGTGCCGGCGCACATGGCGATTCGGTACGCGGCCGGACACGACTACGCGAGCTTCGCGCAGGAAGAACTCGCGCTGCGTCGCGAACTGCAGTACCCGCCGTTCGCGCGGCTCGTGCGCATTCTGGCCGAGCACGAACAGGAAGCACTGGCCAAGCTCGCGGCCGAGAGCGCGGCCGAGTCACTGCGGCGCGCGCTCGAGGGAACGCAATGCGCAGTTCTCGGGCCGGCTCCCGCTCCGTTGGAGCGCGTGCGCGATTCGTGGCGGTGGCACTTGCTGGTCAAGGCCGCCGACGGTCCGGAATTCACGCAGGCACGCGCGGCAATCCAGCGCCTCGTCGAAGCCGGAACGCAGGTCGCGCTCTCGATCGACGTCGATCCGGTTTCGCTGCTGTGAGCGGCCGACGCGGCCCGCGATTCAGCGCGTAGTCGCCGCCGGGGCCGGGTGCCCCTTGCCGATCACCATTTGCCGGAAGCGTTCGAACAGGTGACAGGAATCCAAGGGCCCGGGCGCTGCCTCGGGGTGGTACTGCACCGAGAACACCGGCAGCTTCTTGTGGCGCATGCCTTCGACCGAGTGGTCGTTGAGGTTCAGGTGAGTCAGCTCGATGTCCGCCGGCATGCTCTTCTGCTCGACGGCGAACGAGTGGTTCTGCGAAGTGATTTCGATCCGCCCCGTGATCATGTCGCGCACGGGGTGGTTCGCCCCGTGGTGGCCGAACGGCATCTTGTGCGTCTTCGCGCCGAACACGATCGAGAGGATCTGGTGGCCGAGACAGATGCCGAAGATCGGCGTCTTTCCGAGCAGATTGGAAACCGAATCGATCGCGCAGCGCACGGCAGCCGGATCGCCCGGACCGTTGGAGAGGAACACGCAGTCGGGCTTCATCGCCAGGACGTCGTCGGCCTTGGTCCAGGCCGGCACCACGGTCACATCGAAGCCCGTGTAGACAAGCGAACGCAGGATGTTGCGCTTGGCCCCGAAGTCGTAGGCGACGCAGCGCAGCCGGCGCCCGTCCCAACGGGCGAGGCCCGTGGGGTAGGAGGCGTCGTAGCTCGCGTCCCAAGCGTACGGCTGCCGGCAGGAAACCTCGGAAGCCAGATCGCGACCGTCCGTCGCGCGTGTCGCACGCGCCTTCGCGATCAGCGACTGGTGATCGCCATCCGTCGTCGAAACCACGCAGCGCAGCGAGCCTTCGGTGCGGATCAGCTTGGTGAGGCGCCGCGTGTCGACGCCGTCGATGGCGACGATGCCGCGCTTGCGCAACCAGTCCGTCAGCGAGTGGTTCGAGCGAAAGTTCGAAGCGACCGAGGACATCTCCTTCATCACGAAGGCCTCCGGCCAGCCGCGCGCGCTCTCGTCGTCCTCGTCGGGAACCCCGTAGTTCCCGATCTGCGTGTACGTCATCACGACGACCTGGCCCGAGTAGGAAGGATCGGTCAGGATCTCGTGATATCCGCTCATCGCAGTGTTGAAGACCAGGTCGCCGCCGCGCTCGCCGGCGGCGCCGACGGCACGGCCTTCCAGGACCAGACCGTTTTCGACGGCCAACCATGCACGTGAGGGATTGCTCATGAGAATTGGGTGTTCGCGTGGTCGTTCGAGGGTAGCCGAGAGGCGCGCTCGGTGGTCAGCGGGTCCATTGCAGAGTGCTTGGTCCTGGCCGCGGCGGACGCTCGCGAGCGGCAGATCTGCGCGGCGGCGTAGCCCGCGCCGAAGCCGTTGTCGATGTTGACCACCGTCACGCCCGGCGCGCATGAATTGAGCATCGCGAGCAGAGCGGCAATGCCGCCGAAGGAGGCTCCATAACCCACCGAAGTGGGCACGGCGATGACCGGACGATCCACGAGGCCGCCTACGACGCTGGGCAATGCGCCCTCCATGCCGGCCACGACGATCAGCGCATCGGCCTCGCGCAGGCTCTGGACGTGTCCGAGCAGGCGGTGCAGGCCGGCAACGCCGACGTCGCAAAGTTCCTCGGCCGCGACTCCGAGCATCCGCGTCGTGAGCGCGGCTTCGCCTGCCACTCGACCGTCCGAAGTGCCTGCGGAAACGACCACGACGCGCCCGGAGCCCGCCGGCGCCGGTGTGTGCAGCGCTTCCGCGCGCGCGTCGTAAGCGAGTCCCGGCACGCGCGCTCGGACCTCGCGCGCACAGGCGCTCCCGACTCGCGTCACGAGCGCACTACCCCCGCTCGCCATCAAGCGCTCCGCGATCTCGATGATCTGCCCGGAGGACTTGCCGGCTCCGTAGACGACTTCGGGGAACCCGCAGCGCAGTTCGCGCTGAAGGTCCAGGCGCGTATGTCCCAGGTCCTGCATGGGCCAATGCGCCAATTGCGCCAGCGCCTCGTCGATCGAGGCTTCGCCGTTCTTCACGGCGTCGAGCAGGCTGCGCAGTCGTTTCGGGTTCAAGGAGTTCGGTGGAGGAGGCGTCGCGCGGCGGGCGCCACCGCTCGGTCGCGGTCCTGGCTCGTGTCAGCGCGGGCTCGCATCGAGTGCGAGATCGGCGGTGCGCCCCGCGCGCCACAGGTGCCAGCCGATGGCGGCGACCATTGCGGCGTTGTCGGTGCAGTAGGCAGGCGAGGGAAAGATCGAGCGCAGTCGGCGTGCTTGGGCCTGAGACCGCATCTGCTCGCGCAGACGCGAGTTGCAGGCCACGCCACCGACGACTAGCACCGTATTAGACGCGAACTGGCGAGCAGCCGCCAGCGTCTGTTCGACCAGCATGTCGACGATGGCCTCCTGTGCACTGGCAGCCACGTCGGCACGATCCTGGATCGCGGCCGGCGGGGGAGTTGGGTTGGACGGATTGCGCCCGCGCACGTGATAGAGCACGGCCGTCTTGAGCCCGCTGAACGAGAATCCCGGGCGGCCGTCCTTCGGGCGGTAGCGCGGGAAGGCGATCGCGCGTGGATTGCCCTCGACGGCAAGGGACGCCACGGCGGGACCGCCGGGATAGGGAAGCCCCAGGATGGCCGCGATCTTGTCGAAGCACTCGCCCGCCGCGTCGTCGATCGTGCCGCCGATGCACTCGAGCTCGAGCGGACCCCGCACGTCGTACAGCGCCGTATGCCCTCCTGAAACGACCAGCGCAACGCAGGGGAGCACGCCGAGTCCCGCTTCCATCAGCGCAGAATGAACGTGTGCCTCGATGTGGTGCACCGCGACGAGCGGACGGCGGCTGGCCATCGCCAGTCCCTTCGCCGCGGAGACGCCGACGAGCAAGGACCCGATCAGGCCGGGGCGCGAGGTGACGGCGATCGCATCGAGGTCTTCGAGACGCGCGGATGCACGCTCGAGGGCCGCATCGATCGTCGGCAGCATCGTGCGCAGGTGCGAACGGCTGGCGATCTCGGGCACGACCCCCCGAAACCTGGCGTGCTCCTCCACTTGGCTGTGCACGACCGACGAACGGATCTCCACGCCTTCGGACACGACCGCGGCTGCGCACTCGTCGCAGGAACTCTCGATACCCAGGATCAGGCCGCTCAAGAGATGGACAATCAACGAGAGCAGCCGCCATGGCAAGGTCGAAGGAGGGGCCGTTCGGCTCGATTGCAGGCTGGAACCGCGGCTCCAGGGCCTGAATTGTCTCCCCCAGAGGACGCTGGGCCGCGCGGGCCAGGTTTGAGGATCATGGCGTAAATGCTTTTCAGGAAACAGGTTGCTTGCGATTCCGGTGGCGCGATCGGGCTGGCATGCTTCCTGCTCCCCAAGCGAGTGGGGCTGAAACGGCACACTGAGGTCGATCGTCCCCGCTGAACGCTCCCACAGAGAGCCAAGATCCCTGCCTAGGCAGAACACTCAGCCAGCACGACCGACACCGACGACACTGCCTCCGACAAGGAAA
This sequence comes from Planctomycetota bacterium, assembly GCA_016872755.1. Taxonomy (GTDB): domain Bacteria; phylum Planctomycetota; class UBA1135; order UBA1135; genus GW928-bin9. The sequence goes on from VGZE01000079.1 coordinate 13,092, forward strand.
GAAGCCAACGACATGAAGCTCCAAACCGCCCTCTCCCTCCTCGCGCTGATCTCCGCGGCGCCGCTGCATGCCCAGGCGCCGCAAACGCCGCCCACGAACCCTGCGAGCGGCCCCGCAGCAGCGCGAACCGCGGCGACCCGCCCGGAGGTC
>VGZE01000080.1 GCA_016872755.1 Planctomycetota bacterium
GACGAGCGCCCGTACCGGCCCGCTCGGCGCCGCGCTCGCCGCTCGCGGCGGGACGCGCCCCCGGTTGCGCACCCGGACCAGCGGCCGCGGGCGCTTGCAAGGCCGCCTCGAGCGTCGAACCGGGCGGCTGGGCGAGCAGCACGGTCTCGCCCTCGGCGACGCCCTCGAGGATCTGGACCCACTTGGCCGAGTGCTTGCCGACCTTGACGGGCACCTTGTTCCAACCGGTCGCCGAGGATCGGAACACGACCGTCTTGCCCTTGTCGAGGAACACGCTCTGCACCGGCACGTAGATCGCGTCGGCCAGTTCCTCGACCAGGATCTCGATGCTGGCCGACATGCCCGGTCGCAGCGCGGGATCGGCCTCGTCGAGCTCGATCTGCGTGCGATACAGGCGCAGGTTCGGATTCGCCCACCACGCGTTCTTGTCCGGCAGCACGGACTTGAAATCGACCAGGCCGGCAAAGGTGCGCCCCGGCAGCGCGTCCACCGTCATCGTCACGCGCTGCCCCGGCTGCACCTGCTCGAGCACCGATTCGTGCAGCGAGACCTCCGCGACCATCTTCGTGGTCGCCGACGGCAGCGTGATGATCTCCTGCCGCTCGCGCACGACCGTGCCTTCCTGGATCGGATCGCTGCCGCCCCAGCGGCCGCCTTCCTGCTGCGCGTAGACGACCATGCCGTCGACGGGCGCGAGCAGCCGCGCCTTCTGTATCTGGCTCTCGAGCTTGGCCAGCCGCTCCTTCTCCAGGCCGAGCTTGTCACTGCTCGTGACCATCGCGGCCTCGGCATCGACGCGTCGCGCCTCGGCTTGCAGCTTGGCCCGATCGAGCCCGCGATCGGCCTCGAGCTTGTCCGCCTCCAGCTTCTTGCGCTGCTGCGGGTAGTCGTACTGCTCGAGCAACTCGAGCGCGCGACGCGATTGCTCGCGCTTGATGCCGGCGCTGGTCGCGGAGAGCTTGTCGGCCTCGAGCTCGGTCCGCGTCAGGAAGCCCTTCGCTTCGAGCTTGTTGGACCATTCGAGCTTGTCCTCGGCGCGCTTGACCTCCTCCTCCGCCAGCAGGATCGCCTCTTCGCCGCTCTTCTTCTTCTGCGGCCAGTCTCCCTCGATGTACTTCTGCAGGTCCTGACCCGCGAAGTCGCTCTTGCGCTGCGCGGCGGCGATGTCGCTCTCGTTCTGGCTGAGCTGGATCTCGTAGTTCTGCTTGGCCTTGACCCAGGCGGCCTCGGAGTTGCGCACCGTGATCTGCTGCTGCACGCGCTGCTCGACCAGCTTGGTCGCGTCGAGCTCGCACAACAGCTCGCCCGCCTTGACGTGCGAGCCCTCCTTGATCAGGTACAGGATCGTGCTCTGCCCCTCGAGCTCGCTCTTGAGCGAGATCGAATCCTTGGACTTCAGATTGCCGCTTTCGATCACGCTGATGCGCAGGGGGCCGCGACGCACGGGAGCGCCCTCGATCGAACCGCTGTCCGAGTCGCCGAACCAATTGCCGGGGCCGATCCCGTAACCGAGCAGTGCCAGCGCGATCACGCCGAGCAATCCGAACACGAGCGGCTGCTTGGACTTCTTGTTGGTCGTCATGGCTGAGGGACCTGTGCGGGCTCCGGGGCGGGTGCAGGGTCGATGCGCTCGAGGCGGGCCGCGAACTCGTCATCGACATCGTAGCGGCCTTCTTCGACGCGCAGCGCTTCCAGGTCACGGAACAGCGCCAGGCGCGCCAGCTCGTAGTCGATGCGCGCGCGCGTCGCCGCATTCTGCGCCGTCACCAGCGCTTCCTGCGCCTCGAGCAGATCGCGGGTCTCGGCTCGCCCGGCGTCGAAGTTCAGGCGCGTGCTCTCGACGCGGCGCTCGGCGAGTCCGACCGAATTGGTCTGGATCTCCAGCTCGGCGCGCAGCTGGACCAGCGTGCGCAACAGATCGCGCAGGTCCGCGGTGATCTGGTCCTCGAGCTGCTCGCGCGCGCGGCCGGCCGCCTGCAGCGCGATCAGCGCGGCGCGGAACGCGTTGCGCTGCGGCCGACGGTCGAGCGCGAAGTCGATGTCCAGCGTCAACGCCCAATCAATGCCGCCGTCTTGGAACTTCAGCGGTTGGTCGTCTTCGGAGGTGCCGCCGCCCGAGGCGATCACGTCGATGCCCATGCGCAGGTCGTCCACCGCGATGCGCACCGCGCGTTCGGCGTCCTCGATCGCGCCGCGCAGGTTGGCCAGGTCGAGCCGCTCGGCGAGCGCGAAGCGGACCGCGGTCTCCTCGGTGATCGGCAGGTCGTCGATCCCGCGCTCGGCCAGGCGCGCGAGTTCCGCGCGGTCGATCGACAGCGCGCAGTGCACGGGCAGGCCGAGGAAGACCTTGAAGTCGTCGAGCAGCCCGGCCAGGCGCTGCTCGGCCTGCAGCACGCGGCTCTCGGCGCGCAGCTCGTCCTGCAGCGCCTGATTGACCTGGATGTCCGAGAGCCGACCGGCCTGCGCGAGCCCTTCGTTGCGCTCGCGCAACTTCATCAGGTTCTCGTAGTTCGTGCGTTCGTTGTCGAACTCGTCGGCCTGCTGCAGGATCCGGTAGTAGCGATCGGCCACCTGTACGGCGAGCGTGCGGCGGAAGCGCTCGTAGTCGCGTGCCGCGTATACGACGTCGCGCTCGGCCTGCGTCAGCGGCTCGAGCGTGATCGCCGAACCGAATCCGCGCAGCAGCGGCTGCGTCAGCGAGAAGCCGAAGTCCCCGGTCGTGGTCCACGCGTCCCCGGTCGAGAGATCGCGCGTCAGCGAGAGGCCCAGGTCCGCCAAGAGCAGCGCTCCGCTTCCGAGAACCTTGGACAGCTCCAGGCCCAGCGAGCCGGTCGCGGTGTCCGCGCCGTCGCCGTCGCCGTCGAGTTCGGCCGCGCCCCCGCCTTCGGGAATCCAGCCGAAGCGCCAGCGCTCCAGCGCGAGATCCAGTGCCTGCAAGTACAGCGATTCGCGCCGGTCCTGCCACTGCCGGTTGGTCTCGTCGGCGATGGCCAGGCACTCGACCAGCGAGAGTTCCTCCGCCACGCCGGTGCCCCCCAACAGGCGCAGCCGCAGGCTGTCTGCGCGCGGCTCGATCGAGAAGCGCTCCGCGTCGCGCGCCAGATCGGCCCGCTTGGCGGACACGATCGCGTAAGCCGCCTGGTCGGCCTTCGCCAGGTGGTCGGCAGGGCTCTGGCAGGCGGCCAGGAGCAGCGCAGCAGTCGTTGCGCAGGCCAGGAGGCGGGCGGGATACGGGGTCATGGAGGAACGCAGGCCCGCGGCACCGTAACGGCCCGAACCGAACCCCGAGAGGCTAGCGGGGCAGCGGTCGACCGGCCAGTGCCCCAGAGTAATCGTCGGGTACGTCCCGTGTCGGCAACGGGTTCGTAACCCAGCCGATTTCAGATGCATTCTCTGCCTTTCGGGACGAGCGCAGCTCGGACCAGCGCTGCTCCGAGATCGCCAGCGCCCAGGGAGAGCCGGGCGCGAAGCGAAAACCGGTCAACAGCGGTCCGCTCCACAGGCGCGCGAGTTCCGGCGTCGCGTCGCCCAGTGCCTCGCGGACGCCGGCGCAGCGCCGGGACAGGATCGCGCCGAGCGGGCTGCGGCGGCTGCTCTCGAGCGCATCGGAACGCGGATCGTAGCGCTCGCCGTCAGCGCGCCAGCCCCAGCGTTCGGCTTCCCAGATTTCGAGCGGGAACAGCGGACGGCGCACGAGCTCGCGCTCGCGCCGCAGCGGTTCCAACGCGCCCCACTGGTGCGTCTCGAACTCGCCGCGCGGCGTCCAGCGCGCGACCAGGCAGCGGCCGGCGGGTTGGCCGGGCTGGCCGTATTGCTCGCGCCAGACGAGTTCGTGGCGCGCGACGCCTTCGTGCACGCCGTGCGCCTCGGTCAGCCGCACGGTCGTCGCGAGGCTCCAATGCTCGAGCTCGAGTTCCAGGTGCACGAGCGCGCCGGCAGGGCCCGGCATGTCGCGCCGCAGCAAGCGCGCGAGCCCGACGATGCGGCGCGGCTCCTCCACGAGCGCGAAGTATTCGATGCGCGGCGCGGGGGCGGCCGGCTGTGGAGCGGGCGCCTGCTCGGCGGCCAGCGTGCAGGCCAGGCCCGCGCTCCAGATCAGGGATGCCAGCGGCATGGAAAATCCTTCCGGCCCGGCTATCGACCGTCGGCGACGGGAGCTTGAGGGACCTTGGTCCGCTTGACTGCGCGGGCCGGACGGGTTGCGGTCCGCCGGTCCCACCGACCACCAGCCGTTGGGGGGATGATCAGGGCGCGCAGTCGACCGGGCCAAGGTCAGCTTTGGGTCCGCCGGAGAAACCAGGCCCCCACCACCGCCAGCAGGCCCGCCAGCCACAACACCGGCGCGCCGCGCACGCCGAGCTGCTCGCGCTGGCTGACCCAGGCCAGGTGCCGGAAGCCGCGGTCGCGCTCGTGGTGCACGACCAGCGGTTCGCTGCCTCCCACGCCATACAGCTCGTCACCGCTGGGCTCGCGCTCCTGCCCGCGGATGCGCCACGCGAACAGCTTCGCGTGCGCGAGCGGCGCCGCGTAGCGCGGCTCCCACTGCAGGTTCAGGAAGCGCTGCTCGTCGGCCTCGCGCTCGTCCCAGCCGGGCAGCGGCCACAGCACGCGCGCGCTCTGCAGCGCGAAGTCGTGGTGCGTCATCGTGTCGACCAGCGCGGCGGGCAGGTTCGTGGCGAGGCCGACTGCGAGCAGCACTCCGGCGAGCTTGCCCGCGCGCGCGCGCTCGAGCGCGAACGCGACGCCGAGCCAGGCCAGCGGCAAGAGCGGCAGCAGGTAGCGCGGACCGTAGGTCCAGGCCGCGTGCCAGCCCGGCATCAGGCACACCGGTGCGAGCACGGCGAGCAGCGCGAGCGCGACGCCGACGGCGGCGGGCTTCCCGATGCACAGGACGAGCGGGCGCCACGCGAACGGCGCGAGCAGGGCCGCCGGAGCCAACCACAACAGGCCCTTGCTCGGCGCGACCAGCAGGCCCGCGAGTCCGAGGTACGGCGGGTACGAGAAGAACCCGGCGCCGACGCCGGCTCCGTAGCCGGTTTCCAGCCAGTGTCCGAAGCGCGCGTGATTCGTCCAGGCGAACACGGCGGCGCAGGCGAGGACCGGTGCGATGAGCGCCGTCCGCGCGCCGGCCGTGCGCAGCGCGACGAGCGCCGCAAGGCCCAGGCACGCGACGGCCGGAGCCACGGCCACGCGCGTCAGCACGGCCATGCCGAGCGCGAGGCCGCAGACCAGTGCCGGCGCGAGCGCGCGTTCGCCGCTCGCAATCCGTCCGCGCGCGACGACGAGCTGGTGCAAGGCGAGCGCGATGAAGAACGTCGCCTGCACGTCCGACAGCGTCGAGCGCGCCTGCGCGAGCGCGAAGCTGCACAGGCCGTAGGAGATCCCGGCCAGCAGCGCCGCGCCGCGGCTCGCGCAAAGACGCAGCGCGAGCGCGGCGACCAGCGCGCCGGTCCACGCGCCGAGCAGCGCATTGCGCCAACCGACCGCGAGGTGCTCGAAGTACTCGCTGCGCCGCACGCTGTAGTCGTTCAGGCTCGCCGCCGCCAGTTGGACCTCCGGGAAGGTCGCGGCGAGCCCGCGCCCCAGCCCGTAGAACGGCAGCGCGACGAAGGCCTGGCCGACGCCGAACCACGAGAAGCGCTCGTGCTCGCGACCCGCGCCGCCGGGGGCGATGCCGAAGTCGGCGGCGATGAGCGCTTCGGCCTCGTTGGTGCCGCCGAGCGCGAAGGTCTGCCGGCGCCACAGGCTCGAGGCCGTCTGGAACTCGACCTCGGCGTCGGGATTGTCGGGCAGCCCGACGAAGCAAGCTGTGTAGAGGCCGAGCAGCAGCAGGAAAACGCCGAGCAATGGGTGCAGACGTCGATGGCTTAGAGCAGGCTCCACGCGTCCGGCAGCGTAGCTCTGAGGTGGCAGCCGGCGCACGACCGCCGGCGATGGCGAATCTATAAACCGTTTGAAGGTAAGATATTATGAGGTAATTACGCGGCGCGATGAGTCCGTTGCTGACCATTTACTCATCCAATGAGTAATATTACTCGATCAGAGAGTTCCGTTGGCTCCCCCTCCCGCTCCGCGCCCGCTGGTCACCACACTGCTCGCCGCCCTGCAGCACGAGAAGCCGTTGTTGCATGTGCTGATCGGCCCGCGACAGGTCGGCAAGACGACCGCAGCTGGCCATGTGTGCCAGCAACTGGACTGGCCCTTCGTCGAAGCGACGGCGGACGCGCCGCTGCCCCACCCGCCGGAATGGATCGAAACGCACTGGAAGCTCGCCCGCCGCCGCCTGTCGACGACGAACCCGCGTGCGCTGCTCGTGCTCGACGAGATCCAGAAGGTGCGCGGCTGGAGCGAGATCGTGAAGCGACTGTGGGACGAGGACGTGAAGGCTCGCACCGGCCTGCGTGTATTGCTGCTCGGCTCGTCCTCGCTGCTCGTGCAGCGTGGGCTCACCGAGAGTCTCGCGGGCCGCTTCTTCTTGCACCGCGCGCCGCACTGGTCCTTCGCCGAGTGCCGTGCGTCGTTTCACTGGGACCTGGATCGCTGGCTCTATTTCGGCGGATATCCCGGTGCCGCATCGTTCATCGACGACGAGTCGATGTGGCGCCGGTACGTGAATGACTCGCTCGTCGAAACGGTGCTGGCGCGCGATGTGTTCCAATTGCAGGCGATCGCGAAACCAGCCTTGATGCGGCAGCTGTTCGCGCTGGCCGCGCAGTACCCGGCGCAGATCCTGTCGTTCAACAAGATGCTGGGGCAGCTGCAGGACGCGGGCAACACGGTCACGCTCGCCCACTACTTGTCGCTGCTCGAAACCGCATTCCTCGCTTCGGGCTTGCCCCTCTACACGAAGGGGATCGCCCGCAGGCGCGGCAGCAGCCCCAAACTCGTGCTCTGGAACAACGCGCTGGTCAACGCAGCCGGCTCCTTGGGCTTCGAGGCGGCGCGCGCGGATGGATCGTACTGGGGCAGGCTCGTCGAGAATGCGGTCGGCGCGCACCTTTCGAATCACTTGCAAGGTGCGCCGTGGCACATCGCCTACTGGCGCGAAGGCGATGCAGAGGTCGACTACGTCGTGTCGCGCGGCTCGCGCACGTGGGCCCTCGAGGTGAAGAGCGGTCGCGGAGGTCGCACGAGCGGGCTCGCGGCCTTCGCACGGCGCTACCCGCGGGCTGCGACATGGATCGTCGGCAGCACAGGGATACCGCTCGACGAGTTTTTCGCCGAATCGCCGGAACGATGGTTCACCTGAGCTCCGCGCGCCCACGCTAAGCTTGGCAAGGATGCTGGACGCGCTGCTCCTTGTTCCCTGGCTCGCGTCGATCGCCTCGATGTCGCCTGAAACGCGCGGCGAGTTCGAGACCCTCGTCGCGCCGTTCCTGAGCGCGCACTGCCTCGATTGCCATACGGGCCCGAAGGCCAAGGCCAAGCTCGACCTCGCGGCGATCTCGAAGAGCCCGACCGCGCTCGGCTCGCCCAAGCTGTGGGCCGAAATGGCGCAGCGCGTGCGCAGCGGCGAGATGCCGCCGGCCAAGCGGCCGCGCCCGCCGGCGGCCGAACAGGCCGCCTTCGTCGACTGGCTCGAGCGCGCCGGCGCGAGCGCGCTCGTGCGCGCGCGCGACCCGCTGCTGCGGCGACTCACGCGCTACGAGTACGAGCGCACGGTGCGCGACGTGCTGGGCGTCGAATTCGATGCCCGCAGCCTGTTGCCGCCCGACGAGGTCGCCGGCTCCTTCGACAACAATGGCGCCGCGCAGGGCATGTCCGATGCACTGCTCGAGCGCTACCTGCTGGCCGCGGAGGACGTCGCCGCCGCGGCCTTCCTCGACCCGGACGCCACCGGCCCGGTGCGCGAGCGCATGCGCGGCGCCGAGCTGTATCGCGGACCGGGCGGCAAGGCGGATGGGGACACCTACGTGCTGTTCTCCAACGGCAGCACGGCGCTGCGCCGCGAGCTGCCGCGCCCGGGTGAGTACGTGCTGCGCGCGCGCGTGTACGGCAGGCAGGCGGGCGCGGAACCCTGCAAGGCCGCGCTGATCGTGGACGGCCACCCGCTGCAACTGTTCGACGTCGCGGCCACCAAGTCCGGCCCGGTCGTGATCGAAACGAGCGCCGCCGTCGGCGGAGGTTCGCACGCGTTCGGCATTGCGTTCCTGAACGACTTCTTCGATGCCGCCGCGAAGGACCCGGCCCAGCGCGATCGGAATCTGCACGTCGAGTGGCTGGAGGTCGAGGGTCCGCTCGACGCGCCCCGGCACGCGTCCTTCCAGGCGCGCTTCGCGCTCGGCAAGCCGAACGCGCGGCGCGTGCTCGACGAGCTGTTGCTGCGGCTGTGGCGCCGGCCGCCGAGCGCCCAAGAGCTCGACGAGCTCACGCTGCTGGCCGCGCGCGCCCCCACCGTCGAGGCCGGTCTGCGCGCGGCCTGCGCGGTCGCGCTCGCCTCGCCGCACTTCCTGCTGCGCATCGAGCCGGACTCGCCCGGCGGTCGTCGGCGCAAGCTCGACGGCTACGAGATCGCCACGCGCCTGTCGTACTTCCTGTGGAGCTCCGCCCCGGACGACGAGCTGCTCGGATTGGCGGCCAAGGGCCTGCTCGAGCAGGATGGAGGCCTGCGCACACAGGTCCCGCGCATGTTGCGCGACGCGCGCGCGAGCGCCTTGTCCGAGAACTTCGCCGAACAGTGGTTGGGGCTGCGGCGCTTGGATTCGTTCGCACCCGACCCGACCCGCTTCGCGGACTGGACGAAGGAGCTGGCGAGCGCCGCGCGCGCCGAAACGCTCGCGCTGTTCGAGTGCGTGCTGCGCGAGAATCGGCCGGTTCGCGAGCTGTTGTTGCCGGGCTTCGCCTTCGTCAACGCGGACCTGGCGCGCCTGTACGGCTGGAACCACGTCGAGGGCGAGATGCTGCGCCGCGTGCGCGTCGAGGATGCGCGGCGCGGCGGACTGCTCGGGCAGGCCGCGATCCTCGCGTTGACCAGCAATCCGACCCGCACCTCCCCCGTCAAGCGCGGGAAGTTCGTGCTCGAGGCGCTGTTGGGAGCGCCGACACCGCCGCCGCCGCCGGGGGTCGGCGATCTCGACGAGGACGATGCGCCGGGCAAGGCGCGCGGCCTGCGCGAGAAGCTCGAGTTGCACCGCAAGGACGCGGCCTGCGCGACCTGCCACGACCGGCTCGATCCGCCGGGCTTCGCGCTCGAGCGCTATGACGCGATCGGCGCGTGGCGCGAGCGCGAGAACGGGCTGCCGATCGACGCCGCTGGAGAGCTGGGCAGTCGGCGCTTCGACGGCCCCGAGGAGCTGGCGCGACTGATCGCCGACGATCCGGGCTTCGTGCGCAACCTCGCCGAGAAGCTGGCCGGCTACGCGCTCGGACGTGCCTTGGCGCCGGCCGACGCCGCCGAACTGCGCGCGTGGCTCGATGCGCAGGGCCGGCGCGAGCTGCGCTTGTCCGACCTGATCGAGGCCGTCGTCTCGATGGATGCCTTCCGCCACCGCATCGGAGAGCAGAAAGCGCCATGAAGCTCCTGCCACGGCGAGCGCTGCTGCGCTCGGGATCCTGCGCCCTCGCGCTGCCGCTGCTCGACGCAATGCTGCCCGGCATGTCGCGCGTTCCCGGCCATGCCGGGCCTCCGGCACGACTGCTGTGGGTCTACGTTCCCAACGGCATGCGCGTCGACAAGCTCGCGCCGTCCGCGGCGGGACCGCTGAAGGAGCTGCCCGCGACGCTCAAGCCGCTCGGCGCGCTCGCGGCGCAGGCCACGCTGCTGCGCGGGCTCGCGCAGGACCGCGGCCGGGCCAACGGCGACGGCCCGGGCGATCACGCGCGCGCCTGCGCGAATTACCTGACCGGCGTGCAGCCGCTCAAGGCGCCCGATGGCAGGCTCGGCGTCGGGGTCTCGGCCGACCAGCTCGCCGCGCGCACGCTGGGTGTCAGCACGCGCCGCGCCAGCCTCGCGCTCGGATGCGAGCCGACCGTGCCGGGCGGTCAGTGCGACTCCGGGTACCCGTGCGCGTACTCGTCGAATCTCTCGTGGATCTCGCCGACGGTGCCGGCGCTGAAAGAATACGACCCGCGCGCCGTGTTCGATCACCTGTTCCGCGAGGGTCGCGGCGAGGAAACTCCCGAGCAGCGCGCGGCGCGCTGGAAGGCGCGCGCCAGCGTCGTCGACCTCGTGCGCGCGCAGGCGCGACGCCTGGAAGGCAAGCTCTCGAGCGCGGACCGCGCGCGGCTCGACGAGTACCAGGGCGGCCTCGCTTCCCTCGAGCGGCGCATCCAGCTCGCGCTCGGCGGCGAGGCCGACGCGGTCCCCGACGAGCTGCGTCCCAAGGGCATCCCCACGGACGCGCGTGAGCACGTGGACCTGCTCTTCGACCTGCTGGCGCTGGCCTTCGAGACCGATTGCACGCGCGTGGCGACCTTCCTCGTCGGGAACGAGGGCAGCAATCGCTCCTATGCGGCGATCGGAGTGCCGGAGGGACACCACGACCTGTCGCACCACGGCAAGGAACTCGACAAGCTCGACAAGCTCGCGCGGATCGATCACTACCACGTCGAGCGCCTGACGCGCTTTCTCGAGCGGCTCGACCGCGCCCGCGAAGGCGACGCGAGCCTGCTCGACCGCACGCTGGTCTGCTTCGGCAGCGGTCTCGAGGACGGCAACCGCCACAACCACGAGGACCTGCCGACCCTGGTCGTCGGCGGCCGCGCGCTCGGCCATGGCGGCGGGCGCGTGCTCGTGTCGGAGCGCGAGACGCCGCTGTGCAACCTGCACGTCGCGTTGCTCGAGAAGGCCGGGGTCGCCTGCGACAGGATCGGCGATTCGAGCCAGGCCTTGCCGCTCTGAGTCCCGGCCCGGCACCACGTGGCGCGGCTTGTGCTCCCGTGCGGCAGGCCCGGGGCCTCTTGGCAGGCCAGCCCCGGTGCGGGAGTCTTGACCGGCGCGGCCGTTGCGATCTCAATGTTCGGGCAGGTCGAGCGTAGAGGGGGGTTTCCCCCTCTGCACCCGCTGCTCGAGCATGATCCCGGCCCTCGTACCGTTGACCTCCACCAGTCGCCCCACGCTGGTGGCGCTGATCGTCTTGCTGATCTTCGTCGCGTTCCTGATCGCGATGGGCGCGCTGCTCGTGACGCTCGTGACGGGCGCCCGCAAGGAAGGCGCGGGGGGCGGCTCAGGCTGCCTGCTCGCGCTGGGATTCGGCCTGCTGACGGCGTTCCTCGCGCTACTGGCCTTCTCGGCCGGCGTCGTGGCGATCGGCGTCGCCGCCGGTCCCGACCTGATCGACGACCTCGAGAGCCGTTTCGAACGGATCGATCGGCATGTCCCGAGCGCACCCGGCTCCGAGCGGCCCCGCGGGAGCGAGGCCGCGAAGCTGCGCGAGGAACTCGAGGCGGCGATGCGCGAAGCGGAACAGGCCTACGACGAGGCGCTCCGGGGTGCCCAAGATGCCGGCCGCGAAGTGCAGCAGGAGCTGCGCGCGGCGCTGCAAGAAGCAGCCGACGCGCTGCGCGAAGCACGCGAAGCCGCGCGCGAAGCCGCGGACGAGCTCGGCCAGGAGCTGCCGGGCGGCCCGGCGCTGCCGCAGGGTCCCGGCCTCGTCTTGCGGTTCGATGTGCACGGCGACCCGGGACCGGGCCTGAGCGAGCTGGTCGAGCGCGTCGGCGGGCAGTCGGCCGAGCTGGTGGTGCATCGGCCGCCCGACTCCGACGGGCCGGCCCGCTGGTCGTTCCGGCTGCCGACCCGCTCGACGGCGGAAGTGACCGCGCTCGAGGATGCGTTGCGCGAGCAGCTCGCGTCGCTCGAGCTGCCCGCGGGCGCACGCGTGGAGTTTCGCGACGTGGTGCTGCAGGATGGGCAGCGCCATGACGAGCACTGACGCGCCCCCTTCTGCACACCCTTCCACCGCGGCCGACCTGCTCGCTCCGCACCCGCTGCGCGACCGCGTCGCCGTCGTCACCGGCGGCGGCACCGGGCTCGGCCTGGAGATCAGCCGCGGACTCGCGGCGCTCGGCTCACACGTGTGGATCGCCTCCCGCAGCGTCGAGCACCATCGCGGGTTCCTCGACGAATGTGCGGCGCGCGGTTGGAAAGGCCAGGCGCGCGTGCTCGACGTGCGCGAGCCCGCCTCCGTCGGCGCGCTGGCGCGCGAGGTCGAAGCGCAGCACGGCCGTTGCGACATCCTGGTCAACAACGCCGCCGGCAATTTCGTGTGCCCGTCCGAGCGCCTGTCCGAACGCGCCTGGCGCGCGGTGCTCGGCATCGTGCTCGACGGCAGCTTCTACTGCTCGCGCGAGTTCGGCCGCGTCATGATCGGGCACGGCGGCGGCCAGATCCTCAACGTGCTCGCGACCTACGCATGGACCGGCATGCCCGGCGTGCTGCACTCGGCCTGCGCGAAGGCCGGCGTGCTGGCGATGACGCGCACGCTGGCCGTCGAGTGGGCGCGCCACGGCATCCGCGTGAACGCGATCGCGCCGGGACCGTTCGATTCCGACGGCGCGCGCGCGAACCTGTGGCCCGATGCCGAGCACGAGCGGCGGCTGCGCGAGCGCATCCCGCTGCAGCGCTTCGCGGGCACGCGCGAGGTCGCGGCGCAGTGCCTGTGGCTGCTGTCGCCGGGCAGCTCCTACGTGAATGGCGAATGCGTGACGATCGACGGCGGCGCGTCGCTCGGTCAGGGCATGTGGGATGCCGGCACGGCCATCCGGCGCAGGCGCGACGCGGATCCGGAACAGCCTTGAGCGAGCGCGGCCGGGATGGACCTTGGCCTGGCTGGCTGCGCGGGGAATTGGGGAATCCGCGCCACCACCCCGGGTTGCGTGCATCCAGGGCTGGGGTCACATACGCCCCGATCCAGCGCATACCCGGAGGCCCTCGATGTTCACACCCCCCTGCTGTCCCAATCCCCTCTGCTCGTCCCACCAAGGCCAGCCGTTCACCTACCAGTGTCGCGGGTCCTTCCACCGCGCTCTCGATAATCGGCTCGTCCAGCGCTACAGCTGCGGCGTCTGCGGCAAGTTCTTCTCCGATCAGAGCTTCCGACTCGATTATCGGCTGCGCAAACCCATGCTCACCGAGCCCGTCTTCTGGATGCTCGCCTCCAAGGTCACGCATCGGCAGACGGCGCGACTGCTGCGTTGTAATCGCGGCACCGTGCACCATCGACTCGAATTGCTCGGTAGCCACTGCCGAGAATTCCATGCGCGCCAGCTACAGCGATTGAAGGGAACGC
>VGZE01000081.1 GCA_016872755.1 Planctomycetota bacterium
GTCGTGGTCGAGCCGCGCCACTACTACAACCTCGCCTGCACGTACGCGCTGCTCGGCGAGCCTGCGCAGGCCCTGGAGTTCCTCGAGTTGGAGCTGGCGCCCGCCAATCACAGCCCGGGCGCGCTGGAGCGGCAGCAGGCCTGGGCGCGCGAGGATCCCGATCTGCGCAGCCTGCGCAGCAGCGCGCGCTTCCTGCAGCTGACCGCGTCGAGCTCCGCCGCGCGCTGAGGTCGCGCAGCGCTCAGGCCGCGCGATAGAGGTTCGCGATGCGGTGCACGTGCGCAGCGAGCGAGTAGTCGTCGCGCACGCAGTTCTTGCCCTCGCGCACCAGCAGGCGCGCCTCCTCCGGTTCGCGCAGCAGCTTCTCGAGATTGCGCGCGAGCGCGACCGGATTGGCCTGCGACAAGCTGGCAAAGGCCCAGGGTCCGCGCGTCGAGAGCTCGGTCTCCCCCTCGGGGCGGCCAGCGGCGACCGGCACGCCCGCGGCCAGCGCCTCGAGCAGTGTCAGCGGCACGAAGCGGCGCGCGCCGGGGATCAACAGCGCATCGATCGCCGCGTAGAAGGCCGGCGAATCGGTGAACGGGCCGAGCGCCTGCCAGCGCTGATTCCCGCCGTGGCGTCCGCTGACGACGAAGCGCACGCCGGCAACGCGCCGCGCCAGCTCCTGCTGCACGGCCTCGAGCAACGGCATTTCGTGCTCGCGCGGCGGCGGGATCACCGCGCCGACGACGAGCTCGCGCTCTCCCAGGCGCCAGTGGGCGCGCGCCGGATCGCGCCGCGCGCGCGTCTCGAAGCGCTGCAGATTGACGCCGTCGGGAACGACCTGCGTCTTGCGCGGCGGAACCCAGCGCGCGCGCAGCAGTGCCTCGTGCACTTCCTCGCTCGTGGCGACCAGCGCGCCGACGATCTCGCCGCACAGGCGCCCGGCCGTGGTCAGCAGCGGCGAGCCCGAGGGGGGCGCCTCACGGAAGGTCGCGACGCCGACGCGCGTGCGCGCCAGGAAACCGGCGGCGACCGATAGCACATAGGCGCGGCGCGCGTTGAAGCTGTGGATCACGTCGATGCGCCGCGCGGCCAGCTCGCGCGACAGGGCCAGCGCGAAGAGGGGATCGGCGCCGTCGCGCTTGCGCAGCGGGAAGATCTCGACACCCGCTTCGGCCAGTTCCGCCGCCAGCGGTCCCCAGCCGGCGTAGCAGCACACGACCGGCTCGAAGCCCTCGCGGCGCAGGCCGAGCGCGAGGTCGGTGCAGGCTCGCCCGCCGGCACTGTCGAGCAGGCGCGACGTGACCAGCAGCACGCGCAGCGCGCTGCTCTGCGGCGGCTCCGGGGTCTCTGCGTGCGCGTCACGCGGCGCCGGCGTATCGTGCGTCTCCATCTGCAGAGGAGTGTGCGGCAGCACGGGCGCGAGTAGCAAGGGCGGGACCCGATGTGCGACGATGCCCGGGGTCCGCGCCGCGCGCGCGGCACGCATGCAAACGCTGGTACTCACCGGCCGCGGCCGCCGTTGGGCCGAGAGCGGCCACCCGTGGATCTACGCGAACGACATCGCATCGGGGCAGGCCCAGGCCGGGGAATTGGCGGCCTTCGCGGCGCCGGATGGCCGCGTGCTCGGTCACGCGCTCTACTCGGCGCAGTCGCGGATCGCGCTGCGCAGCGTCGCGCGCGGCACGGCGGCACCGCCGGCGGACTGGCTCGAGCGCCGCGTGGCACAGGCCGTGGGCGAGCGCGCGCGGCAGGGGCTGCTGGATCCTGCCGGCGCCGAGCGCCTGCTGGCGGGGGATGCCGATCTGGTGCCGGGCCTGATCGCCGATCGCTACGCCGACATCCTGGTGTTGCAGTCGGGCACCTTGGGCGCCGACAAGCTCCGCGAGCGCGCGATCGAGGCCTTCGCAACGGCGCTGCCCTTCCCGTTGCGCGCGGTGCTCGACCGCTCCGATGCGCCGGCGCGGCGCCTGGAGGGGCTCGAGCCGCGCGTCGAGTGGTTGCGCGGCACGCCCTGCGAACCGGTTACCGTGCGCGAGGACGGCCTCGGCTACCTGGTCGATGTGCTCGGCGGGCACAAGACCGGTCACTACCTGGACCAGCGCGAGAATCGCCGCCTGGCCGCGGCAGGCGCGCGCGGCGAGCGCGTGCTCGACGTGTGCTGCTACGACGGCCTCTTCGGCCTGCACGCGTTGCGCGCCGGCGCGCGCGAAGCGGTGTTCGTCGATCAGAACCAGCGCGCGCTCGACCGCGCGCGTGACAATGCCGAGCGCAACGGGCTGCTGGAGCGCTGCCGGTTCGTGCGCGCCGACGCCGCGCAGGAGCTGCGCCGGCTGGCCGAGGCGGGCGAGCGCTTCGGCGTCGTGGTCGTCGATCCGCCGGCCTTCGCCAAGCGCAAGGAAGAGGTCGAGGGAGCCCTGCGCGGCTATCGCGAGCTCAACCGGCGCGCGTTCTCGATCTGCACGGAAGGCGGCCTGGTGGTGAGCGCCAGTTGCTCGTACAACGTGCAACTTCCGCAGTTCCTGGACGTGCTGCGCGCCGCGGCGGTCGACAGCGGCCGGCGCGTCGTGCTCGAGCAGGTTCGCGGCGCGGCGAGCGACCACACGGTGCTGCTCGCGCTGCCCGAGAGCTGGTACCTGAAGTGCGTGTTCCTGAGGGTGCACGCATGAGCGCCGCAGCCGCCGGCGGCAGCCTGCGCATCCTGGTCAACGGGGCCGCGCGCGACGTGCGCGACGGCTGCACGGTGGCCGAGCTGGTGCGCGAGCTGGTCGCGCGTCCGGAGCTGGTCGCGGTCGAGCGCAATCGGCGGCTGGTCCCGCGCGCCGAGCACGCCGCGGCGCGGCTGGCGGCGGGTGACGAGATCGAGATCGTCACGCTGGTCGGCGGCGGCTGATTCGCGGTATCCTCCCCGGTTCGCAGGCCTCGATGAACTCCGCAACTCCCGCCCCGGACAGGCTGAAAGTCGGCTCGCTCGAGCTCGCCTCGCGGCTGCTGGTGGGCACGGGCAAGTACCGCGACCTGGCCCAGACGCGCGCGGCACTGGAGCGCTCGGGCACCGACTGCGTGACCGTCGCGGTGCGGCGCCTGCCCGCGCTCGGGGAGCCGTCGATCCTCGATGCGATCGACCGCGCGCGCTACCGGATCCTGCCCAACACGGCCGGTTGCTACGACGCGGCCAGCGCGATCCGCACGGCCGTCCTGGCGCGCGAGATCCTGGGCGTGCGCTGGGTCAAGCTCGAGGTGCTCGGCGACGAGCGCACGCTGCTGCCCGATCCGCTCGGCACGCTCGAGGCGACGCGCGAGCTCGCGGCGCAGGGATTCGAGACGCTGGTCTACACGTCGGACGATCCGCGCCTGGGCGTGCGACTGGTCGAGGCCGGCGCGACGGCCGTGATGCCGGCCGGGTCGCCGATCGGCTCGGGCCAGGGCGTGCTGAACCCGAACGCGATCCGGATCCTGCTCGAACTGGTCGACGTGCCGGTGATCGTCGATGCCGGCGTCGGCACCGCCAGCGACGTCGCGCTGGCGATGGAACTGGGCGTCGAAGGCGTGCTGCTGAACAGCGGGATCGCGCTGGCGCGCGATCCCGTCTTGATGGCCGAAGCGATGCGCGATGCCTGCCGCGCCGGGCGCGCCGCCTTCCTGGCCGGTCGCATCCCGCGCCGCTTGTACGCGAACGCGTCCTCGCCCGTCGACGGCCGCATCGCGGGCGCGAGCCCGTCGCCGACCTGATCCGCGTCGTTCCCCCCCGTCCCCTCGGCCGCACCGATCTCCGCTTGTCCCTACCGCCCCGCTTGACGATCGGCCTGGCGCTCTTCGCCGCCGGCCTCGTGCTGCTGCCCGTCGCACTGTTGCTCGTGCGCCGGATCTATCCCGGCCGCAATCCGTACTTCCTGCGCTACGGATTCGCGAAGGCCGTGGTGGCCTTTCTGCTGTATGCCGGCGTGCCCGCGCTGGGCGGCGCGCTGCTGCCGGAATTCGCGCTGCGCGCGCCGCTCCTGTCGCTGGCCGGCGGCCTGGCCGCCTTCGGCTATGCAGCCGCCGTGTGCCGGCGCATGCAGCCGGAGGGCTGGCGCGCACTGGGCTTCCACGCGGGCGGACACCCGCGCGCGTTCGGCGCGGCCGGCGCGGCCCTCTTGTTCGCGCTGCCGGCCATCCTCGGCGCGGGTGAGCTGACGCGCGGGCTGCTCGAGCTCTATGGCCACGCGCTCCAGCCGCAACCGCTGCTGCTCGGGCTGCTCGAACTGCTCGAACAGGGCGGTCCGCGGGCCTTGGCGGCGCTGCTCCTGGCCGTGCTCGCGCTGCCGCTGCTGGAGGAGATCTTCTTCCGCGGCTTCCTGCAGCCGCTGTGCACGCAGAACTTCGGTGATCGCGGCGGCCTGGTCGTGACCAGCCTGCTGTTCACCGTGCTGCACCAGCCGGCGGATGTGTGGCCGGGACTGTTCGTGCTCTCGATGGTGTGCGGCGGCGTGATGCTGCGCACGCAGCGCGTGCTGGCGGCCTGGGCCGTGCACGCGCTGTGGAACGGCGGCGTGCTGGCGGTGCTGCTGTACTGTCCGGAGGCGCGCCAGTGGTTGCTCTAGCCTCGTGGAGCCGCGCATGACCTTCTTTCCACGAGCCGGCCTGATGATCGCGCTGCCCGGCGGGGCCTTCCGCGCGGCGGACGCGCGGCTGACCGGCGAGCTGGAACTCGGCCCGGACGCCAGCGTGTGGTTCGGCTGCGTGCTGCGCGGCGACGACGCGCCGATCCGCATCGGCGCGCGCACCAACATCCAGGACCTGACGATGGTGCACGCCGATCCCGGCGTGCCGAACGTGATCGGCGACGGTGTCACGATCGGGCACCGCTGCGTGCTGCACGGAGCGAGCATCGGCTCCGGAGCGCTGATCGGCATGGGTGCGGTGCTGCTCGGCGGCAGCGTGATCGGCGCACAGGCGCTGGTGGCGGCCGGTGCGGTCGTGCGCGAGGGCTTCCACGTGCCGCCGCGCACGCTGGTGGCGGGTGTGCCGGCCAAGGTCATCCGCCCGCTCAGCGAGGCCGAGCTCGCTGCACTCGAAGCCAGCGCCGAGGGCTACGTGCGGAAGACGCGTTTGTACCTGTGATCGGCGCGGCATTGGACCGGCGCGCCGGCGCGGGGTAGGTTTCGACGCCGATGAGCCGCATTCCGTCCAACCGATCCGAGCTGCAAGGCGTGATCCTGGCCGCCGGCAAGGGCACGCGCATCCAACCCTTCAGCCAGCAGACGCCCAAGCCGATGCTGCCGATCCTCGATCGGCCGCTGCTGGTCTGGCAGATCGAGGCGATGCGCGAGCTCGGCATCCGCGACATCGTCGTGGTGATCGGGCACCTCGGACACCAGATCGTTTCCGCGCTGGGCGACGGCGCGAAGCTCGGCGTGCGCCTGTCCTACGTCGAGCAGGAGACGATGCTGGGCATCGCGCACGCGGTGCGGCAGCTGGAGCCGGCCGTGGACCGGCCCTTCCTGCTCTTCCTGGGTGACATCTTCTTCGAGACGCGCAACCTCGGCTCGATGCTCGAAATGTACGGGCGCGAGGGCGTGCACGGCGTGCTGGCCGTCAAGCGCGAGCCGTCCAAGGACGCGATCCGGCGCAATTTCACGGTCGACCTCGACGAGCGCGGTTTCGTGCGGCGCGTGATCGAGAAGCCGCGCGATCCGCGCACCGACCTCAAGGGCTGCGGGCTGTACCTGTTCCACCCGAACATCTTCGACGCGGTGCGCCGCACGCCGCGCACGGCGCTGCGCGACGAGTACGAGCTGACCGACTCGATCCAGATCTTCATCGACTACGGCTACGGTGTCCTGCCGGCCGAGGTGGTCGAGCGGGACCTGAACCTGTCGACACCGTCCGATCTGCTCGACCTCAACCTGCACGTGCTCAGCAAGAGCGGTCGCGCGAACCTGGTCCAGGACGGAGCCGAGGTGGCGCCGACGGCGCGCCTGTCACGCTGCGTCGTGCATGCCGGGGCGAAGATCGGCGCGGGCGTCGAGCTCGACGCGTGCCTGGTGCTGGGCGGCGAGCTGATCGGCGGCGGCAGGCACGTGCGCACGATCTTCTCGGCCGGGCAGCCGGTGATCTGCAAGTAGGGCCGTGGACGCGCAGGCACGCCACGAGTTGCGGGTCGCGGCGCTGCAGGCCGAGCTCGCCGCACGGCCCGGGCTGCTGGTCGCCTACTCCGGCGGTGTCGATTCGGGCGTGCTGCTGCACGCTGCGCGCGCGGCGCTGGGGGAGCGCTGCGCGGGCTTGCTGGCCGACTCGCCGTCGCTGCCGCGCGCGGAACTCGCGTTGGCACGCGCGGGCGCGGCGCGCATCGGCGCGCGGCTGATCGTCGTCACGACCGACGAGCTCGCCGATCCGCGTTACGTCGAGAATCGCGGCGACCGCTGCTATTTCTGCAAGAGCGCGCTGTTCGACGCGATGGCCGCCTGGGCCCGTTCGAACTCGGCCTGGCCGCTCGCCTACGGCGAGATCGCCGACGATGCGCACGACTTGCGGCCCGGAGCGCGCGCCGCGGTCGAGCGCGCGGTGCTGGCGCCGCTGGCGGCCTGCGGCTTCACGAAGGACGACGTGCGGCGCTATGCGGCCGCGCACGGGCTGCCGATGGCCGACAAGCCCGCCTCGGCCTGCCTGGCCTCGCGCATTCCGATCGGCACCCCGGTCAGCGCCGAGCGACTGGCGCGCGTCGAACGCGCCGAGGCCCTGCTCCAGGCGCGCGGCTATCGCGTGCTGCGCGTGCGCGATCACCATCCGCTGGCGCGCGTCGAGTTCGGCGCCGAGGAACTCGAGCGCGCGCGCGGCGAGTGGCCGCAACTCGAGTCCCTGCTCGCGGCCGCCGGCTATGCGCGCGCCGAGCTCGCGGCGTACCGTTCGCCGCTCGAGCGCGCGCTCAGCGCTGGAACACCGGCAGGTAGCCGCGCGGCAGCGCCAGCACCAGGCAGTTGACGGCGGTCGCGTAGGCGTCGCCGAAACGCTCGTCGCGCCAGCGGCCGTCGGGCTGTTGGTCGGCCAGCAGGCGCTCGCGTTCGCGGCGGCTCCAATCGCCGAACACGCGTTCGTCGGGCAGTTGCCACAAGGCCTGCGCGACGTAGAGGCGCTCGTAGAACGGGCACAGGATCTCCTCGTCGGGCCGGCCGGGCGCGCGCAGCACGTCGCCGGACTCGCGCGCCAGCAGCCCGCGCCGCAGCGCGTCGAGGCCGCGCTCGAGCGCCGGGCCCTGGTAGCGCCCGACCATGTTCAGCGTGGACATGGCGGCCGCCGTCAACGCGACGCTGCGGCGCTGGTCGCCCAGCATGTAGCGGAAGGCGCCGTCCTCGTCCTGACTGGCCAGCACGTAGCGCTCGGCGCGCGCGATCGTCTCCTGGTTCACGTGCACGCCCGCGTCGTGCGCGGCGCGCAGCGCCTGCACCATGCAGATCGTGATCGAGCCCTCGTGATCGAAACGCGGGCGCGCGTCGTAGCCCCAACCACCCTCGGTGCCCTGCGCGCGCTCGATCAAGCGCACCGCTTCGACCAGCGCACGGCCCATCTCCTCGCCGCGCCGGTGCGCGCGTCCGACACACCAGGCCTGCGCGAGCGCCAGCGTGGCGAGGCCGTGACCGTGCATGCGCGAGACCTCGTCGCCGCTGGCATGGAAGTATCCGCGCGTCGGCGAATCCGGACGCTGGTCGGCCTGTCGCAACAGCCAGTCCACGCCGCGATCGAGCGCGGCGCCATGCGGGCCGCGCCCCGGAGTGGAGCCGCCGGCCAGCCAGGCCAGGATCGCCAGCGCGTGCACGCCGACCGGCGCCGACTGCTTGCCCAGCGGCAGCGCGAGCGTGGGACCCGCGGTCGCGGGCGCGGCGAGCCAGTCCAAGGCGCGTGACAACGCCTGCTCGGTCGGCGCATCGAGCGAGCGCAGCGCCGGTCCGGAATCCGCGCGCGGTGCCTGCTCGGCGCGCGTCGGTGGCGCGGCGGTCGGCGCCTCGGCGAGCAGCGCGAGGAGCCCGTGCGCCAGCACGGAGGTGGACAACGCGAACACGTCGTTCAGCGCGGTTGCTCGCGCAGCCGCTCCCAGTAGCCGTCGATCCACTCGCGGTACTGCAAGGGCATGTCGCTGGAGCCCTGTGCGTGGAAGACCTCGCGCACCAGATCCGGCAGCTCGCCCCAGGCCTCGCGCGTATCGACCACCGGCACGGCGGTTCCCCCGGGCGGGCGAGGCGGCATCTGGGGGCCGGGCAATTGCTGCTCGGTTCCCGGCTGGGGCTGACCGTCGCGCGGCTCCTGGCCCTCGGGTTCCGTCGGCTGCTGGCCGCGCTCGGGAGTGCGCTCGCGCTCGGTGCGCGAGTCGCGTCGCGGCGCCGAGTTCTGCTCCGGCTGTCCCTGCTGCTGCTGCTGCGATTGTCCAGCGCGCCCGCTGCCTCCGCCGCCCTGCGGCTTGGATTGCCCCAACTGGGCGGCCAGTTCGAGGATCTCGTCGATGTCGCGCACGACGGAGCTGCTCTTCTGCCGGCTCTGCTCGAGCAGCTTGGACAGTCCGCTGTCGCGCGGCACCAGCGCGGTCTCGCCGGCGGCCGCGTCGGAGAGCTCCACGTCGATCGCGCGCAGGTTGCGTTCGACGTCACGCACGAGCTCGCGCATGCGCTGTTCGAGCTGGTCTCGATCGGGCGGTTCCTGCGGCGCGAGCGGAGCGAGGGAAGAGCAGGCGAGCCACAACAGCAGCGGGCGGATCATCGGGGTTCCTCGTTGGTGGAATCCTCGGACACGGCGGGCAGGTCGTCGGGATCGGGCAGGTTCAGGCGCGCGCGCAGGATTCCGAACAGCACGGTCACTCGCTCGTGGCGCGTGGCCAGACGCTGGATCTCGCGCAACACCAGCGGATCGGGAGAGCCCGCCTGGGCCAGCTCGGGGTAGCGCCGCACGAGTCTCTCGATCTGCGATGCGTTGTCGAGCTCGAGCTGCCGCAGCAGCTTGAGTTCCGCCACGTCGGGAATCAGGCGCTCCTTCTGCTGCTCCTCCGTGGAGGGCGGGTTGCCCTGCTCGGATTCGTTGCGGCGCCGATCGCGTTCCGTCGCCAGGCTCTGCTGCAGCCAGCCCAGCCGCTCCTCGACCTGCTGCTGCAGCCCCTGGACGAACTCGCCGCTGTCCCAGTCACCCTCTTCGCCCAAGCGTGAAGCCAGGTCCAAGAGGTCCAACCGCACATCCGCCAGCGCTTCGGCGAAGACCAGGCTCTGCTCGGCCGCCAACGCCTCGGCGAGCTCGCCGGCCTTCTTGCCGAGCTGCGCTTCTTCGGCGGAGATCTTGCGCAGCCGGATCTTCTGGGCGCGCGACGGCGTGGCCGCGCCGGCACGCTCGCTGTGGAGCTCGCGTGTTTCCTCCAGTTGCGCGCGCTGGCGCAGCACGAGCTTGGCTACCTCGTCGGCCATGCGGAACAGCAGTTCCTCCTGGCGCAGCTGCTCGTAGCGCCGCTCTTCCGCGCGCACTTCCTCGCGTGCCTGCTCGAGCTCCTGGCGTGCCTGCTCGGCCTCTTCGGCACCCTGCTGCGGGCGTCCGGCGCGCAGCGCGCCGGCGGCCTGCTCGGCATGCTGCGCGGCCTTGCGCGCGTGCGCGTCGTCGCGCATCCGCTCGGCCAGCTCGAGCATGCGTCGCTCGAGTTCCTGCTGCTCGCGCGCCAGTTGCTCGGCGCGCGCCTGCTGCTCGGCATCGCGCGGGCGCGCTTGCTCGGACAGGCGTCGACGCGCCTCGTCGAGCGCGGTGGCGGCACGGTCCTGCGCGGCGGCGGCGGACTGCGCGCGCTGCTCCTGCAGCGCGGCACCGGCCTCCTGCATCGCCTGCTGCGCCTGCTCGAGCGCCTGCGCGGCGCTCGGTTCGGAGTCGGCGCCGGTGGGCGGGGCGGAATTCCCACTCGGCTGGGCCTGCCGAGCCTGCGCGGCCGCGGCTTGCGCGCGCTGTTCGAGCGCGGCCTGCTGGGCCGCCTGCTGAGCCGCTTGTCGAGACGATTGGTCCGCGCCAGCCTGCGCAGCGGCGCCCTTCTGGGCGGCTTGGCCCATGGCTTCCGCGGCGCGCGCGAGGGCCTGTTCGGCCTCGGCGGCGGCCTGGGTTCCTGCCTGTGCATCTCCTTCGCGCAGCGCCTCGCCGGCGCGCTCCATGTGCGTCGCAGCCTGCGCAAGCTCCGCTGCCGCGCGTTCGCGCTCGCGCTGTTCCAGCGCATTGGACGAAGCCGCCTGCTGAGCCAGTGCGCGCGCGCTGCGCGCCTGAGCCGTCTGACTCGCGCGCAGCATCGGCACGAGACGCGCCTGTTCGGAAGCGGCCGCGCGCAACGCATCGCGCGCTGCCTCCAGTCCGGCCTCGGCGTCTTGATTCTCGGCCAGCGCCTGCAGCGCCCGCTCGGCTGCCTTGGCGATCGGATCGCCGGCGGACCTTGCATCGGGCGGCTGGGGTGCGTCGGGGGACGCGCCTCCATCGCGCAGTGCCTCGAGCCGCTGACGCGCCTGTGCCGGATCGCCGGCGGTGCGCAGTTCCGCCAGCGCCGCATCGAGCTCGGCGGCGCGCGCGGGATCGCGGCTCTGCAGCACTTGGTGATCCGTGGCCTGCGCGCGCTGCAGGGCCTGCAGCGCCGCTTGCAGCTGCTCGCGCTCGAGCGAGCCGTCGGCGCGTGCGCGCGCCAGGCCCGCCTCGAGCAGCTTGCGTTGCTCGCGCGCCAGCTCTTCGAGCTCCGCGGCCAGTTCCTGGCCCTGCGGTCCCAGCGCCTGCTGCGCGGCCTGCTGGGCCTGATCGCGCAGTTCCCGCTGCTCGTTGCTGAGCGTCTCGAGGTCGCGCGCCAGCGCGGCCGCGTCGGCCGCGCGCTGCTCGAGCTTGTCGAGCGAGGCGCGATCGAGCAGCAGAGCGAGCAGCGCATCGAGTCGGGAGACCACGGCCTCCTGGTGCTCGAGCGCACGCGCCAGCTCGCTCTCCGCGGCTCGGCGCGTCGACTCGCTCATCAATTCGCCGAGCGTCAGGCCGCCCAGCGCCGCGTCGCGCTCGGCGAGCAGCGCGAGTCCCTGGTCGAGCAGCTCGAGCGCGCGCGGACGACCTTCGGTGGCGAGTCGATCGCGCAGGTTGCGCATGGTCTTCTCGAGCCGCTGCAACTGGTGTTCGAGCAGCTTCTGTTCGTTGGAGATCGCGGCCGGTTCGCCGGCGGGGGCCTGGGCGGAGGGACGCGCGAGCCCCGCGCCGCAGGCGGCGACCAAGAACAGCGCCACGCGCGCCAGCGCGCGTACCGAGCAGAAGCGGAGGCAGGTGGGCATGGCGAGTTCGTTCGGCTCGGGGCTAGCGGCGCGAGGCCTCGCCGCGCGTGCGTTCGCGCAGCGCGCGCTGGCGCTCCAAGATGTCGCGGGTCAGGCCGATCACGGCCTGGTAATTGTCCCATTCGCTGATCGCGTCCTGCACGCGCTCCAGCAGCGCGCGCGCGGCGGCTTCGGCGGCGGCGGCCTCGCTCAGCGCGCCGTGCAGCGCGGCGGGGTCCGCGCCGGCCAGCGCGGCACGCAGCACCTGCTCGGCGCGTTCGAGGTGCGGCTGCTCGATTTCCAGGCACAGCCCGACCAGATCGACCAGCGGAGCGGCCGCGCCGCCGTCGCCCAGTCCGCTCTGCCTGCGCTGCTCGCACAACGAACTCCAGGCCGCGCGCACCGGTCCGGCCGCGGTGCTCGCGGCCTGGGCCTCGTCGAGCCGCGCGCACAAAGGCAACGAGGCCTCGTCGACGCGCGCGTACACGACGCACTCGGCCAGACCGGCGAGTTCGCGGAACAGCGCACTCGCGTCGCTGCGGCTGCGCAGCACACCGGCCAACAGCGCGTGCGCGGCCTGCAGGTCGGCCGCCTCCCAGGTGTTGCTCTCGGTGTGCGCGGCGAACAGCTCGTCGTAACGCGTCGCGCGCTCCTGCATGCGCTTGGACAGGGCCGCGGCCTGCGTGCGCGGCCGCGCCAGCGCGCCCTGCACATCGCGCAACAGCTCCTCGCTCTTCAGCAGCGACAGGCGCAGCGGCGTCGAGCGGTTCTGTTGCGCGACCGGCTCGGCGCCGTCGCGCGCGATCAACACGAGCTCGTGCTGCGTGCCGAGCTCGGCGCCCGGCAGCAGCGCGGAGAGCTCGATCAGCGTGCTGGAGTGGGCGCGCGACAGCCGCGGGCCGGGGGCCCCTTCGGCCGGCACACCCGCGGGCAGGCTGCCGGGCGGTGCCAGGGCCAGCACGACGCGCGGTGCCTCGGGCCCGCTTGCGCCTGGCGGGGCCACGGCGCCGCGGCGTTGGCACTGGTAGGCGAGGTCCACGACGTACCAGTCGTCGCTGACCTGCGCGCGCAGGCGCAGTGCTCCTTGCGGCGTGACCATGCGAGTCCCGCCGTCCGGGCCCAGCCATTCGACGCGCGGCGGGCGATCGGCCTGGGCCTCGATCGTGTGCAGGCCGGGCGTCGGATTGGCGAGCTCGCGCGCATCCGTGAGCAGGATCCGGTAGCGCAGCGAGTGCGTGACCGGGAGCTCGACCGCCCACGTCGTCGCGCCTGCCCCGCGCGGGCGATCGGTCGGGGCCGGGAAAGGCTGCGGCGCGAGCTCGTGCTCGGTGCCGGAGTCTTCGTCGCGCAGGCGCGCGCGCGTCAGCGCGGTGCTCGAGAGGACGTGCACGCTGACGCTGGAGCCGGCCGGCACGCGCGCGCTGCCGGTCGTCAGCAATTCGGGCGACGCGCCCGTGTAGGCGGGCGGGCGCACCGCGAGCGCGAGGCGCTCGACCTCGGGCGGCTCTTCGATCTCGACGCGAATCAGCGGCAGGCGGTCCTGGTCGTCGCCGCCGACGACCCAGGCTTCGATCCGCTCGCCGGCGCCCTGCGCGCCGCGACGCGCATCGATCAGGCTCGTGCGATACAGCGACGGGCCGCTGCGCGACAGCGCGCGGCGCGTGCCGTCGGCCTGCACCCATTCCACGGAGCCGGGGTCGCGGCCGAGCGCGCGCACCGACAGCTCCAAGCGCGCGCCGCGCGGCAGGAG
>VGZE01000082.1 GCA_016872755.1 Planctomycetota bacterium
GCGCGACCTGGTGGCGCTGGCGAGCTCGCTGGCGCGGGTTCCGGCCCTCGCGCGTGAACTCGCCGCGACGGCCGCGCCGGCCCTCGTCGCGATCCGCGCGCGCCTCGATCCGCTGCCCGAGCTGTCGGCACGCATCCTGAACACGCTGGTCGATGCGCCGCCGCTCTCGATCAAGGAGGGCGGACTCGTCCGCGACGGCGTGAACGTCGAGCTCGACGAACTGCGCGCGCTGCAGCGCGACGGCAAGGGCTGGATGGCGCGCTTCCAGGCCGACGAGATCGCGCGCAGCGGCATCCCCGGTCTGAAGATCGGCTTCCACACCGTCTTCGGGTACTACCTCGAAGTGCCGCGCGGGCAGATCGAGCGCGTGCCGGCGACCTACATCCGCAAGCAGACGGTCAAGAACGCCGAGCGCTATGTGACCCCCGAGCTCAAGGAGTTCGAGGAAAAAGTGCTGCGCGCGGAGGAGCGCGCATTCGCGCTCGAGCACGAGCTGTTCCTCGAGCTGCGCGAAGCCGCCGCGTCCGAGCTCTCGCGCATCCTCGCGACGGCGCGGGCCGTGGCCGAGCTCGACGCACTGGCCGGTCTGGCCGAGAAGGCCGCCGAGGCGGGCTGGTGCCGGCCGGAGGTCCATGACGGGGACGCGATCGAAATCCGCGAAGGCCGCCATCCGGTGCTCGAAAGCGCGCCCGAGATCGGCTCGTTCACGCCCAACGACGCGGAGCTCGATGCCGGCGCGCACAACCTGACGATCCTCACCGGCCCGAACATGGCCGGCAAGTCGACCTACATCCGACAGGTGGCGCTGATCGTGCTGCTCGCGCAGATGGGGTCCTTCGTGCCGGCGGCCGGCGCGCGCATCGGCCTGGTCGATCGGATCTTCACGCGCGTCGGTTCGGGCGACGACATCAGCCGCGGCGAGTCGACCTTCATGGTCGAGATGGTGGAACTCGCGTTGATCCTGAACAACGCGACCGACCGTTCGCTGGTCGTCCTGGACGAGGTCGGGCGTGGCACGAGCACTTTCGACGGGCTGGCGCTGGCCTGGGCCATCGCCGAGCACATCTCGCAACGTGTTCGGGCGCGCACGATCTTCGCGACGCACTACCACCAGTTGACCGAGCTCGCGTCGCGCTATCCCGGCATCTGCAACAAGAGCGTGGCGGTGCGCGAGTGGGGCGACGAGATCGTGTTCCTGCACCGCATCGTCGAGGGCGGCACGGATCGCTCGTACGGCATCCACGTCGCGCGACTCGCCGGGGTGCCGAAGGACCTCGTCGCGCGAGCGCGGGAGATCCTGCGCGACATCGAGGAGGATGCGGCCGGGCTCGCGCCGCGCCTGGCGGGCGGCGCATCGCTCGCGGCCGACGGCGCGGCGCACGCGCAAGCAGAGCTGTATCCGCCGCGCCTGGCCGCGCTCGAGCGCGAGCTGCGCTCGCTCGACCTCGATCGCATGAGCCCGCTCGACGCGCTGCTCGCGCTGCGCGCGCTCAAGCAGCGCGTGGAGTGACTCAGCTCGCCGTTCGACGCGCGCCCAGCCCGAGTTTCAGGTCGATCAGCCCCTTGCGCGCCACGCGCGTCGTCGGGAACTGCTCGAGCAGCTCGAGGTACTTCGCGGCGCACTTGCGCCACGAGCAGACGTCCGTCACATGACGCCGCGCCCCTTCCTCCAGCCGCGCACGCCGCGCCGGATCCGCGCGCAGCGCGACGAGCTCCTGCGCGATCGACTCCACCTCGCCGTCGCCTAGCGGCACCTTGATCGTGCAGGATTCGGGCAATTCCGACTGCTCGGCCGCCGCGCTGGCGAGGACCGCGCGCCCGAGCGAGAAGGCCTGGAAGATCCCGCCGCTCGTGCCGCCGGTGGTGGGGCCGCGCAGGTTGACGGCCAGGTCGCCTGCGTGCAGCCATTCCCAGCCCAGCTCCTCGGGCACGTAACCGCTGAAATGGACGGCGCCGTCGACGCCGAGCTGCCGCGCGTGCTCGCGCGGATCGTAGGAATCGGATGCAATGCCGCCGACCAGCGCGAGGTGGAGGTCGGGCGCCTGCGCGCGCGCGCGCGCGAAGGCCTGCAGCAGCTTGTCGATGCGCTTGTGCGGCTGAACGCCGCCGAAACTGACGACGAGGAAACCCCGCTGCCAGGCCTCGCTCAGTCCCAGCCGCGCGCGCGTCGCCGCGCGATCCTCGTCGCGCCAGCGCTCTTCGGCGCCGTGGGAGACGATCCCGACCGGCGTGAGCTGGTTGCGCTCGGCCAGGATGCGCGCCTTGACGTAGGCGCTGTGCACGATGAATGCGTCACCGAAACGCACGATCGATCGGTTGAGCGGCAGCAGGAAACGGTCGCGCGACAGATTCACTTCGAGCGGCGGGTGGAAACAGTGCTGGCGCAAGTCCAGCGAGCTCCAAGTGCGGCCGTCGCTCCATTCGACCGCCTCGACGAAGGCCGCGAGTCGCCGCGAGTCGCCGTGCTTGCGCTGCTCGGCGCTGACCTCCACGTCGCTGGTACGCAGCGCGAGCAGCGGCTCGCGCACCTCGCCTTCGAGCACTCCCGGCACGCCCGCCAGCTCGGCCACGGCACGCCCCCCGGCCTCGACCAGCTTCGAGCTCCGGCCCGCAACGGTGCCGATCCGCAGGCGCACCGCGCGCCCCTGTGCCGGGATCCGCAGCCAGGCCACGTCCGCCACCCAACGGCCGCGCGGCTCGTTCGCATGCCAACCCGCCAGCAGAGTCCCCGGCAACGCGCGCGCGTCGATCTCCTCGGCCGGCTCGCGCCGGCCCTTGCGACGTTCGCGCCAGTTGCCGACGTAGGTGCGCGCCTGTTCGAGCCCGCCCTCGCGCAGCGCCAGCAGATATCCCTTCCAACCGCCGCGCGCGAGCGCCGGGTAGGCGCGCAGCGCCAGATCGAAGAGCACCCAGTCGTGTTGCGCGACGACGCCGCCGATCGCGCGGACCATCGGCGCCATGAACGCGTGATTGGACTCGTTCCCCAGTTGGTAGAGCACGCGGTCGTAAGCGCGCGGATCGAGTTCGAGCGCCGAGCGCGCCGGCTCGCCGTCCCAACCCGGGCCCTCCTTTCCCGGCTCCACGAACTGGTCGACCGCGGCCTTCTCGCGCAGATAGGGCAGCAGATGGTGCGTGTAGTCGCCGATGCCGGAGCGATCCGACGGCGGCGTCGTGACCAGTGCGATCTTCAAGGAGGTCCGGAGCCCCTGGGGATCCTCGCTGAGGATCGGCAGGCTGGGGGGAGCGGCTCCGCAGGGAAGGTGCGAATTCTAGCTCGTCAGGCGGTCAGGATCTCGACGCCGTCCGGCCCCAGGTAGAGCGAGTGCTCGGTCTGAGCCACCATGACGCCTTCCTCCTCGACCAGCGGCGGGTAGCGCATCAGGGCGCCCTGCTTCGCGAGCTTGGTGATCACCTCCTCGACCTTGATCGCGTCGAGGTGCTGGAAGTAGCGGCGCGCGACCGGCAGTCCGCGCCAAGCGTCGATCGCCTTCAGCACGTCGCGATCGAGTCCCTTGGCCGAGAGCGGAGGGCCGACCATCATGAAAACCTCGGCCTTGCCGCGCTCCTTGATGTAGCCGCGACCCGTGCAGGCGAACGGCTCGATCGCGAACACGCTGTCCTTGCGGAAGCGGCCGCCGCCGCGCTCGGCGTAGTTGGGAATCTGCGGCGGCGTGTGGACCTTCCACCGGCCCAGGCCGTGGCCGGTCAGGTTGCGCACGGGCTGAAAGCCCATGCCCGTGATCGCGCGCTCGATCGCAGCACCCACATCACCGACCGGCACATCGACGCCGACGGTCGCGATCGCGGCCGCGAGCGCGGCCTCGGAGGCCTGGATCAGGCGCGTCCAGCGTCGATCGGTGGACAGGTCGATCGAGGCGGCCGTGTCGGCGACGTAGCCGTCCACGTGCACGCCGAAATCGACCTTCACGCAGTCCCCTTCGCGATACTCGAGCTCGTCGCCCGGCGGGGAGCAGTAGTGCGCCGCGACGTGATTGCGGCTCGACTGAGCGGGAAAGCCCGGCTCCGCGCCGCGCTCGCGGATCATGCGCTCGACGGTCTCGAGCACCCAGGCGACGCGGACCCCCGGCCGCACGTTCTGCTTGGCCCACTCACGGCACTCCGACGCAATGCGTCCGGCGCGGCGGTGGCAATCGAGGGCATGTGCGTCCATGTCGGTTCCGGCGAGTTGCGCAGCGGGGCCAAGAGAATACGAGCGGCGGCGCGTGTTGGACAGGCGTGCCGGGCCGATCGACCTGCTAGGCTGCCCGCGCTGTGATCGCAACCGCGCGCCACGAGCGGCTCGAACTCCTCGGCTCGCTGGCCGTGCTCTTGCTCGCGGCGGTCGCGCTGCTGGCGGACGCGCTGTTCTCCTCGCGCGTGCTGTCGGCGGCCGATGCGCTGCTGCAATTCGAACCGTGGCGTTCCGCCGCTCCCGGAGCCGGGTCGCCCGCCAACCCCCTGCTGCTCGACCAGCCGACGGTCTGCGAGCCCTGGCTCGACCTGGCGGCCGAGCAACTGCGGGCGGGCGAGCTGCCGTTGTGGAACCCGTACAACTACAGCGGTCAGCCCTATCACGCCGCGGCCTCGGGCGGGTTCGCCAGTCCGTTGAACTGGCTGTACTTCCAGTTCCCCGGCCACGCGACGAAGGAATGGAGCGCGCTGTTGCGCCTCTTCCTCGCCGGGGCCTTCGCGCTGTTCTGGTTGCGCTGCTTCGCGCTCTCCGCCTACGCGCGGCTGCTCGGCGCGCTGTGCTTCCAGCTCGGCGGCTTCATGGTCGCCTGGCTCGGCCATCCGCACACCGCCGCAGCGCTGTTCCTGCCGTTCCTGTTGTGGCGGATCGAGCGCGGCATGTCCGGGTCCGCGGCGCGCGCGATCGGCACGCTCGGGCTGGGCAGCGGGCTCGCCTGGCTGTCCGGACACGCGCAGACGGCGCTGCACGTCGCGCTCTTCACGGCGCTCTACGCGACCTGGCGCGGTGCGCAGCAACGCATGCTCGCGCGCTCGGTCGGGATCTGCGGCACCGGTCTGGTGCTCGGCGGTCTGGTCGGGCTCGTCCAGTTGTGGCCGCAGTGGGAGTACGTGCGCGCCAGTCAGGCGGCGCTGTTGTTCGACGAGTTCGACGTCACCAGCCCGTTCGGGCTCGGCGACGCGCTGCGCTTCCTCGTCGCGCCGTTCGCGACGGGTGCGCCCCATCACGGCGACTACACGGGGCCGCTCGGGCACAACTTGAACTATGCGGAGCTGGTCGGCGGCTACGTCGGCGTGCTGCCGCTGCTGCTTGCCTGCGCGGCGTTGACGCGCGCACGTGCCGCGCCGGGCGTGCGCGTGCTGGCCGGCCTCGGAGCGATCGCGCTGCTGGTGGCGTGGCAGGTCGCGCCGTTCTACGACGTTGCGCGCGCGGTCCCCGTGCTCGCGAGCACGAAGCTGCTGCGTCTGCTGCTCGTCGTGAACCTCGCATTGGCCGCGCTGGCGGCCTTCGGGCTCGACGCCGTGCTGGAACGAATCGGTTCGGGCGCGCGCGTTCGGGTGCTGTGGGCAGCGGGCGCCGTGCTGCTCGTGCTGGTGGATCTGCTGGCGATCGGCCGCGGGTTCAATCCTTCGATCGAGCCCGCCCGGATCGCCCCGGAAACGCCCGTCACGCGCTTCTTGAGGGAGCAATCCCAGCCCTATCGCGTGCTCGCGGTCGACAACACGGCCTTCGCTCCGAGCGCGAATCTGTTCCAACGCATCCCCGTCGTTTCCGGATACGACAGCGTCGAGGACCAGCACTACGTCGCGCTCGTCTCGCTGCTCTCGAAGGATCCGGCGGCCGGGCTGCGCGAGTTCGGCGACCAGGCCGCGCTGCCGCCGACTTCGTTCGTGAAGGAGATCCGCGCCTTCGACCGGCTCGAGGCACTGCCGGTCGCCGCGCTGCTGAACGTGCGCTACGTGCTGTCGAGCGAGCCGCTGCCCGCGCCGTTCGAACTCCGCATCGACGGGAGCACACGGCTGTATGAGTACCCGAGTGCGATGCCGCGCGCCTACGCGACCTGCGCCTACCACTGGGTCGATCCGCCGCGTCGCTCGGAACGCGGCTGGATCGAACTCGACGGGTCGAGGCTCCCCGATCCGCTGAACGTCGAGTTGGAACGTCCTCCCGGCGTGGCGCCGGAGCCCTCCGGTGCCGCGGACGCCGGAGGCGCGATTTGCGAGATCCGCTCGTACTCGGCGCAGGCAGTCGAGATCGAGGTTCGCGCGCAGAGCGCTTGCTGCGTCGTGCTGTCGGATGCCTACGCGGACGGGTGGGAAGCGACCCTGGACGGGTCCCCGGTGCGTATCGAACGCGCCTTCGGTGCGCTGCGCGCCGTGCTCTGTCCGGCGGGCGAGCACGTCATCGAAATGCGCTATGCTCCTCACTCGGTCCGGCTCGGACTGTGGGCGAGCGTCGCCGGCGTGCTGTTCTGCGTGGCGCTCTCGCTGGTCAAGCGGCGCACCCCGGCGGCGGGGATCGAGGCATGAATCGCGCAAGCAACGTCTTCATTCCGTTGGCCCTGACCCTGTGCAGCGCACTGCCCTGCGCCTGCCGGACGACGCGCGAGCGCGTGCCGAAGGATGCCGCTGCGGCCGCGCCGGTTCGCTCGTCCGTGCAGCGCGCCTGGCGCGTGGTGGAGGGCGACCGCGTGTGCGGCTTCGTGCTGGCCTTCCGCGAGGATGGGCCCGGCGAGCGCGTGTTCTACGCGGTGCAGAACGAGTTCCGGCAGGAGCTGGGCCTGATCGACGCGCAGGGCCGCGCGTGGCGCTACCGCCCGTTCCAAGAGCAGCCGGACCACCTGACCAGTTCGACGCTGGCCGACGGAGCGCGGGCGATCCTGGGAACCGCTGCCGCGGCCCGCTTGGAAGAACTTTCACCCGCGGCCCTACACGGCAACTGAAGCCGGGGGCTCGCACGCGAGATGCGCGCACGCGCAACTCGCGCGAGATTTCTTCAAATGCGCGCGTTCCGCCGGTCGAACGAAGGCCTCGGCGCGCGACGTGACCTCGCGCCCCCCCCTCTCTCCCTCTTCCCCACGGCCTTCGTTCCCACTCCATGATCAAGCTTCAGACCGGGGAGCACATCGGCAAGTACTGCGTGCAGGAATTCGTCGCGCGCGGCGGCTTTTCGTACATCTACGTCGCCGAGGACAGCCGCGGCGAGAAGGTGGCGCTGAAAATGGGCGACGTGGCCGGAGGCGGACGCTACGTGACGCGCTTCCTCGAGATCACGGCCAATCGCTCGCCCGAGTGGATCAGTCCGGACGAGACGCCGGCGGAAGCCGTGTTCTTCCGACCCGACGGCGTGCGCATCGACTTCCTCGACCTGAAGGAAATCGACGGCATGCTCGAGCGCGAGGCGTCGATCCTGCAGCGCACGCGGAACCCGAATCTCATCACCGTGCGCGACGTCATCAATCACGACGGCCGTCCGGTGCTGGTGATGGACTACGTGAAGGGCAAGACCCTGCGCGAGAAGATCCGCGCGCTCGAGGGCATTCGCCTGAACTGGTTCCTCGCGATCGTCCGCTCGCTGCAGAAGCTGCGCGACGCCGGCCAGTTCAGCTATCACGGCGATCTCAAGCCGGAGAACATCCTGGTCAAGCCCTCCGGCACGGTCGTGATGATCGACCCGGCCATGCGGGCGGACGAGCGCGGCGTGATCTCGACGACGCCGCACTACAACCCGCTCCTGCTGCAGGACAGCAAGGCCGACGTGATGGGCATCGGCGTGATGCTCTACGAGATCCTGACCGGCGCTCTGCCGTTCGACGAGGTGCCCTGGCAGTACGCGGGCCGCGAGCAGGGCGGGGAGGTCGAGCGGCTGTCGCTGTCCTACTTCCTGTCCTACCCGCCGCCGCGCGAGCTCAACCCCAACACCCCCGAACCGCTCTCGCGCATCGTCTACCAGTGCCTCACCGTGCCAGATTACGGGCTGGCGGAACTCGAGCGCGACCTGGTCGACTTCCTGCGCAAGGGCTGAGCTCGAGCCTCATTCCGGACGGCCGCGTCAGCAATGCCGGGAGCGGCGCGCGGCGCGTCCAAAAAGCCGGTGATTTCGGGCGGTTCGTGGCGCGACTGGGCGATTGCGCTTAGAGTTGGGAAGAACCCACCCGGTCCCCGTGAGTTTCCGTCCGGTCATCCTGGCCGCCTGCCTGGCAGCGGCTTCGTCCTCTCTTGCCGCCTCCGTGGCGGCCCAGACGGTCGTCTCCGAAATCCGCGCGCAGCCGCGCTCGGGCCAGGTCTTCCTGACCTGGAAGGAGGTCCCGGGCACTCCGGTGAGCTACGCGGTGTATCGCTCGACGGCGCCGATCGACGATGCGTCCGACCTCGCGGGCGCGACGCTGCTCGGCAGCGTGGGCGCCGACTCCTCGAAGAACGTCCGCAACACGTTGCTGGCGGGCGGAGTGCCCGACTACTACGCGATCGAGGATCTCGGACCGCGACTGCTCGACGACGACGGGCTGTTCGTCCACACGGTCGAGACCGCGGAGAACGCGTGGTACGCGGTGATCGCGAACATCGACGGCCTCGCGGACACGACGATCGTTCCGGAAGGGAATGCGACCCTGCTGGCGACCGCGGAAGTGCCCGAGCGCCCGCTGCCCGTGCTGCAGCGGATCGACGGTGTGCGGAACGACTACGTGCACTGGGTCTCGGACGTGGCGACGCCGTTCGCCCCGGCGATGTGGTTCAAGCCGAGCCAGGCGTTCAACCTGCGCATCAACTACGACCCGTTGGTCGATCCGGCCCCTCGTCCGACGCTGGTGCGCTTGCACTTTCGGGACGGCAACTATCAGCACGAGCCCGAGCCGACGCGCCCCGAGGCCGTGGTCGTTTCGCCGGATGACTGGTTCGAGACCTGGCCGAACGTCACGTACTGGTACGGGCTCAATCCGCTGTTTCCCGACTACCTGAGCTACCCGACGGTGCCGACGCAGGACTACACGGTCCGGCGCGTGCTGTTCGAGCTCGATTTCGCGCAGGTCGCCTACCCCGTCGATCCGGCCCGCACCTATCTCGTCGGCGTGTCGATGGGTGCGATGGGTGCCGGCTTCCTGGCCTACCTGCACCCGGAGCGGTTCGCCGCCGCGCAGCTGGTGCTGTCGAAATTCGACATGGGGTGCCAGTACAGCGGCTGTTGGTGGGAGTTCCCGGCGGGCTGGAAGCTGTGGGGACCACCCGAGCAGAACGGCCTGTGCAACGAGGGAATGCTGACCTACGACCGCCTCGATCTCGCGCACGTCGTCGGCCTTGCGGCGAACGAGGACCTGCCGCTGATCGTGAGCCTGGACGGCCGTCAGGACGAGTACTTCGGCTGGTCCGAGAAGCCCGGGACCTTCAACGCGATCGAGATGGCGCAGCAGCCGGCCGTGTTCCTCTGGGATGACGGCACGCACATCGGCTCGACCGCGACCGCAAGCGGCCTCTGGGCGCCGGTTTGGTGGGAGCGCTACGAGGAGATGTGGCGTTACCGGATCGACCAACCGATGCCGGTCTTCACGCAGGCCTCGCTCGACAGCGATGCAGGCAATGGCGACCCGCTGGTCGGCGACCTGTTTGGATCGATCAACGGCTACATCGGTTTCGACACGAGCACGCTGGTCGATACGACGAGCAAGCACGAACTGACGGTCTTCCTGCGCACCGGCAGCGGACCGGATGCCGCCGCTTCGTCGACCGCCACGGTCGATTGGCGCGCTCGCCGCCTGCAGAATTTCCTGCCGCAGGGGGGGCAGCACCTGCGTTTCCGCAGCCACAACGTGGTCGCGAACTCGCTGGAGGACGATCGGATCGTCACCGTCCCTCCCAGTGGCGCGATCACGGTTGCATCCGCGCCGCTCACGACCGTGGGCAGCCGCTGGGAACTCGAGCCCGTCACGATTCCCGGACCGCCGGACCTGCCGCATCCGCCGCACTTGATGCTGACCGGCCTGAAGAGCCCCGGCACGTGGCTCGACATCTACGTGTTCGGCGAGCCCGGGTGGCCGAGCGCGAGCTTCTGGGGCACCCAACCGACGAACATCCCGATCGATGGGTTCGGAGGGGCGCTGCAGATCGCGGACCCCGTCCTCCACGGACAGGCATTCATCGGCCCCGAGGGCGTGCGGCGCTGGCACGTGCCGTTGCCGCCGGCCATGGCCTCGATCGTCGGAGTGCCGATCCAGGTACAGGGCTTCTCAGGCCTGTCGTTCACGAACGTCGTCGAGCTGGTGCTGGTCCCGTGAGCGCGACGCCGGACGACTGCTCCCGAGTGCGAGCCAGGTCCGGGACAGGTTCTGGAACCCGGCTGGTTTCTGGATCCCGGACGCGTGCTAGACCCCGAAGGACTTGGCACAATGCGTGCCGCCGAGCCGGCAAAGCCGGGTTTGCGGCTTGGCATCGACTAGATTTGGACTAAGTCTAGACCCATGCACGCTGACGCGAAGCGCCTGCTGCGCGACCGAGACATCCAGCCATCCGCGCAACGCGTGGCGATTGCCGAGTTCGTGCTCGATACGACCAGCCATCCGTCCGCGGATCAGGTCTGGGAGTTCGTGAAGACGCGGATCCCGATGGTGTCGCGTGCCACGGTCTACAACACGTTGAACCTATTCGTGGCCCATGGGCTGCTGCGCGAGCTCGTGCTGGCCGAGGGCCGCGTGGTGTTCGACCCGCGCATCGAGCCCCACCACCACATCGTCGACGTCGAGACCGGCGAGATCCACGACATCGCGTGGGACAAGCTCGAGGTTCGCGGCGTGGACGCTCTGCCGAACGTGGAAGTGCACGAGCACCAGGTCGTGCTGCGCGGACGGGTGCGTTCGGGCAAGAGCCGGGGCTGAGTCGGTCCTCGCCCGTCCCGACACCACGCGACGAAGCCTGCCTTCGATTCGGCCCACTTCGGGGCGCATTGCCCGCAGGTCCTCCCGCGCTGCCGGAGCGCTGAGCGCGCGCCGCCTCAGCGCTTCGCCACGGACTTCTTCTTGCGCCCCTCTTCGAGGCGCTGCTCGGCCAGCTTGGCCGCCGCATCGCGCGTCGTGATGCGCTCCTCGCGCGCGATCCGGAACACGCGCTTCAATTGATCGTAGATCCGATCCACGCGCTCGAGCGCGACGTTCTCCTTGTAGCCGCCCGGCAACAGCTCGACGCCGACGTTGATGATCCCGCCCGCGTTGATCACGTAATCCGGCGCGTACAGGATGCCGCGGGCCTGCAATCGGTCCGCATCCTCCGGATCGAGCAACTGGTTGTTCGCGCACCCGGCGACCGCCTTGCAGCGCAGCGTCGGAATCGTGTCCTTGTTGAGGCCGGCCCCACGCGCGCAGGGCGCGTAGATATCGCACGAAGTGGTGTGGTGACCGATCTCGTCGACGACTTCGAAACCGTGCTGCTTGGACAGTCGGGCCACGGTCTCGGCGTTGATGTCGCTGATCAGCACGTGCGCGCCGAGCTCCTTGAGCATCTCGGCGATGCGACCGCCGACCGCGCCCACGCCCTGGATGAGCACGCGCCGGCCCTTGAAATCCG
The DNA here is from genome assembly GCA_016872755.1 of Planctomycetota bacterium. Taxonomy (GTDB): domain Bacteria; phylum Planctomycetota; class UBA1135; order UBA1135; genus GW928-bin9. Next base: position 11,521 of record VGZE01000082.1, read on the forward strand.
CCTTGCCGTACAGCTCCTCGAGAACGGCCTTCATGCCCTGCACGCAGCCGCGCGCGGTGTACGGGCTCGGATTGCCCGAGCTGCCCGACTCGCGCGAGAGCCCGGTCACCCAGCGCGTCGACTCGCGCACGTACTCGAGGTCGCGGATGCCGATGTTCATGTCCTCCGCGGTGATGTACTTCCCGCCCAGCGAATCGACGAAGCGACCCATCGCGCGGAACAGCTCGGGTGACTTTGCGGTGCGCGGATCGCCGATCAGCACCGACTTTCCGCCACCCAGTCCGGTCTCGGCGACCGCCGACTTGTACGTCATCCCGCGCGAGAGTCGCAGCACGTCGAACAGCGCCTCGTCCTCCGACACGTAGGGCAGCATGCGCATGCCGCCGAGCGCGGGACCGAGGGTGGTGTCGTGCACCGCGATCAGCGCGTGCAAGCCGGTAGCGCGATCGTGGCAGCGCAAGACCTTCTCGTAGCCGTCGACCTGGATTTCGGAGATTTCCATGGATGTAGCGCGGGGGCTGGCGGCCGGAGCTCTGGTTCACCGCGTCGGATGGAGCGGCGCGCCCGCCGGGGCCACGGGGGGGAAACAGTTTAGGGACCACGGACGAGATCGTCGAGCGGCCACGGGTAGCATGGCGCTCGTCGCGTGATTCAGCGAACGGACACAAGCCACTTCCGCGCCGGCAACCCGCTTCGCGCCCCATGGGCGGAGACCGGGCTGGAGGCGATCCGCTGGTCGCTGCAGGACTGCGCCGCGGAGGCCTCGGGCGGGAGCGGCGCACCCCTGTGCGTGCTCGAGCGGACCGGGCTCCCGCAGGGGCTCGACGAGAACAGCGGGCGCGGACCGCTGCTCGCGCTGGTCGAATGCGCCGAGCTGCTCTTTCCCGCCCAACTGCCCAGGTCCGGGGCGGAACTCCTGTCCACGCTGCTCGCGGACGCGAGCGCGACCCCCGAGCCGGCCCGCCTGCGCGCGGCCTTCGGCGAGCTCGTGCGCCGGTTCCTGACGGGCCCGCGCACGCCGCGACGCGTGCTCGCCTGGGCCGCCGGCCGAGCCCTGGAACGGCTGCGCGAGTCCGACCCGAAGGCGGCACGCGACCTCTCGTTCGCGCTGGCGCTCGTCGACGAGCCGGCGCGCTGGAGCGATCTACCCGGGATGCCCGCGGGCGGCGCGCTGAGCGAGGAGTGGCCGACCGGCTCGAAGGCAGCGCCGCGTCTGGAGAACCTGGCGCCGCGCTGGGGCGCGGAGTGGGCCGAGCTGCGCAGGCGCGATCCGGTGCCG
>VGZE01000083.1 GCA_016872755.1 Planctomycetota bacterium
GTCCACGCTTATTAAGCGGACATCCCACGCATACTTCGACCCTCGTATCTGCGCTTCGAGGTCGCCCGTATCCTCACGTCCTACGACGATGAGGATTGAGGAGTGGTCGATGACGATCGCTCCGTCGTTAGCCAGTTTGCGCCGATACTCGGCGATGGTGCTTAAGTCCAGTCTGTACGCGTCGGTTGTCTTGACCTCAACGACGATTGCGTGGTCGCGGACCTTCCACAGACCGTCGAACCCGATGCTTCCCTTTGCGCCTCGGTAACGACCGTCGACCACCGAGAAACCCAAGCGGCGCCCGATCTGATTGACAACCTCCTGAAGAGCAAGCCCAGAGTCCGGAAAGCTCTTTGCAAGACACTCCGCCGCGTAGCGTCTCAGGTAGTCCGTCGGAACGAGAGAAAGGAAGGACCGAAGCTCGTCTGTTGCGGCTCCGCCGTCCCTGAGTTTTCCGTCCCCGGCGAAGGCGATTATCTGCTGAAAGCCCTTGTCTTCCAGCTGCTCGCGGGCTTCTCGCCAAAGATCAACTAAAGCCACTGGACCGTCCTCCTGTCTTGTCGGGCTAACGCGTATTCGACCGACCTGCGTAGTCACGGCGCGAAGTGTTTGGCCGGTCTGCGTAGCGCCGGTGGCCGGCGGCCCAGATGCCAGCGAGATGGTCCTGGGAAAGGACTTGTGAATCCGCGCTCACTCCGCCTCGCCTCATAGGCAGGTCAGCATAGCGCGGAAGCCGAGCCCGTGGGATCTCCTGGGGACCACCTGTCCCGCTTGCGGGAACGGGCGCAACCCGAGCCACTCACCCACCCCCCAGCCTATCCGCCGGGCTGCGCACCCCCAGCGGGCCGCGGTTGAGCACGTGCGTGTAGATCATCGTCGTCGAGACATCCTTGTGTCCCAGCAACTCCTGGATCGTCCGGATGTCTTGGCCGTCCTCCAGCAGGTGCGTCGCGAACGAATGCCGCAGCGTGTGGCAGCTCGCCTTCTTCAGGATCCCGGCCCGCTCGACGGCCTGGCGCACCGCGCGCTGGATCACCGTCTCGTGCAGATGGTGCCTGCGGATCTGCCCCGTTTCGGGGTGCCGGTACGTGCTCGTGGCGGGGAAGACCCACTGCCAGGCCGGGCTGCGCGGCGCCGATGGGTACTTCCGGTCGAGCGCCCCGGGAAGCTCGACCCAACCGGCCCCGTGCTCGAGGTCGCGTGCGTGCTGGGTCAGCGCTGCCTGGATCGCGGTTACGAGGTCCTCGCGAACCGACTCGGGCAGCAGCGCGCGGCGGTCGCGGTCGCCCTTGCCCGATCGGATCGTGAGGACCCGGGACTCGAGATCGACGTCCTTCACCCGCAACTGCAAAGCCTCGAGCAGGCGCAGCCCCGCGCCGTACAGCAACGTCGCGACCAGGCGTGGCGTGCCGTGCAGGTGGTTCAGGAGCGCCTGGACTTCCCGCCGAGTCAGGACGACGGGGACATGGTGCGGTCGCTTGGCGCGCACGAGGTCCTCGAGCCAGGGGAACTCCTGCTCGAGAACTGCTTCGAAGAGGAACAGCAGCGCGGCCAGTGCCTGGTTCTGCGTCGATGCGCTGACTTGCGACCGGGTCGCGAGGTCGGAGAGGAAGCCGACCACCTCCGTTTGCCCGAGTTCGAGCGGGTGGCGCCAGCGATTCGCGGCGAGGAAGCGCCGCACCCAGCCTCGATACGCGCTCTCGGTTCGCCGGCCCAGGTGGCGCAGACGCGCGGCCGCGTGGAAGGCCTCGGCCAGTGCGGGTCCCCAGGTCCCCGGCGCGGCACTGAGGTCGCGAAGCTGGTCCTTCGGACCTGGCTGGCGAGAGTCCGGCACGCTGTGTCGACGATCCACGATGGGGTTCGTCCGGTGTTGCGGATCGGGCGCCGTGGCCCGGGTGGGAGTGCGGCTCGTCTGCATGCCACAAGGACTGTCGGTGTGGCCGGTTGGTCACACCCGTTGTTCGATTTCTCGAAACGGCGTGTACCCGGCGCCGTGGAATCGCGCCGCGGGTCTAACGTTGATCGCGCGCCGTTCGTGGCGCGCCGTTCGTGACGCGCCGGTCGTGGCGATCCGGTCGCGGCGGTCCGGTTGCAGCAGCCAGTTCGCGACATATGGCTCGAGATGCCCACGGCATGGCGAGCCGGTCACTGGGGCGAGTTCAATTCCGGGGCGATGCAGGACGGCCGCGCGCCAAGCGCGTCTATCCTGCGTGACTACCGAGCGGCGCGAACGCTTCGCCGTAGCGCGAGCCCGCCGGCAGGTACAGGCTGCGCTGCGCCTGCATCCCGAGCGCCTTGTGCACGTGGTCGGTGTACTCGAGCTGGCTCTTGTGCTCCTCGAGCGCGCGCACCTTCGCGTCGCGCCAGCTCGTGATGTCGACGATCCGCGTCGGCACGAGCGGCGTCCAGACCTCGTAGCCCCAAGCGGTGCAGGTTTGGCCCGCCGCGTCACGCGACGAGCCTGTCGTGCTCGCAGAGCTTGTCGCGCTCGCGGTGCCCACCGACGCCGGCCCGCGCTCGCGCGCGAGCTCGACGCCGAGGCGCACGACCCTCGCGAGCACGTGGTGATCGAGGTGGTGCTCGCCGATCCACGGCGCGTAGATCGTCCGCGGCCGCAGCGCGCGGATCAGCGCCGCGACGCGCTCGGCGCCCGCGCGCTCGAGCTCCGGCGGCGGCTCGTGGCCTTCCGGGTAGTCCCAGAATTCGTAATCGGAGAGGCCGAGGTGCTTGCCGCCCGCGCGCGCTTCGCGCTGGCGGAGAGCGCGCAGGTCGGCGGGCGAGTAGCGGTGTTCCGGATCGCCGGCGGTGCCGTCGTAGGCGACGACGACCTTGATGGGGTCCCCCTGCGCCGCGTGGATGGCCGCGCTCCCGCCGCAGCCGATGATGTCGTCGTCGGCGTGCGGCGCGAACACGATCACCGGCCCGCGCTCGAGCGCGCGCGGCGTCTCGGGCAGCGGCGCGCGGGCTCCGGCGTGGGCGATGGGTCCGCTCATCGGGCTGCTTCCATCGTCGCAGATCGGCGGGTCTCGTTCACTTCGAGCGGATGGTCGCGGCCGGGCGTCGTCTTGACGAAGGTCCACGCGCCGAGCAGCGCTCCCGGGCGCTGCGTGCGGCGATCGAACTCGATCGCGCGCACGTAGTAGCGCGCCTGGAAGTACCACTCCCAGGTCTCGCGCGGGCACTGCCAGCGCTCGCCGTGCCCGGGCACGCCCGCGGCGAGCAGCCACGTCGGCGTCATCGAGAACTCGAGCAGGTATTCGCACGCGCGCGGCAGCCGGATCTCGATCGGGTCGGCGTGCTCGCCGAGGTCGACGAGCGGGTGCATCGGGCGGAACGACTTCGCGGGCGGCCACTTTGCGGCCAGCCAGTTCGCCGCGCGCACCAGCGCGTAGCCGAGCGCGCCGTGGAACTTGCGGTAGTAGCGCTGCTCGCCGATCTTGAAGCGCCGCCACGGCTCGCCCTGGTAGTTGCCGCCGACGCCCGCCGAGCGCGACCAGTGGTGCAGCACGGGCGCGCCGCAGTGGTGCACGACCGTGTAGCCCAGGCGCCGCAGCGTCGAGAACAGGTCGGTGTCCTCGAAGTACAGCGGGTAGAGCGGGTCCATCAGGTGGGGCATGCGCGCGACGACCTCGCGGCGCAGGAACAGACAGCAGCCCGACAGCATGTCCGACTCGATCGGCTGGTCGGAGACCCACCACGGAATGGCCGTGACGAGTCGCCGGCGCGAGTAGGCCCGGCACAGCGCCGGATGCAGTTGCGCGCCGACGGCGCGCCACTGCTCGATCGGCGTCGGCAGCACGTTCTTGGGCAGCATCAGCGTGCGCGCCTGGTCCACCCACGCGCGCGGATCGATCACGCCGCACTCCGCGTACGTCTCGAGGTAGTCCATCAGCGCGTCGATCGAGCCGGGCAGGAAGTGCAGGTCGGGGTTGAGGATCGCGACCATGTCGCGCGGCCCGCCGCTGGTCTGTGCGAACGCGAGGTTCATGCCGGTCGCATAGCCGGCGTTCTCGGGGTGGCGGATCACGCGCGCGCCCAGCGCTTCGATCTCGGCCAGCGCGGCGCTCTGGTCCTGCGGCGAGGCGTTGTCGACGACCACGATCTCCAGGTCGGCGTCCGCGCGCCCGCTCGCGCGCCACTCGCACTGCAACGACTCGACACAGGCCTTGGCATAGCGGCCGGTGTTGTAGTTGACGACCAGGGCGGAGAGCCGCCGGCCGCGCGAGGGTGCCGGGCTCACGCTTTCTTTCCGGCGTCGGCGCGCGCGGCCGGCGCAGGCACGTCCGCGCGCAGTTCCCAGGCATGGTCGAGCCGGAACAGGCCGACCTCGCGCGTCTGCGCGCGCACGACCAGGTTCTCGGGCAGCAGGAACTCCTGGTACTTGTGCACACCCTCGCGGTCGAACAGGATCACCGGCACCAGGAACTGACCGGAGAGCAGATGCACGTCGGGCATGCGCAGGATCGCGCAGCCCGACCGGCCGCAGAGGTCGATGCCGTCGAGGTGCGTGCCGATCCCGCCGCAGGTGGTCATGTCCTGGCGCATGAAACCGACGCCGATCTGGATCGGCGTCTGCTCGGGCCGCGGGTTCTCCCACCACACCCGGATCTCGATCGAGTCACCGGTCTTGATCTCGTAGCACTCCTCGCCGTTGCGATAGACGCGCGCATCGACGATGCGCGGCAGCGCCTCGGATCGGGAAGCCGCCTTGAGCTCGCCCCCGAACTGCGCGGAGATGTTGCGCTTGGCCTCGTCGATGTGCGTGCGCTGGAAGCTCGTGTACTCGCCCGTCACGTGGACCGAGCTGCCCTGCGCCGCCGCCTGGCCGCCGTTCAGCCACAGCGCCTCGTCGCACAGCTGGCGGATGTCGTACAGGCTGTGGCTGCAGAACAGGATCGTCTTGCCGCGCTGCTTGAAGTCGTAGATCCGGTCGATGCACTTCTTCTGGAAGTACATGTCGCCGACCGCGAAGACCTCGTCGATGATCAGCACGTCCGGATCGACCGCCACCGCGATGCTGAAACCCAGGCGCAGGCCCATGCCGGAGCTGTAGGTGCGCACCGGCTCGTCGATGTACGTGCCCAGCTCGGCGAAGGCGATGATCTCGTCGAGCTTGGCCTGCATCTCGCGGCGCGTGAAGCCCATCATGATCCCGTTCATGAAGATGTTCGCGCGGCCGCTGAAGTCGGCGTGGAAGCCGGCGCCGAGCTCGAGCAGGCTCGCCACGCGCCCGTTGATCCGGTAGCGGCCCTCGGTCGGCCGCGTGGTGCCCGCGAGCACCTTGAGCAGCGTGGACTTGCCGGCGCCGTTGGCGCCGCACAGCCCGAGCGACGCGCCGCGCCCGAGCTGGAAGCTCACGCCGCGCAGCGCCCAGAACTCGTGATGGCCCTTGTGCGCGCCGAGCGTCGCCCACTCCAGCACGCGCCGGCCCGGGCTCGGGTAGATCCGATAGGCCTTGCCGAGGCCCTCGACTTCGATTGCGGGAAGCGACATCGCGGTGCAGCTAGACCTCGTCGGCGAAGCGCGACTTGCCGAGCAGGAAGACGGAGTAGCCGACGACGAACATGCCGAGCGCCCACAGCGCGAACACGCCGACGCTGACGAGCGGATCGTGCGGGAAGATCTCGACCGGCTCGGCGTGCATCAATACGTAGCGCCACGCGTACAACAGGTGCGCCATCGGGTTGCCCTCGATCCACCCGAGGTACGGCGCGATGCTCTCGCGGATCCCGGGCAGGTACGGCACCCAGAAGATCGGCGTGAAGAACATCCAGACCGTCACGAAGATGCCGGCGATCTGCGCGGTGTCGCGCAGGAACACGTTCAGCGTCGCGAGCAGGAGCGCCAGTCCGTACGAGAACAGAACCTGCAGGAACAGAAGCACCGGCACCCACAACAGCACGTCCCAGCTCGGCAGGTGCCACAGCGGCGTGCAGCTCGCTATCAGGAACGCGCCGAGCGCGATCACGAAGGTCACCGCATTCACCAGCGCGACCACCAGCGGCAGCACCTCGGCCGGGAAGGCGAGCTTCTTGATCAGGTTGCCGTTGTCGACGATCGAGCCCGCGCCGCGCAGCAGGGTGTCGCCGAACCCGCTCCACATCGCGACGCCCAGGAACATGTACACCGCCAGCGTCGTCTCGCGCCCCTTGACCACGTCCTCGGGCAGCTTCTGCGCGAGCAGCTTGGTGAAGATGAAGTAGTAGACGACGAACAGGAACAGCGGGTGCACCAGCGGCCACAGGAAGCCGAGCAGCGTGCCCTTGAAGCGCGCCTCGAGGTCGCGGCGCACGCACGTCAGCACCAGGTCCCGGTGCTCGAACAGCATGCGCGGGAAGCCCGCGATGCGCGCGGCGATGTCGGCCGGCCCGATGCTCGCTCCGGTGACCCAGCGCCCGGCCGGGGCGGTGTGGGGAGCGGGATCCGCGGCGGCGGGATCGATGGGACCGGGCGTCATGAAGCGTGCGACGCGCGGGCCCGCGGGCCCGCGCAGCGGGGGACTACTCTATCGGCCGTCTCCCCCACCCGACCATGAGCGCGCGCCGGCGCCACCCGCGCCGCGCCGCCCCGAGCGAGCGGTTGCCGGTCGCTCAGCGCGCCTCTCCCGCGAAATACGACTGGATCAACTGCGCCAGGATCTGCGCGGCGCGCTCGTCGTCGTCCGACCATTCCCACTCCGCGTAGGAGAGGTCGGTCGGCTTCGCGATCGACTGGTTGATCTGGCGCCGGACGCGCACTTCGAGCTCGTAGACGTCCTTGCCCAGCGGCTTGTACCGCAGCACCGCCTGCTGCCGGTAGCCCTCGCCCTTGCGCGTGCCGAGGTGGTTCTGCCACAGCGTCGTGATCGACAGGTCCTGCTCGAGGCCGCGCGCGCCCGGATAGCCCTGCTTCGACAGCGCCAGGCGCGTGACCTCGTCGAGGATGCGCTCGGAGCGACAGGTGATCTCCTTGCGGATCCAGGTCGGATCCGGCTCGTCCCCGGTGATCTCGCCCGGCTTGCGGCCGGAGAAGCAGCCGGCGAGCGCGACGAGACCGAGGAGGGCGATCAGGAGAGTCGCGAGCCGGGCGGGCGCGGAGCGCGGCGAGTTCGATACGGCGGGCGTGCTTGATTCGGCGGACATTGCGCGGCACAGGATAGCGAGGCGGCTACTGGAGCGGGATTTCGAGCACGCTTGGATATCCCAGCCGCGCCGGCCTCGCGCGATGCCGCGCAGCAAGCTCAGGGGGCAGGCAGATCCGTGGGCCCGACGTTGCGACCCGGAACTCCCGCTGAGGGATATAGTGGAAGCGCTGGTTCCCCCCACCGGCCGGTACACAGGCCAACAGCGCCAACTCGCCTCCCCCATGACCCTCCATCTCCCCTCCGCTTCGCTGGTCCTGCTGCTCGCCCTCGCCTCCCCGCGCGGCGCTCAACAAGTTTCCGAGGATCGCGCGCTGCCCGCGGGCACGAGCGTCACGCACGTCGGGATCTACGACTACGCGACGCAGAGCCTGCAAGCGCCGCCCGCGCTGATCGGCGGCGCGGACGCTTCCATCTCCTGCTGGAACAACGACCAACCCAACAACTACTACACGAGCCTCACGCACTCCTCGACGCAGTTCAAGGAAGCGCTCGACTGGGGCACGTACACGTCCTGCACGCAACTCCAGCGCGTCAAGCGCTTCGACATCTCCTACTCGACGAACGACACGGCGACGATCCAACTGCGCGTGCGCTTCTACACGGGCTCGCTGGGCTTCGGCATCAAGGGCACGCAGGTTGCCGACTACTTGCTGACGAATCTGCCCGGATCGACGACCGGCAATCAGGAGGTCAAGCAGGCGACGGTGGACGTGAGTTCGAATCCGTTCGACCTGCCCAACGGCGCGTTCGGAACCAGCTTCCAGTGTCCGGCCTTCACCGCCGGCAAGGGCACCGGCCCGATGCTCGTCGGTCCGCCGAACGCGGCCGGGGACGTGAACGGCTTCGACCGCTACAACCCCAACGGCACCTATTCGGGCACGCAGATCTACACGGGTGGGACGCCGTTTGCGTCGCTGTACGTCCGCATCTACAGCGATGACGGCTTCAATCCCTGCGCGGGCGGACTGATCAAGAACACCTCGGCGCTGAATCTCGGCAAGCTGAACCCCGCCGGATCGACGCAGATCAGTTGGACCACGAAGTTCTACGGCACCCATGCGCAGCAGCCGCTCAAGGGCGCGCTGGCGACGCTGTACCTGTCCGCGGCACCGACCTCGCTGCTCGTGCCGGGAGGCGAGCAGATGGTCGATCTCACGCAACTGGTCGCGTCGTTCCCGCCGCAGCGCTTCGTGCAGCTCGCCGGAGCCGCGGACAAGTACAGTCCGGCCTTCTCGGGCACGCCGCCGCCGAGCGATCCCAAGCTCTCGTACGTGGAGTTCTCCTACGCGGTGCCGAACGTGCCGGCGTTGATCGGCACGCAGTACTGGGCGCAGATGCTGTACGCGAACCCGCTGAACCCGGGCGAGCCGCTGCGCTGGACGAATCAGGTCCAGATGACGATCTGCCCGCTCTAGCAGTTCGTTGAATGGGTCGAGCCGCGCTCAGTCGCGAGCGCGGCCCGGCAACTCGTCGCAGAGCGCTTGATAGCGCGCGAGCCACGCCTCGCGCTGCTCGGGCTGCGCTCCGAGGCGCAGGTCGCGCGGATCGGCCTGCAACTCGCCCCACACGGCCAGCGCCTGGGCGGCCGCCCACAGCGGATCCTCGCGCCGCAGATCGATGAACCAGTAGAGCGGGATGCCCGCCTCGAGCAACGCGACCTGGAAGGCGCGGCGCCATCCGGTCTGCTCGAGGACGTCGCGCGGCGACACGCCGTGCGCGAGGCAGAAGCTCGCGAGCTGCCCGGCCGATTCGCCGATGTTCCACTCGATCGGGTGCAGCCGATACGCGCCGTTGGTGACGTGCGTCGCGCCGAAGCACTTGCCCGCGGCGATCAGGTTCTCGGGCGCCTCGGCGAGCATGGCGGCCAGCGGGATCTGGAACGGCCGCGTCGGGATCGCGAGGCCGCCTCGTTCTTCCACATCGCCGGCGCAGGTGTGCACGTCGATCGGATACCAGCCCAGACCGACCGCATCCGCCATCGGACGCGCGCGCGCCGTGTCCGGCGTCAGGTCCTGCTCGACGACCGTCCCGAGCGCGCGCAGCCGGCGGCCCTCGCGGACGTACGGCCGCAGCGCCAGTCCGTCGGACGTGCCCATCACGTCGGGCCGCAGCATCAGTTCCGGATAACCGCTGCCGCCGTCGTCACGCGGACACTCGGTCTGCAGCCAGTGGAGGAATCCGAGCGAGAGCCGGCGCGCCTCGTCGTGATCCGCGTCGAGCAGCGGCGTTCCGCGGTAGTCGTTGCCGGGCCAGTTGATCAGCGCGATCTCCGGCTCGCGCGCGATCCGGCGGTACGTCCAGAACGGGCCGAAGCCCTCGCCCTTCTCGAAGAAGCCGTAGCGGCGGCGCGAGCCATCCGGATAGGGCAGCGACAGCGAGTACGGCTGCGTGTCGCGGAAGCGCTCGTAACCCGGCGGCCGCTCGATCGTGTGGTCCTCGCCCGGCCGGAACTCGACCGCGAAGCACCACGTGAAGCTCTGCTGCCGCCGTGGGTCGGCGAGTTCGGCCGCGTGCGGCTCCCCGGTCTCCGCGCGCGCCTCGGCGCCCTGGCGGAACGGCGCGCCGCACAGCGGGAGGAAGTCGCCCGCATCGGTCGCCTCGAGCACGAAGCGCGGGTGGAACTCGAGCTCCAGGCCCGCGCGGTCGCGGACCGTGACGCTGACGATGCGCGCGTGCTCGACGACCGCCTCGACGGCCTGCGCGCCGCGCAGGACGCGCGGTCCGCCCGCGAGCATCTGCTCCAGGGCGGCCAGGCCGGCGCGCGGGAGGAAGCACAGGCGGCTGACCCAACCGGCGCCCGGATTGGAGCGGCCGCCCGAGAGCGCGCGCACGGTGGAGCGGAACTGTTCGTAGCGCAGCGTTCCGCCGAAGGTCTCGATGTGCGCGTGCTCGTCGAGCGCGCTGACGCCCTGCGAGGTGACCTGACCGCCGATCCAGTCGCTGTCCTCGACGACCCACACATCGCGACCGTGCGCGCCGAGCGCGGCGGCGGAGCCGCCGAAGGAGCCGCCCAGGATCAGGATCTCGCATGCGATCGGGCCTGCGCTGCTCGTCGACTCGCCACGTCCGGTCGCGCAAGCGGCGAGGAGCAGCGTGCACAGCGCCAGCACGCGCGAGCGCCGCGCAAGCGCGGCCCGGCGCCCCGCTGGAATCGAGCCCTGCATCGCCGAGATCGTAGCGGCGCGACGGCGCCGCCCGCACGCAGTCCTCGCCGACCCGGCCGCGCTACCGCTGCCGCTCCTCGAGCGTCTTCTGCGTGCGTTCGCGCAGGTGGATGCGCACCGGGATCTCCTGGAACCCGAAGGCCTCGCGCAGGCGGTTCTCGAGGTAGCGCAGGTAGTCCTTGTTCATCAGCTTCCGGTCGTTGACGAAGAGCACGAAGGTCGGCGGCGTCTCCTCGGCCTGCGTCGCGTAGAAGATCCGCACGCGGTCCCCGTCCCGGCTCGGCGAACGCGCCTCGAGCGCCTTCTTGAGCACGCGGTTGAGCTCGCCGGTGCCGACGCGCTTGCGCGTCTGCTCGAGCAGCTCGTGCGCGAGCTCGATCAGTTCGTCGACCTGCCACTTGTCCTTGGCCGACAGGCAGATCAGCGGCGCGAAGGAGAGGCCCGGGATCTGATCGTCGAGGTAGCGCCGGAAGGCCTGCGGATCCGCCTGCGGCGCGAGATCCCACTTGTTCACGCCGAGGATGACCGGCTTGTAGTGGTCGGTGCAGTAGCGCGCGAGCTTCTTCTCGATCTGCGAGATCTTCTCGGTCGCGTCGATCAGCAGCACGACCACGTCGGCATTGCGCATCGCCTGGTGGCTGCGCGCGTCGGAGTAGAAGTCGATCGAGTCCTCGAAGCTCTTCGCGCGCCGCACGCCGGCCGTGTCGACGACGACGAGCGTGCGCCCGTCCTTCTCGAGGATCACGTCGACCGCGTCGCGCGTCGTGCCGGGGATCGACGAGACGATCACGCGCTCCTCCTCGGCCCACGCGTTGATCAGCGTCGACTTGCCGGCGTTGCGGCGCCCGACCACGGCCAGCCGCAGCGACGGCGCCGGACGCAGCTCCTCGCCCTGCGGCGGCGGCAACAGCTCGCCGATGCGCTCGTACAGGGGCGCGAGCCCCTCGCCGTTCTGCGCGGAGACCGCGAACGGGCCCTCGCCGACTCCGAGGCGATGGAACTGCTCCGCTTCCCAGTGCGGATCACGTCCCTCGGCCTTGTTCGCGACGAGCAGCACCGGCTTGTCGATGCCGCGCAACCAGCGGGCCACGGCCGTGTCGAGCGGCAACAGGCCGTCGCGGGCGTCGACGACGAACAGCACGAGCTCTGAGGTCTCGATCGCGCGACGCACCTGCGCCTCGACGTGCTCGCCCAGGTCGTCGCGGTCGACGATGCCGATGCCGCCGGTGTCGATCACCTCGACCACGCGCCGGCCCGACTCGAGATCGAGCTCGGCGATCTGCGCGACCCGGTCGCGCGTGACGCCCTCGTGCGGATCGACGATCGACACGCGCCGGCGCGCCATGCGGTTGGCCAGCGTCGACTTGCCGACATTGGGTCGGCCGACGATCGCAATGCGACACAGCGGCACGCGCGGCGTCGCCGCAACCGGCTCGGCCGCTGCGTCGAGGCCTTCGGCCTCGGCGGCGGCGATGGCCTCCCCGGGCTCGTCGAACTCGAGATCCTCGAGTTCTTCCAGGTCGAGCAGGTCGTCGTCGTCGCCCTCGATCGGATCGGCTTCGCGCGGGTTCATCGTGGGCGGGTCAGGGCACGCGCAGCGCGCGGTGCAGTTGGGGGATCACGCGCACGTCGAGCGCGCGTTCCAGCGCCAGCTCGTACAGGCCTTCGAGCTCTCCGCGCGAGGGCGCGTCGATGCCGGCGCGCGGCGACAGCGGTTGCAGGAACAGCGGCAGCTTCGGCGCGATCATCGAGACGTCGTCGAGCAGATCGGTGTAGCGCAGCGGATCGCCGGCGCTGACCGCGATCTTCGCGCAGGCATCCATGTCGCGCACCAGCTCGAGCCCGCGCCGGCGCACCAGGCCGTACGAGGCGGCGTCGGTCGGCAGCGTCTCGCGCCACGGCTGCGGCTGGGCGGCCGGCCACTCGTTCTCGAGCGGCCACTCGACCGGGGCGTCCATTTCGAAAGGCGGCTTCAGGTCCAGGCTGACGTGATCGCAGGCCGACAGCACGCGCTCGAGCGCGTGCACGTGCGCACCGGCCGTCTCCAGGTGCAGGCGCCGACCGGGCAGCGCGGCGCGCAGGCCGAGCACGAACTGCGGCCAGGCCAACGGCTCGCCGCCGGTGATCGAGATGGGCAACGGCTTGTCGGACACGCGCTCGATCCACTCGGCAACCCGTTCGGCATCCGCCAGCATCGGAGCGCGCTCGACGCGGTGACTCGGGCTGCCGAGCACGCCGCCCTCGATGCGCGCCTCGCCGCGGCGCGGCACGCTCCACGAGTGCGGAGTGTCGCACCAGCGACAGCGCAGCGGACAGCCGCGCACGCGCACGAACACCATCGGGTGACCGGCGTACAGGCCCTCGCCCTGCACGGAGCGGAACACCTCCAGGATCGGGGCTGTGTTCGCGAGGGATTTCGACATGGCAGGCAGGGGGCGCGCGTGCGGGACGCGCGCGCGCGCCGGCGGGGCGCGCGGCGATCGA
>VGZE01000084.1 GCA_016872755.1 Planctomycetota bacterium
ACGCCCATTCGTAGGCCTCGTAGGCCGCGGTCGACTTCGCGATCACCTCGCGCAGCCGTTCGACGAGGCACAGGTCGAGCTGGGCGCGGATCGCGCCGGGCCCGATCTCGCCGCGCTCGACCGCGCCGATCGTGCCTTGCACGAGCCGGTTGGCGTTGAACAGCTTCGTGACCAGCCGTCGCCCGACCTTGAAGACCTCCTCGTCATAGGCGGTGTCGACGCCGGCGCGCGCGCGCGCGGCCCAGTAGCGGACGGCATCCGACGAGTACGTGTCGAGCAGGCGCTGCGGCGTCACCACATTGCCCTTGCTCTTGCTCATCTTCTTGCGGTCCGGATCGAGGATCCAGCCGCTGATCACGACGTTGTGCCAGGGCACCGTCGCCTCGTGCAGCCACGCCTTCGCGATCGTGTAGAAGGCCCAGGTGCGGATGATCTCGTGCGATTGCGGTCGCACGTCGGCCGGGAACAGCCGTGCGTGGCGCGCGGGATCGCCGACCCACTGGCTGGCGATCTGCGGCGTCAGCGAACTCGTCGCCCAGGTGTCCTGCACGTCCGGATCGCCGCAGAAACCGCCGGGCTGTCCGCGCTGCGCCTCGCTGTAGCCGGTTGGCGCGTCCGACAACGGATCGACCGGCATGCGCTCGAGTTCCGCGAGGATCGGCTGGTCGTAGCGCGTGCGGCCCGCGGCGTCGATCGGATACCAGATCGGGAACGGCACGCCGAAGTAGCGCTGGCGGCTGATGCACCAGTCCTGGTTGAGGCCCTCGACCCAGTTGCGATAGCGGGCGCCCATGAACGACGGGTGCCAGGCGATCCGCTCGCCGGCATCGATCAGCGCCTGGCGCTGGTCGAGCAGCCGCACGAACCACTGCCGCGTGGTCAGGAACTCGAGAGGGCGATCACCCTTCTCGTAGAACTTGACCGAGTGCACGAGCGGCTTGGGCTCGCCGTCCAACGCTCCCGCCGCACGCAGCTGTTCGACGATGCGAGTGCGTGCCTGCTTGAGGTTCGCGCCGCTCAGCGACGCATATTGCTGCGCTGCTGCCTGCGGGTCGCGGCTCGGCCAGCCCGCGCTGCCGAATTCCAGCGGCAGCAGCCGGCCGTTGGGGGCGAGGATCTGGCGCAGCGGCAGCTTGTGGTCGCGGCGCCAGTGCACGTCGGTCACGTCGCCGAACGTGCACACCATCACGGCGCCGGTGCCCTTCTCAGGATCGGCGCGCGGATCGGCCAACACCGGCACCGGGACGTTGAACAGCGGCGTCAGCGCCTGACGGCCGACCAGGCTCCGATAGCGCTCGTCCTCGGGGTGCACCATCACCGCGACGCAGGCCGGCAAGAGCTCCGGTCGCGTCGTCAGGATGCGCAACTCGCCGCCGTCCTCGAGCGCGAAGCGCAGGATGTGCGACGCGCCCTGCACCTCGCGGTCCTCGACCTCAGCCTGCGCGACCGCGGTCTGGAAGTCGACGTCCCACATCGTCGGCGCGTCGACCTGGTAGACCGCGCCGGCCTGGAACAGCTTGGCGAAGCTGACCTGACTCGTGCGGCGGCAGTGCTCGTCGATCGTCGCGTACTCGAGGCTCCAGTCGACGCTCAGGCCGACGCGGCTGAACAGGTCCTTGAACGCGAGCTCGTCCTGCGCCGTCACGAGCCGGCACAGGTCGATGAACTGCGCGCGGCCGACCAGGCGCGGCGCACCCTCCGAATTCGTCGACGGGACGAAAGTGGGGTCGTGCGGCAGCGTCGGATCGCAGCGGACGTTGAAGTAGTTCTGGACGCGGCGCTCGGTCGGAAGGCCGTTGTCGTCCCAGCCCATCGGATAGAAGACCGAGCGGCCGGTCATGCGCCGGTAGCGCGCGACGAAGTCCTGGTGCGTGTAGCTGAAGATGTGGCCGACGTGCAGCGAGCCGCTCACGGTCGGGGGCGGCGTGTCGATGACGAAGGACTCCGCGCGAGACGCGTTCGGGCGCCAGGCGTAGACCTGCCACTGTGCCCAGCGCTCGCGCCACGTGCTCTCGGCCTGAATCGGGTCGTAGTTCTGCATGTCGGTGGCTCGTGAAGAGCCGCAGATCATGACCTGCGCCCGCGATGCGTGCCAGCGCGGGCGAGCACGAGCGCGGGCGCCCCGCGCGACCGGTGTCGCGCGGGGCGCCCGCGGTTCAGCGCAGCTCGTTCAGTGCCGTGCTTTCAATGTCGTGCTTTCAGTTTCGTGCTCTCAGGGCCGCGTGAACGAAATTTCCAGCCCGTTCGACATCAAGATCGCACCGCCCACGGTCACGGCGACCGACTGCAGGTACACGCCGCCCGGGATCGGCAGGAACGGGGGCAGCGGCGCGGGGATCGTGACTGGAGCGCCACCGAGGCCTGCGCCGAGGAAGGTCGGCGGTGGAGCGATGCCGATGTTGATCAGGTTCGCGCCGAACGGGATCGGCGGGCACGTGAACGTCGCCGAGTAGTACGTGAGCACGGTCGAGGCGAGCGGCGAGCCGGTCGTCACGACCGCGAAGCCCGGATTCGGCGACACGCTCTGCCCGATGCCCGCGAGCGTGAGCACACCGGCCGGAGTCGCGGGACCGTACGCGATGCCGTGCGCGGAGAACGCGAGCCCCGATGCGGGCGGCAACAAGACCGGGAAGCACGGCGCGGGGCTGTAGAACGTCGGCGGCGCGGGCACGCCCGGGAACGCCGTGCGCGCGACGATCGCGCCGTCGGTGACGTACACGGTGCCCGTGCCTGCAAGCGCGGCGTGATCGACCGCGATGCCCGTGAGTCCGCCGAGGCCGCACGGTGCGCCCGCGGGGAAGATGCCGAAGGGGCCCGCAGCTCCGCCGGGCAGTACGTTCGCGACCATGCCGGGGATCGCCGACGACAGGAACAGCGAGCCGGTCGAAGGATCCCAGTCGATGTCGGTGTGCGGCGCGGTCGCCGCGGGCAGCGGGAACGGCGGCACGGCGAGGATCGGCAGCGGACCGCAGCCCGGCGCAGGCGGCGGCAGGATCGCGCAGGCAGCAGCTGCGCCGCACAACCACAAGAAGCCGGTTGCCGAGTCATGACCGAGGCCGGTGACCGGTCCGAAGCCCGGCGGCAGGAAGGCGGCCGGAAGGGCGAACGAATTCACCACGGCTCCACCCGGCGTGTAGGCGGTGAAGATGAAACCGTTGGTCGCCCACACGAGGTTGCCGACGCGGTCGACGGCGACGTCACCGGCCAGCGCGGGCGGCGGGGGAAACGCGGGCACGGTCGGGCAGGCGTAGGGGACGGCGGTCGGGAACGCGCCGATGCCCGGGCCTGCCGGATAGCCGCACGGGCCGAGGCCCGGGCCGGTCTGTTCGGTGACGGTCGCGGCGGGGCCGTTGATCGAGTAGAGGGTTTGCGCGGAAGCGAGGCCTGCCAGCGACAGCACCAAGCTCGAGCCAAGGAGAGTCCGTTTCATCGTTGCACCTGATAGGGGTAGGGGAGCCGGCACCCAACCTGACAGAGGCGGACATGCGCGCGCTGCGCGACAAACTCCTGACTTTCGCAACCCTTTCCCAAATGGCCCCGCGGCCCAGGTAGCGTAAGGCGATGCCGATCCTGTCCTGCGCACTCGCCGCGGCCCTGACCCTGGTCCCCCAAGCTCCCCCCGCCGGCTGGAAGCAGCCTCCGGCGGAGCTCGTCGCGTTGCTCGACGCACCGCCGCCGCCGAGCGTCGATCTCTCGCCCGACGCGCGCTGGATGCTGCTCGTCGAGCGGCCGGCCATGCCCTCGCTCGAGGAGGTGCTGCGCCCGTGGGTCGGTCTGGCCGGTGAGCGCATCGACAGCGCGACCAGTGCCGCATACATCGTCGGCTACTCGACCGGTCTCGTGCTGCGCTCGATCGAGAGCGGCAAGGAGCAACGGATCGCGCTGCCCGAGGCCGCCAAGCTCGGCGGCGTCTCGTGGTCGCACGACAGCCGGCGTTTCGCGTTCAGCATGCGCGGATCCACGGGCGTCGATGTGTGGGTTGCGGGCGTCGACGAGCCTCGAGCGCGCCGCGTCGCCGGCCCGCTGGCGGCGGCGCTCGACGCGGGTTACGACTGGATGCCCGACGGCGAACGCCTGTTCGTGTGGCTGCGTCCCGCGGACCGCGGCGCGATGCCCGATCGCCGCGCGTTGCCGAGCGGGCCGGCCGTGCAGGAGGTCGCCGGCGCCTCGACGCCGGTGCGCACATGGCAGGATCTGCTGAAGAATGCGCAGGACGAGGCGCTCTTCGAGTGGCACGCGCGAGCTCAGCTCGCGATCGCCGATCCGCGTGACGGCTCGCTGCGCGAGCTCGGCGCGCCCGGCCTGTACACCGACGCGTCGGTCTCGCCCGACGGCGCGCACCTGATCGTCACGCGCCTGGAGCGGCCATTCTCGTACACGCTGCCGTGGAGCTACTTCCCGCAGACGATCGAGGTGTGGGGGACGGGCGGCGCGCTCGAGCAGGTCGTCGCGCGCGTGCCGGCCGGTGATTCGATCCCGCAGGAGGGTGTGCGCACGGGTCCGCGCAGCGTGCAATGGCACGCGAGCCGCGACGCGACGCTGGTGTGGGCGGACGCGCTCGACGGCGGCGACCCGAAGCAGAAGGCCGAATTCCGTGACCGCTGGATGGCGCAGGACGCACCGTTCGCGGCGCCCGCGCGCGAGCTGCTCAGGTTGCAGCACCGCGCGCAGGGCCTGGCCTATCTCGCCGACCCGCAGCGCGTCGTCGCGAGCGACTACGACCGCGACCGGAAGTGGCGCCGTTCGCGCCTGTTCGACCTCGCCAAGCCCGACGCTCCGCTCGCGACGCTCGACGATCGCAGCATCAACGACCGCTACGGTGATCCGGGCGCGCCGCTGTCGACGACGACCGCTCGCGGCACGCGCGTGCTGCGCCAGGACGGCGACTTCATCTACCGCAGCGGCGCCGGCGCGACCAAGCAGGGAGCGCGCCCGTTCTTCGATCGCCACGATCTCGCCAGCGGCAAGACCGAGCGGCTGTGGCGCTGCGGCGAGCAGGTATACGAGAGCGTCGTCGCGATCGCATCGAGCTCCGCGAGCGCGAAGCCGACGCTTGTGCACGTGCGCGAGACGCCGAGCGAGCCGCCGCGCTGGAGCCTGCTCGATCTGGAGCGCGGCGACGCGCGCGTGATCCACGCGATCGCCGACCCGCAGCCGCTGCTGCGCGGCATCAAGAAGGAGCTGATCACCTACAAGCGTTCCGACGGCGTCGATCTGTCGGCGACGCTGTACCTGCCGCCGGGTTACGTCGAGGGAACGCGCCTGCCGGTGTTCGTCTGGGCCTACCCGCTCGAGTTCACCGACGCGTCCACCGCCGGGCAGGTCGGCTCGACGCCGTACCGCTTCACGCAGGTGCGCGGTCCGTCGCATCTGCTCTTCGCGCTGCACGGCTACGCGGTGCTCGACGACGCGGCGATGCCGATCATCGGCGACCCGGAGACGGTCAACGACACGTTCCTGTCCCAGCTCGCGCTCGATGCGCAGGCCGCGATCGACGAGCTCGATCGCCGCGGCATCGCGGATCGCGCGCGCGTGGGCGTCGGCGGGCACAGCTACGGCGCGTTCATGACCGCCAACCTGCTCGCGCACACCGACTTGTTCCGAGCCGGCATCGCGCGCAGCGGAGCGTACAACCGCACGCTGACGCCGTTCGGCTTCCAGAGCGAGCGGCGCACGATCTGGGAGGCGCCGAAGGCGTATATCGAACTCTCGCCCTTCCTGTCGGCGCACAAGATCGACGAGCCGCTGCTGCTCGTGCACGGCGAGAAGGACTCGAACATGGGCACCTTCCCGATCCAGTCGGAGCGGCTGTTCCAGGCCGTGCAGGGCAACAAGGGACGGGCGCGGCTCGTGATGCTGCCGGGCGAGGACCACGGTTACCGAGCGCGCGAGTCGGTGCTGCACGTGGCGGCCGAGATGCTCGAGTGGATGGACCGGCACGTGCGCGATGCGGGGCCGCGACCTTTGGCTGCGTCGCCGGCGCGTCCGGTCGAGGCGGCGGCGCAGCACTGAGCCGCGAATGAAGGCGAGCAGCAGGTTCGTGGCGTGGCGCCTGCTCGCGCTCTCCCTGCTGTTCACCAGCGTGGCCGTCGGCTGCCTTGGGCCGCAGGATCCCAAGGACCTGCCGTTCCGCAGCGGAACCATCGATCTGCGCGCCGACGGTTCGCGCGAGCGCGCGCTGCTTGCCACGCCGGCCGTGCTCGATGGCTATCCGTGCGACGGCTGGGTGATGTGGCACGACAACGGCGTGTTGATGTCGTTCGACCTGTCCACCGACCACGAGTTGTCGGGGCACAGGCTGCCGGCGCGGACGCGCGTGTTCCTCGACCGCGCAGGCAGGCTCGCGCACGCGTGGTTGCCGCGCGACACGCGTGTCGGTCCGTACGTGTGCCGCGGCGGCATGAAGATCGACACGGCCTTCCATCCCGACGGATCGCTGAAGGCCTTCTTCCCGCCCGACGACCTCGTGATCGACGGCGTCACGTGCGAGGCGAGCGTGTTCCACCCGATCTACCTGCATCCGAACGGGCGCCTGTGGAAGGCGCGCGTCGCGGTCGACGTCATCGCCGGCGAGCGGCACTACGCGGCGGGCTCGGATATCGAGCTCTCCGGATCGCCTCCGTACCCGACTGTTCGATAGCGGACAGCGCGCGAGCCAGCGCGCACCGCGAGGGCTCCGAGCGGCAGTCCGCCAGGACACCGATTCTCCTCGACTCCGCGGACTTCGATCCGTGGGGAACAGAATCGCGAGGAAATCGGTGCTTCCTCTTTTCCGGGTGTGACGCGGCGCGGGTCAGAACGCGCCGCTGTATTGAATGCGGCGCGGGTCAGAACGCGCCGAAGAACACCGACGTGAACGTCGAGACTGGTGCGGCCTCGCGGAAGTCCTCGAGGCTGCGGTTGAGCAGGCGCACCGAGTTCAGCACCTCGTTGTACAGCTCCTTGTTCATGATCAGCTCGCCCAGCGAGCCCTGCTTCTCGCGCACGGCACCGACGACCACGCGCACATCGTCCGAGATCGCGATCAGCTTGTCGTACAGCTCGCTCGTGTTGAGCAGCTTTCCGACCGTGCTGCGCTGATCGGCCATTTCGTTCGAGACGCGCAGCACGTTCTGCGCGATCCGATCGTCCTTGAGCAGCATCCCGAGCGTGCCGCGCCCGCTCTGCAGCTCTTCCGAGATCAGGCGCACGTTGTGCGCGGTCTGGTCGAGTTCGGTCGCCAGCCGGTCGGCCAGCTCCTGGTCGTAGACGAGCTTGCCGAACAGGCCCTGGCCGCTGCGCAGGTCGGTCGAGAGCGCCGAGAAGTTGTCGATGGCGCCCTTCAGCGTCTGGTAGAGCGCATCGTCGTTGAGCAGGCTGCCGAGCGTACCCTTGCCTCCGCGCACGTCGGCGAAGACCTGCCGCGTCTCGCGCATCGTCGCGGCGAAATCGGCTACGGCCGTGGTGAAGTCGGCCGACAGCTGCTCGTCCTTGAACAGCTTGCCGATCGGGCCCTTGCCGTCGCGCACGTCGCTCGTGATCGCCTCGAGGTTCGCGACGACCTGGCCGAAGCGCTCGCGATTCTCGGCGATCACGGCGCCGGCGTCCTTGAGCGCCTCGAGCGGGTTGGCGGCGATCGTGCCGGCCAGCGGACCGAGCTTGCCCAGGTCGAGCGGCGCGGCTTCGGCCGGGCCGGGATCGATGTTCACGTTGCGGCCGCCCAGCAGCGTCGTCTCCTCGATCCGCACGCTGTGACCCGCGCGGATCTCCAGCGGCTGGTTCAGGTGCATCACGACGTGGATGCGCCGGTCGGCGGCCGCCTTGGGGTCGTAGACGATCGACTTCACGCGGCCCAGTCGCATGCCGCTGACCATGACCGGGTCGCCGTCGCGCAGCCCGTGCGCCTCGGGGAACTGCGCCTCCAGGCGCGTCGGCGTGCCGAACAGGTCGAGGTCGGTGAGGAACAGCGTGTAGAACGCGAGCATCCCGATCGCGACCAGGAAGAACAGACCGAGGATGAGTTGCTTGGCTCCGGACATGGGCGGACCTCGAGGTTGAGCTAGTCGTGCGGCGGACGCAGGAAGCGCTTGACGCGCGGGTGTTCGGAAGCGACGAATTCCTCGGGCGGCGCATCCAGCACGATCGAGCCGGCGTCGAGCAGCACGACGCGATTGGCGATGACGCGGATGCAGGACACGAGGTGCGTGACGACGACCGATGTGATGTTCAGCTTGCGCGCGAGCTCGCGGATCAACAGGTTGATCGACATCGAGATCTCCGGGTCGAGCCCGGTGTTGGGCTCGTCGTAGAGCACGATCTCCGGATCGGTCACCAGCGCGCGCGCCAGCGACACGCGCTTGCGCATGCCCCCGGAGAGCTCCGGCGGCATCTTGTCGTAGACGTCCGGCAGGTGCACCAGGTCCAGGCGCTCGATCACGCGGCGGCGGATCTCGGCGTCGGGCAGGTCCGTGTTCTCGCGCAGCGGCAGCGCGACGTTCTCGCCCGCCGACAGCCAGTTGATCAGCGCACCGTCCTGCCACAGGTAGCCCATGCGCTTGCGCAGGTCGATCAGGTCCTTGCGCGCGATCGTGCGCATGTCCCGGCCCTCGACGAACACACGGCCGCTGTCGGGCTGCAGCAGGCCGATGATGTGCCGCAGCGTGACCGATTTGCCGGTGCCCGACGGGCCCATCACGCACAGCGTTTCGCCGCGGTGCACGTCGAGATTCAAGCCGTCGAGCACGACCTTCTTGCCGAAGGCCTTGCGGACGTTCTCGAAGCGGATCACGACTTCTGCGGTCACGAGGGCGGAGCTCGGCTCAGTTCTGCTGGTAGAAGGCCCAGGTCATGAAGTAGTTGAGGATGATCACCAGGATGATCGAGTCGCGCACAGCGGCGCGCGTCGCATTGCCGACGCCCAGCGCGCCGCCCCTCGTGCGCATGCCGGCGCTGCACGAGATGATCGCGATCACGATCCCGAAGACGAAGGACTTGAGCAGTCCGATGTAGACGTCCTTCGGAATCGGGATCAGCACGCCCGGCGTCTGCAGCGCGTCGATCGCCGAGTCGAAGTACAGCTCGAGGCCCACGCCGAGCTGCGAGCGCGCGACCAGTCCGCCGCCGATGATGCCGATCGTGTCGCACAGCACCGTCAAAGTCGGGCACAGCACGGCCAGCGCGATCAGGCGCGGCAGGACGAGGTAGCTCGTCGCGTCGATCGACATCACTTCGAGGGCGGAAAGCTCCTCGGAGACCGCCATCGTGCCCACTTCGGCGGCCAGCGCGCTGCCGACCGCCGCGGACAGGATGGTCGCCGTGATGAACGGTCCCATCTCGCGCGCCATCGACACGGCCACGATCAGTCCGATCTGGTCCTGCTGGCCGATGCGCGAGAGCTCGATGCCGGTCTGCAGCGACACGACCATGCCCATCGAGAAGCCGACCAGCAGCACGACGTGCAGCACCTTGATGCCGCCGACGTACATCTGGTCGGCGATCATCGCGCGGCGCCTCCACGAATGGTGCAGCCGCCGCACCACCTGCCAGAACAGGTCGAGCTGCTCGCCGGTCTGGCGCACGAACTCGAGGAAGCTCGACGCGATGCGCTTCACTGCCGCGGCTCCCGCGTCGCCCGCTCGGCGTCGATCATCTCCGCCGGCCAGCCCGGGCCGGGGAAGGCCGGGCGCATGGCGTCGAAACCGTCGCGCCCGCTGGTCCGCCAGCGCAGCAGTCCGAACAGGAACGAGCGCTCGACGACGTCGCCGCGCTCGTCGGTGAAGGCGCGCGACGCGTACAGCCCCGACAGCGAATGGCGCGATTCCTTGCGCGTCGACTCGGAGCGGTAGATGCCACCCCACAAGCGCTCGCGCTCGCCGAAGCGGCCGCGTTCGCCGACGTACAGCTCCCAGATCCACGCGTAGTGGAACTGGATCATCTCGCTGCGCCAGAACGGATTGAGGTCGGGGAAGGCATAACGCACGTGCCCATCTTGCTCATGGCGCTGGTACAGAGGCCAGAGCTTGCGCCACGAACTCGTGCTGCCGTCCAGACGATCGAGGCGATCCCAGGACTGCCAGATCGGGACGACGTAGGTCGACTTGCGCTGCGATTCGGCGTAGTCCTCCCAGCGCCGATGGTAGAACGGCCAGAGGATCGAGTCGGCGCGCAGTCCCGCGTTCTCGAAGTGCGAGTAGAACGGCCACAGGCGCGTGCGCTCCTCCGCCTGCGGGTCCAGACCGCCGCGCTGGATGCGGACGAAGGGCCAGGGGGCGTCGATCGACCAGTAGTTCCCGCGGGGGTCGGTCGCGTAGCCGAAGAACGGCCACAGCACGGTCGTGCTGCGGTAGGTGCCGATGCGCGTGCGTCCGAAGAGCGGGAAGAACATGAACTTGGTCGAGCTCAGTTCCTCGGTGCCGGGAGTGCGCTCGCGGTGCCAGTGGAGCAGCGGCCACAGCCAGAACCAGCGCGCGTAGCGGCCGTCACGCGCCGAGTACCCGACCAGCGGCCACACGCGCATCGAACGCGACTGCGGGCCGCTGCTGCGCCCGAAAATCGGCCACAGCACGTGCCAGGAGCGCACTTTCTCGCGCTCGGTGTACAGGAACAGCGGAAACAGCGCGAAGCGGATCTTGTCGTAGGTGAACAGGTGGTCGACCATGCCCCCGAAGGGGAACAGCGCGAAGCGGTCCGTGCCCTTGGCGCTGCGCGAGAGCAGCAGGCCCGGAACCGCGACCAGGTCGAAGCGCGAGCGATCCGGCAGACCCTCGTGCTGCGGCTCCTCATTGCGAGACTGGTAGTAGAACAGCGGCAACAGCATCGTCGTGTGCCCGGTTCCGGACTCGCGGTCGAAGCCCACCGGCACGAGGAAATGCGTGGTGCGGCTGCCGTCGGGGTCGCGGCGCCGGCTCCACAGCGGACGCACGCCGTTGATCCGCGACGTGCTGCCCGGGATCGGGTTCTGGGACAGGTACAAGCCGCCCAGCGCCTCGACCTCGGTGCCGCCGCTCGCCAACGCGTGCCGCGACCACAGCGGTTCGAGGTGGATGTCCGTGCCGGGCGCGGCGCAGCCGGCGAGCGCCAGGCACGCCATCAGCGCCGCGTGCCGGAAGCGGCGCGCTGCCTGCCCGAGGAACATGTGCATGGTCTAGGCGCAGCGGGCTCGGCGATCAAGCGGGAACGAAGCCCGCGAGCTCACGTCACGCGGTTGCTACGCTCTGCGTTCGTCCGATGCCCACGATCCTCTCCGGCGTCCAACCCAGCGGTCAGCTGCACCTGGGCAACTACTTCGGCGCGCTCGCGCAGCACGTCGCGCTGCAGCACGAGCCCGGCGAGCACTTCTACTTCATCGCCGACTACCACGCGCTGACGACCTCGAAAGGCGCCGCCGAACTGCGCGAGCGCGTGCGCGACGTCGCGCTGTCCTACCTGGCCCTGGGCCTCGATCCGGCCAAGGCCGTGCTGTTCCGCCAGAGCGACGTGCCGGAGGTGACCGAGCTCGCCTGGCTGCTCGCCTGCGTGACCGGAATGGGGCTGCTGGAGCGCGCGCACTCGTACAAGGACAAGCTCGCGCACGGCATCCGGCCCAGCGTCGGGCTGTTCACCTACCCGCTGCTGATGGCGGCCGACATCCTGGCCTACGACTCCGATCAGGTCCCGGTCGGCAAGGACCAGGTCCAGCACGTCGAGATGGCGCAGGACATGGCCGGCTATTTCAACGGCGCCTACGGCGAGGTCTTCAAGCGCCCCGAGGCGCGCCTGCCCGCGGCCGCCGCGGAGGCGAAGGTGCCTGGGCTCGACGGCGAGAAGATGTCGAAGAGCTACGGCAACACGATCTGGATCTTCGAGTCCGGCAAGGCGCTCAAGAAGCGCATCGGCGCGATCGTCACCGACAGCCGGCCGCCCGAGGAGCCCAAGGACCCCGAGGGACTGGTGCCGTGCCAGTTGCTGAAGTTGTTCCTGTCCGCCGAGGAATACGCGCAGTGGTGCGAGCGCATCCGCGCGGGCGGCCCCGGCGCTCCCGGCTACGGGCACCTGAAGCTGCGGCTGCAGGAAGCCATCGAACAACACTTCGCCGCCGCGCGCGCCGAGCGTGAACGGCTGGTCCAACACCCCGAGCAAGTCGAGCGCGTGCTGCGCGACGGCGCCGCGGTCGCGCGCGCGCGCGCGCGGGCGACGCGCGACCGCGCCTTGCAGGCCTGCGGCCTGCGCTGAATAGGAAGCTCCATGCAACGACCCCTCTCGTTCCTGTGCGTTTCTTGGATCGCGCTGTGCGCCGCCGGCTGCGGCACGACCGAGCCGCGGCCGGTCCCGCAACCCGTCGAAGCGCGCAGCAAGCCGGCGCCCGCCGCGGACTCGGCCAAGCGTCCGTGGCCGACCGAGCTCGCGGCCGAGGCGCTGCTGATCGGGGACGTGATCGAGATCGAGGGGCCTGAGGGCCTGATCGAGCACCTCGCCGTGCGCCAGGAGGGCCAGGACGTCGAGTACAAGGCGGAAACGACCGCCGACGGATTCCTGCAGACCTGGAACGCGAAGGGGGGCGCCGAAGTGCGCGGCCAGCTCGACAACTGCGTGCTCGCGGCGCTGCAGCGCTTGAGCGCGCTCGAGCGCCCGGGCGCCACCAGCGTCGAGATTCGCGCGACTGGCGCGGTGTTCAAGCGGCGCGGTCCACAGGGGTGGACCGAGGCGCGCGGCACGCAATGGAAGGTCTCCTACTCGCTCCCGCGGCCCTGATGCGCACGCTGCTCGCCGTGCTCGTCGCGGTGTTCGCCGCAGCC
>VGZE01000085.1 GCA_016872755.1 Planctomycetota bacterium
GAGCTGATCGGCGACGCGATGGACAAGGTCGGCAAGGACGGCGTGATCACGTGCGAGGAAGGCAAGGGCCTCAAGACCGAGATCGACATCGTCGAGGGCATGCAGTTCGACCGCGGTTTCCTCTCCGCCCACTTCGTCACGAACCCCGACGAGATGACGGTCGAGTTCGAGAAGCCGCTGATCCTCGTGCACGAGAACAAGATCTCGAACCTGCAGAAGCTCTTGCCGCTGCTCGAGGCCGTGAAGGGCTCCAATCGCCCGCTCGTGCTGATCGCCGAGGACGTCGAGAGCGAGGCGCTGGCGACGCTGGTCGTCAACCGCCTGCGCGGCATCGTCCAATGCGCGGCGGTCAAGGCCCCCGGCTACGGTGACCGGCGCAAGGCGATGCTCGAGGACATCGCGATCCTGACCGGCGGCCAGGCCGTGATGAAGGACCTGGGCGTCGAGCTCGACCAGGTCCGGCTCAAGGACCTCGGCACGTGCAAGAAGATCGTCATCACGAGCGAGAACACGACCATCGTCGGCGGCGGCGGTGCGAAGAGCGCGATCGAGGAGCGCGTCGCGCTGATCCGCAACGAGATCGAGGGCACCACTTCCGACTACGACCGCGAGAAGCTGCAGGAGCGGCTGGCCAAGCTGACCGGCGGCATCGCGCAGATCAACGTCGGCGGCGCCACCGAGACCGAGGTCAAGGAGCGCAAGGCGCTGATCGAGGACGCGCTGCACGCGACGCGCGCGGCGATCGAGGAAGGCATCCTGCCCGGCGGCGGTGTCGCATTGCTGCGCGCGCGCTCCGTGCTCGCGGGTCTGCGCACGCAGGAGGTCGACTACGACCTCGGCCTCGACATCCTGCACAAGGCGCTCGAGCGCCCCTGCGAGATGATCGCCGAGAACGCCGGCCACGACGGCAAGGTCGTGATCAGCCGCATCCTGCGCGATTCGAAGCCGCAGTACGGCTTCGACGCGCTGAAGGGCGTCTACTGCGACATGCTGAAGGCCGGGATCGTCGATCCGGCCAAGGTCACGAAGGCCGCGCTGCACAACGCGGTGAGCGTGGCGGGACTGCTGCTGACGACCGACGCGCTGATCGTCACGAAGAAGGAGAAGAAGAAGGCGCCTGCCGGCGGCCCCGGCGGCGGCATGGAAGACGAAATGGGCGGAGGCATGGACTTCTAGTCGGCCTCGGCCGGCGCCCTCCACCCCGCCCCCCCCCCCCCCCACCCCCACCCCACCGCACCCAATCAACGGATCACATCCCATGGCCAAGCAAATCATGTTCGACGAAACCGCGCGCGCGAAGATGCGCGCCGGCATCGAGAAGCTCGCCCGCACCGTGCGCGTCACGCTCGGGCCCGCCGGACGCAACGTCGTGTTGCAGAAGTCGATCGGCTCCCCCAGCGTCACCAAGGACGGCGTGACCGTCGCCAAGGAGATCGATCTTCCCGATCCCTTCGAGAACATGGGCGCGAAGCTCGTGCTCGAAGTCTCGAAGAAGACCAACGACGTGGCCGGCGACGGCACGACCACGGCGACCGTGCTCGCCAGCGCGATCTACGAGGAGGGTCTCAAGTTCCTCTCGGCGGGCGTCAACCCCGTCGCGCTGCGCACGGGCATCGAGAAGGCGGTCGAATGCGCGGTGGCGAGCATCCAGAGCCAGTCGCGCAAGATCAAGACGCGCGAGGAGAAGGCCTCGGTCGCCGCGATCTCCGCCAACAACGACCGCGGCGTCGGTGATCTGCTCGCGAAGGCCTTCGAGAAGGTCGGCGACGAGGGCGTGATCACGATCGAGGACGGCACGGGACGCGAGACCGAGCTCGACGTCGTCGAGGGCATGGAGTTCGACAAGGGCTACGTGTCCCCGTACTTCGCGACGGACGCGGCCAAGCTGACGGCCGAGCTGTCCGACTGCTACATCCTGATCCACGAGAAGAAGCTCTCGAACGCGCGCGAGCTGATTCCCGTGCTCGAGCAGATCGCGCAGACGGGCCGCCCGCTGCTGATCATCGCCGAGGACGTCGAGGCCGAGGCCCTCGCCACGCTCGTCATCAACAAGCTGCGCGGGATCCTCAATGTCTGCGCGGTCAAGGCGCCGGGCTTCGGTGACCGCCGCAAGGCCTACCTGGGCGACATCGCCTGCCTGACCGGCGGCACCGCGATCACGGAAGAACTCGGCCTGACGCTCGAGAAGGTCACGCTCTCGATGCTCGGACAGGCCAAGAAGGTCCGCATCGCGAAGGAGTCGACCACGATCGTCTCCGGCGCCGGCGCGAAGAAGAACGTCGAGGAGCGCTGCGCTCAGATCAAGAAGCAGGTCGAGTCCTCGACCTCCGATTACGACAAGGAGAAGCTGCAGGAGCGCCTGGCCAAGCTGCAAGGCGGCGTCGCGCTGATCAAGCTCGGGGCCGACACCGAGGCCGAGATGAAGGCGCAGAAGTACCTGGTCGAGGACGCGCTGAATGCGACGCGCGCCGCGATCCAGGAGGGCATCGTCCCCGGCGGCGGCATCGCGCTGCTGCGCGCGTCCGAGGCCGTGGCCAAGCTCCAACTCGACGGAGACCAGCGCTTCGGCGCGCAGATCATCGAGAAGGCGCTCACCGCTCCGATGCGTCAGATCGCCGAGAACGCCGGCGAGGATGGCGCCGTGGTCGTCGAGACCGTGCGCGAGCTCGGCAAGACGATGGGCTTCAACTCCTTGACGCTCGAGTACGTCGACATGTTCAAGGCCGGCATCATCGACCCGGCCAAGGTCGTGCGCTGCGCCTTGCAGAACGCCGCATCGATCTCCGCCCTGTTGCTCACGACCGATTCGATGGTCACCGAGCTGAAGGATGAGAAGCCGCGCGTCGAAGGCAGCGTCGCCTAGCGCTCACGGCGATCCTCCAACGGGCGGCGCGTCCTGAGCGATTCCCAGCCGGGAACGCGGACGCGCCGCCCGCGCTACTCCCACTCCCCTCCACCGCGAACGACCCCCGCCCTCAAGAAGCCGATGGCCGAGAAGCGCGACTACTACGAAGTACTGGGCGTCGCTCGCAACGCGGACGAGGAAGAGATCAAGAAGGCCTACCGCCAGGCGGCGCTGAAGTTCCACCCCGACCGCAACAAGGACGACAAGGACGCCGAGCGCAAGTTCAAGGAGGCCGCCGAGGCCTACGAGGTCCTGCACGACGCGGAGAAGCGCGCGGCCTACGACCGCTTCGGTCACCAGGCCTTCGCCGGCGCCGGCGGCGGCGGCGGCCCGCAGTTCAACAACGTCGAGGACATCTTCTCGGCCTTCGCGGACGTGTTCGGGGACGGCATGTTCGGCGGCATGTTCGGCGGCCGGCAGCGCGGCCCCCGCAAGGGACGCGACCTCAAGATCCAGCTCGAACTCACGCTCGAGGAGATCGACTCGGGCGTGCGGCGCAAGATCGCGCTGCGCCGGCAGGAGGGTTGCAAGGCCTGCGCGGGCAGCGGCGCCAAGCCCGGAACGAAGGCGGCGACGTGCACGACCTGCGCCGGGCGCGGACAGGTCCATCGCAGCCAGGGCTTCTTCACGATGGCGGCGCCCTGCCCGCGCTGCCGCGGCACCGGCAGCGTGATCGAGTCGCCGTGCACGAGTTGCAAGGGCGTCGGACACGAGTCCAAGACGGCCGAGGTCGAGCTCGAGATCCCGGCCGGAGTCGAGGACGGCATGCGGCTGCGCGTCAACGGCGTCGGCGACGCCGGCGACCAGGGCGCTCCGCCCGGAGATCTGTACGTCGCCATCGCGGAGAAGGAACACCGCATCTTCCAGCGCAGCGTCGCCGACCTGCTCACCGAGATCCCCTTCTCGTTCGGCCAGCTCGCGCTGGGCGACAAGGTCGAGGTGCCCACGCTGCGCGGCAAGGCCGAGATGGTCATCCCGGCGGGCACGCAGAGCGGCAAGGTGTTCCGGCTGCGCGGTCAGGGACTGCCGCATCTGGAAGGCCGCGGCCGCGGCGACCAGATGGTGCGCGTCTTCATCGACGTGCCGGGCAAGCTGACCGATCGCCAGAAGGAGCTGCTGCGCGAATTCGAGCGCATCGAACTCGAGAAGAGCGGCAAGAAGTCGTTCTTCGACCGCGTCGTCGAGCGCTTCAAGTGAACCGAGGCCCCACCACTCGCACGCGATGAACTCGACCGATTCCCAGCCCCCCACTCCGGCATCCGACCGCACGGCCGAGCTTCCGACCGCGGCGTCCGGAACTGCCGCGGAAGCGCTCGACCTGACCCGCGCGATCCTCGAACGCGACGAGTACCTCGCGCAGTGGAAGCGCGCGCAGGCCGACTACCAGAATCTCAAGCGGCGCGCGGCAGCCGATCTGGAGAGCCAGTTGCGCTTCGAGAAGAAGCGCCTGCTCTCGGACCTGCTGCTCGTGCTCGACTCGCTGCAGATGGCGCTGGCGACCCCGGCCGTGAGCGAGGAAGCGAAGACGCTGGCGCTGGGCGTCCGGCTGACGCAGGACCAACTGCAGGCAGCGCTCGAGAAGGAAGACTTGCGCGCCATCCCCGAGCAAGAGCGCTTCGACCCGGCCCTCCACGAGGCCGTCGCGCAGACGCCCGACCCCGCCGGACCCGGCCGCGTGCTGCAGACGCTGCGCCGCG
Organism: Planctomycetota bacterium; assembly: GCA_016872755.1. GTDB lineage: Bacteria > Planctomycetota > UBA1135 > UBA1135 > GW928-bin9. Next base: position 4,603 of record VGZE01000085.1, read on the forward strand.
GTTACACCTGGAAGGGCACCGTGCTGCGGGCCGCGCAGGTGCGCGTCTCATGCGCCGCGGCCGAAACGCCGAAACCCGACTGACCCAGAGCAGCCCCTCGAATTCCGATGCCGACCTACGACTACGCCTGCCAGGCCTGCGGCCACGCGCTCGAGATCTTCCACTCGATGAAGGAGGCGCCCAAGCGCAAGTGCCCCAAGTGCGGCAAGAACAAGCTGGAGCGCCGCATCGGCGGCGGCGCCGGGGTGATCTTCAAGGGCTCCGGGTTCTACACGACCGACTACCGCTCGGACTCGTACAAGGCGGGCGAGAAGTCGGCGACGACTCCGCCGGCCGCCGCGGACTGCAGCGGGCCGTGCGCCGGCGGCAGTGGACCGTGCAAGAACGAGCCGTCCGACAACTGAAGCGCCCGCGAGCGCGGTCCGGCTCGAAGCCGGAGCGCGCGCCGATTAAGCTCGGGCCGTGGACTTCCTCCTCGAGTGCATCGGGTTCCCGCCCGACACCGACCTGGACGCGCTCGCAGCGCGCGTCGAGCGCGAGGGGGAACCGGTAGCCTGGCGCGATCCGGATGGCTTGCACCGCAGGCTCGCGCTCGCCGATGGGCTCGATCTGCGCCTCGACCGCGACGAGCCGCGCGCCGCTCCCGCGCTGTGGCCGTACTTCCAGTCGCCGCACCGGCTGCGCGTCGCGCTCGAGCAGCTGCACGGACTGCCCGATCAGCCCTACGACATGCTGATGTACGGCGAGGCCAACCCCGCGCCGCCGACGCATCCTGAGTTGCGTGGCGAGAGCTGGCCGCTCTCGTGCTACCTGACCGACGCACGCCGGCTCGACCGCCCGCTCGCGGCGCGGCACGTGATCGCCGTCACGATCGCGGGCTTCGCCCTCGATGTCGGCTGGATCGGTCCGCCCACGGATGCGACCGAGGCCGCGTCGGCCGAGTTGCCGTACGGCGCGCGCCTGCGACCGCTGGAGCGCGAGGAGGAACCGGGCGGATGCATGGACGTGTCGTTGCGCGTGCGCGCGGTGCGACACCTGGTCAATCCGCTGACCACGGTTCCGTTCGACCTGCTCGAATGCGACGCGCCGGGACGGCCGTTGCAGTTGTTCGTCAGTCGCTGGCAACTGCGAGCCGACGATCTGCCCGTGCCGCGCCCGGGCATGCGGGTCGAAGGTGTGTTCGTGTTCACCGGTCGCGTGGCGGGAGGACTACCGGCTCCGCGCCTGTTGCGTGAGCGCTTCGGCTGAGCGGGCCGGCGCGCCTACTTCGCCGCGGCGGGATCCGGCACGGCGAGCGGGTCGGCCGCGACGCGGGCGCTGACCGCCGCCCGCAGCGCCGTCGGGTCCGCCCCGCGCCAAACCCAGACCTGCACCTCGGTCTCGCCGAGGCCGCGAACCTCGAATCCGCTCGGCGCACCCTCCGGCGCAACCAGGTTCTGCAGCAACTCCGTGCGCTGCGCCTCGAGTGCCGCGGCGAATTCCTGGGCATCCCGCGGCGCGTCCCAGACCGTGTGCAACAGCAGCGCAGCAGCGGCTCCGTTCTCGTACACGGCTACTCGATCCCCGTCCCAACCCGCGGCCGCGGGGTTCGTGAACTTCGCGCTCATCAGCGTCGCCAGATCCGCCTTCTTGCGCTCGGCGCGCGGCGTCGCGATCAGCGCCAGCCCGACCTCGCCGAGCGTGTCCTGCCCGGTTTCGCTCCATCCGTCGGGCAGAGCGGCGGCCGACAGCTGCACCTGGCGCGGCAGGTCGCGCTGCTCGGCATTCCAGTACTTCTCCGGGTGCAGCACCTGCTCGGTCGAGCGCGGCGGATCGCGAAAGGCCCGTTCGATGTCGTCGCTGCTCGCATGGCCGACCTGGCCTTGGACCACCGAATCGGTCCGCACGAGGAATGCGGCCCCCTGCAGGTACGCACACAAGAGCGGCTTCCACAGCGCCTCGGGAGCCTGGTCGAGTCCTTCCGAGCCCAGTCCAGGAACGTCGGTCAGGTCCGCCATGCGCAGCCGGCCAGCGCGCATCTCCTCGGCCATCCACTGTCGCATCACGGTCATGCCGCTGCCTTCGACCACCGCGGCGAAGGCGAGTCGCGCGTCGCCGCCGCGGCAGTTCTTCAACGTGCCGTCGATGTCGTAGAGCTGGTCATCGAGGGCGTGCGTGAGCTCGTGCGAGAGGATCACGCGCGCCACCGGCGTGGGGAAGCCGCGCATCAGGCAGAAGGAATCGCGCGCGGGATCGTAGAACCCGCCGACCTGCTTTTGCAGCAGATCGAGCTCGACCGCGCGCAGGTCGAGATCGTGGTCGATGGCGCCGAGCAACTGCAGCGAGAGCTCCTGCGTGCGACGCTCGGCCGGGGTGGTGGTCGCGCGCTCGCGCTCGAGCGCGTACTCGATGAACCCCGCCTTGTCGGCCAGCGCGACCGCGACCGGGGCGCGGAACTCGCGGGCGCGCTGCTGGGCCACCTGCACCTGGATCTCGCTCGTCAGCCGCTCCAGCTCGGCCTGGGTCATTTCGGCCTGGGCGGCCGGCGCGGACTGGACTGCGAGAACGAGGAGGGCGGAAAGCGGCAGCGGCATGCGCCCAATGTCGATCGCGCGCGGCGCTCGCGCAAGTCGGCGCCGGCGGGTACAAGAGCGTCAGGCAGATCGAACCGATGAACGCCGCCACCACCAGCAGCCCAGCCGTCACCCAATCCCCCGCGACGATCGGCCCGGTCGATCTCGCTTCCGAGCGCGCCGAACTCGGCCCCGCGCTCGACGAGGCCGTGCTGCGCGTGATGCGCAGCGGGCAGTTCGTGCTGGGCCCCGAGGTCGAGCGCTTCGAGCAGGCCTTCGCCGCCTACCAGGGCTGCGCGCACGGCATCGGTCTCGCCTCCGGCACGGATGCGCTCGCGCTGGCGTTGCCCGCGCTGGGCGTCCAACCCGGCGACCACGTCGTCACCTCCCCGTTCACGTTCTTCGCATCGGCCGGCTCGATCGCGTGGATGGGCTGCGTGCCGCGCTTCGCCGACGTCGAGGAGCAGACGGGCCTGATCGACGTGCGCGCGGTAGAGTCCGCGCTCGACGCGCAGACGACCTGCGTGCTCCCGGTGCACCTGTACGGGCAGCTCGCCGACGTCAGGGCACTGCGCGCGCTGTGCGACCGCAAGAAGCTCGTGCTGCTCGAGGACGGCGCGCAGGCCCACGGCGCGCGGCGCGACGGAGTGCGCTGCGGCGAGCTCGGCGATGCGGCCGGCTTCTCGTTCTATCCGACCAAGAACCTCGGCGGAGCGGGAGACGGCGGCATCACGCTGACGCAGCGCGAGGACGTCGCGCGCCAGCTGCGCAAGCTGCGCGACCACGGCAGCTCCATCAAGTACGTGCACGACGTCGTCGGCACGAACTCGCGACTGGCGGCACTGCAGGCGGCCGTGCTGACGATCAAGCTGCCTCGGCTGGACGCGTGGAATGCACGCCGGCGTGTGAATGCCGCGCGCTACGACGCGGCCTTCGCCGGCGACGAGCGCCTGCGACCGCTGCGGACCGCGCCGGGCGCCGAGCACACCTACCACCAGTACACGCTGCGCGTGCTCGGCAAGCGCACGCGCGACGAGGTCGTCGCCGGCCTGCGCGAGCGCGGAGTGATCGCGGGCATCCACTACCCCAAGCCGGTGCACGTGCAGGCGGCCGCGGCCGGCTGGGGCTACCGCGAGGGCGAGTTCCCGGTCGCCGAACGCCTCGCGCGCGAGGTGATCTGCCTGCCGGTGCACCCGTTCCTGAGCGAGGCGGCCCTGGAAAGGGTCATCGCGGCGGTTCGGGCCTGCGTCTAGAAGTACTTTCCCTCAAACGGCTTGAGTACTGCCGCCCGGGCCTGCCGGCAGGTCCGACGTGCGCGCCCGGAAGGCCTTTCGGCTCAGTACGGTTCGGCCCGCGGGCCGAAAACACCCGTCGGTTCCGTGCATCGATCCCCGCGCATCTCCCCCGGCCTGTCGGCCCCCCTCGCCGCGCTTCCAGTCCAGGACTGGATGAGCCTCGAGCGCGCGCTGCGTCAGCTGCACCGGCCGGGCTTGCCGACCGCGCTGCGCGAGCACGTGCGGCGCGAATTCGATCTGCTGCGCAGCTTGCCGCCGAGTTCTCCTCTCGCGGTGCGCGGCCGCCACTGGCTCGGTTGGGTGCTCGCGCTGCCGTGGCGGCACGTGCGCCGCGATCCACGCGGGGCACAGGGCTTCGCCAGCGTGATCGAGGCCTTGCAGCGCTCGCACGCCGGCCGTCACGAGATCAAGCAGCGCATCGTCGAATTCCTGGCCGTCCACCAGCTCTCGGGCCGCTCGCGCGGCACGGTGCTGTGCCTGCTCGGCCCGCCCGGCGTGGGCAAGACCTCGATGGCTCGCTCGGTGGCCGCCGCGCTGGGCCGCGAGTTCGTCGAGATCTCGTTGGCGGGCCTGCACGGCGACACGGCGCTGCGCGGGCTGTCCTACCACCGCGAGGACGGCGCGCCGGGGCTCTTGCTCTCGGGCATCGCGCGCGCGCGCTCGCTCAATCCGGTGATCCTGCTCGACGATCTCGACCAGATCGCGCGCAGCGAGCCGGGTAGTCCCAGCGGCGCGCTGCTCGAGCTGCTCGATCCCGCGCGCGACGGCCTGTTCCACGACCACTACCTCGGCCTGCCCTTCGACCTTTCGCGCTGCGTGATCTTCGCGGCGGCCTCGGACGCGGCGGCGCTGCCCGCGCCGCTGGCCGAACGACTCGAGATCGTCGAGTTCCCGGGCTACACCGAGAACGAGAAGCTGCGCATCGCGGCGCAGCACCTGTTGCCGACGGCGCGGCAACGCGACGGCCTCGGGGAGCGCCATCTCGAGATCACGCGCGGCGCGCTGCGCGCGCTGGTGCGGCGGCACACCGAGGAGGCCGGCGTACGCCAGCTGCAGCGCCTGGTCGACGCGCTGTCGCGCAAGGCCGCGCTCTCGGTCGTGCGCGGCGGTGAGGGCCTGCGCGTGCGCCCCAAGGACCTGACGCCGCTGCTCGGCCCGCCGCAGGCAGACGAGGAGTTGCACCTGACGCGCCCGGCCCTGGGCATCGCCACCGCGCTGGCCTGGACGGCTTCGGGCGGCTCGCTGCTGCCGGTCGAGATCCTGACGCTGCCGGGCAGCGGTCGTTTGGTGCTGACCGGCAGCGTCGGCGACGTGCTGCGCGAGTCGGTGCAGGCCGCGATCACGTACGTGCGCACGCAGTTCAAGACGCTCGGCGTGCGGCCCGACGTGTTCGAGCACATCGATCTGCACTTCCACTTCCCCAGCGGAGCGACGCCCAAGGACGGCCCTTCGGCGGGCCTGGCCATCGCTGTGGCGCTCGCGTCGCTGCTCACCGGCCGCACCGTGCGCCATGACGTCGGCATCTCGGGCGAGTTGTCGCTGCACGGCGATGTGCTGCCGGTCGGCGGGATCCGCGAGAAGTGCCTGGCGGCCCTGCGCGCCGGCCTGCGCGAAGTCGTATTGCCCGCGCGCAACGCCGAGGACATCCGCCGGCTGCCGGCCGAGGTGCGCAAGCACCTGGTGATCGGACAGGTCGAGCAGGCTCCGCAGGCCTTCGAGCGCGTGCTCGCGCGCCCGCGCCGCGGTCGCAAGGCGGCCTGAACATGTCCGCCGGGGAGCGCCGATTGCTACGCTACCGAAGCATGTGGCTCGTCGTGTTGCTCGCCCAAGCGCCGCTGGAAGGAGCGCTGCCGACGGTTCCGTCGATGCAGGACGCTCCGCCGTCGCAAGCGCGCGAGGGCGAGCTCGACGAACAGCAGTGTTTCGAGATCTGCGACCGCAACGCCGACGGCTGGATCTCCTACGCGGAGGCGCGCGATGCGCTGGCCATCGACCGCGGCGAGTTCCGCGTCTACGACCGCGATCGTGACGGCCGCGTCGACCGCGACGAATTCGGGCTGCGCTACCGCGAGACGCTGGAGCGCCAGGGGGCTTTCCCGCCGCCCAAGCCGGCCGTGAAGGACAGCACGGTCGCGCCCAAGCGCAGCCCGACGCAGCTGCGCGTCGCCTACGACAAGAACGGCGACGGAGCGCTCGACGCGTTCGAGGCCCAGGCCTGCCTGGCCGACTACGGGATCGAGGACATCGCGCAGGTGCCGCTCTTCCATCAACTCGACGCCGATCGCAACCTGCGACTGTACGGAGCCGAGATCGACGCGCTCGCCGCGGCCCTGGCATTGATCCTCGCGCCGGGCCTGCAGCCCTCGCTGCCGCCGTTGGAGCGCAGTGTCGCGGGGCTCTTCGGCAAGGTGGTCGAGCGCGAGCGCCCCACCGGCGCGCCTCCCGAGCCGCCGCAGATCGCCGGCCCGGTACCGATGTTCCTGCGGCTGGACGTCGACCGCGACGGCGCGATCACGGTGGCCGACGCGACCCGACTGCAGCAGCACCAGCCGCTGGCGCTGCGCGCGAGCTCGGTGCTCGCCGCGCTCGACCGCAATGGCGACGGCCGCGTCGACGCCGTCGAATTCGAGCTCGCGCTGGGCTCCTGAGCGGCGCTCAGCTCAACGCAACCAGGTCCTCGAGCCGCGGACCGCGCTCGGCGTCGGACACGGCGAACTGTCCGCCCGGCTTGAGCGAGGCACCCGCGTAGCGGCCGTCGCGCGCGACGACGTAGTACTGCAGGTTGAAGGCCGGCTGGCCGTCCGCCCCGAGCAGGGCCGGCTGCCAGCGCGCGCCACGCCTGGCCTGCTCCGCGACTCGGCGCAGCACTTCGAGCGCGGCGTCGAGCGGCGCGGCGCCGCGCCGCATCAGCTCGCAGATCGCGAAGGAACCGTTGGCCAGGATGTTGGCCTCGCCGCGCCCCGTCGCCCCGGCGCTGCCGCAGTCCTGGTCGCAATACAACCCGGCACCGAGGATCGGCGAGTCCCCCACGCGTCCGGGGATCTTGAACGACAGGCCCGAGGTCGTCGTCGTGCAGGCGAGCTCTCCGTCGGCCGCCAGCGCCGAGCAGTGGATCGTCCCCCAGACGCGCGCGCGCCCGCTCGTCGTGTCGAGGTCCACCTTGGCAACGGGCAGCGACTCCCACCACGCCTGCGCTGTCTTCTTCGCGCGGCGCTCGGGCCAGATTTCGTCGGGGCCGAGCCAATCGTCGCCACGCGAGTGGCCTTCCTTCCAGGCCAGCCAGATCTTGCGCGAGGCGTCGGTCAGCAGCTCGACGTGCGGGTGTCCGTGAGCGCGCGCGAATTCGTAGGCACCCTTCCCGACGAGCAGGCAGTGGTCGGTGCGCTCGAGCACGAGCCGCGCGACCTCGGATGGGTGCAGGATGTTCTCGAGGCACGCGACCGCGCCGGAGTTGTGCGTCGGGCCGTGCATGCAAGCGGCGTCGAGTTGCACGACGCCGGCCTCGTTCGGCAAGCCGCCCAGGCCGACCGAATTGTCCTCGGGATCGGCCTCGACGACCTTGACGACCTCGATCGCCGCCGTGAGCGGATCCAAGCTGCCGTCGCGGAACGCCTCCCAGGCCTTGCGCATGCCCGCGAGCGCATTGGCGCTGCCGACGAGCACGGGGCCCGCGCGACGCTCGGTGTGGAGGTTCGGGGCGGCGCCCGCGCGTTCCTCGGCGAACGGGCTGCGGCAACCGACGAGCGCCGCGGCACCCGCGGCGATCACGGAACGGCGATCGAGCGGAGAGGATGCGCTGCGCATGCGCATGATCTAACGCCGCGCGAACCTGAGAGAAAGGGCGCCCCCTGAAAAGGCCCGTGAAATGGACCGTGAAAAGAGACGACCACCCTGAGCGGCTTGCGCTGCCCAAGATGGTCGTTGCAGGGTCTCGAATCGGTGCGGCAGAAACCGGCCAATCCCACCGCGCACAGGGCTGACCTCAAAGAAGCTTGCGCTTCCGGTCGACCGAACACCGGCTTCCCTGGGTGACTCGAGGTGTCGCAAGCGTCCGCGTGAGCGAGCACCCGCGACGTCCGTTGGACGGGGGCCGCCAGCGCGCGGTTCCATGCCGGCGCGCGATACTTTCCGCTGGGCTCGGGCGCCTGTCGCAACTGCCCTCCCGCACAGCATTTAGACGTGGTCTAACGGGCGGCGGTCGCGCCCGGCAGGCACAGCTCGCGCAGCCACTGGCGCCGCGGGGCCGACCACGCGCGCCAGCCCTGCTCGAGCGCGGGATCGCCCGCCGCGC
>VGZE01000086.1 GCA_016872755.1 Planctomycetota bacterium
CACGCAGAACTGGCCGCTGCGCGTGCTGCGCGCGCTCGCGCTCGTCGTGTGCGCCGCTGCGCTGCTCGTCTCGCTGGGCGGGCTGTATGCGCGCGGCCCGCTGTGGCACGACGAGCGCGTAGGCGCCTGGCCGATCCTGAACGCGCTGCTCGTGATCCTGGGCCTGCCGCTCGCCGGCTGGTGCGCGGTGGCCTTCGCGCTGCGCGGCTGCGGTTGGCGTTGGGCCGGCGGGCTAGCCGGCGTGCTCGCGCTGGGCTACGGATTCGCGCTCGTCACCTTCGAGGCGCGCCAGGCCTTCCGCGGCACGCTGCTCGGATCCGGCACGAGTTCGGCGGCCGAGACCTATGCGTACTCGGCGGCCTGGCTCGGCTACGGCGCGCTGCTGCTAGGACTGGGGATCCGCACGCGCAGCGCGCTCGTGCGTTGGGCCTCGCTCGTCGTGATGCTCGCGGCGATCGCGAAGGTGTTCCTGTACGACCTGTCGGAGCTGCGCGACCTGTGGCGCGTCGCGAGCTTCCTCGGTCTGGGTGCTTGCGCGATCGCGGTCGGCTGGGTCTACCAGCGCTTCGTATTCCCGCGCGGGCCGCGCTCCGCGGGCTAGGCCTGCGGCGCCGGGCTAGGCCTGCGGCAGCTTGCCGCCGAAGCCGGCCGGATTGCCCCACGGATTGGGCGTCGGCGTCGGCGGCGGGCCGGCCTGCGCCTTCTGCTGCGCCTCGACGATCGAGAGCGGCCAGTGCGCGAGCCGCTTGCCGTCGACCTCGGCGAAGAACGCGTAGTTGCCCTTCTTGAGCGGGATCGGGATCGCCAGCGCCAGGTTGACCGGCATCGACGGCTGGGTCGGCGTCTCGAAGTTTACGGTGATCTCCGGCACGAGCAGCGCGTTCTGCTGGTCCTGCAGGCGCAGCTTCAGCACGTGCTTGCCGCCCTCCTCGGGGCGCGTCTCGATGCGCACCAAGAGGTGCCCGTTGAAGTTGGGCTGCTGGCCCTTGTCGTTGACGGGCTGCGCGGCGAGCGCGTTGATGCCGCCGTTCAGCATCGAGAAGAAGCCGTTCGGATGGACGCTGATGTACTCGGCGAAGATCAGGGAGAGGTTCATGAAACTCGCGGTCGTTGGAAGCGCGGTCGGGGGAGCGGTGTGTGGGGAGCGGTGTGTGGGGAGCGGTGTGTGGGGAAGCGGGAATCGAATCGTCGGCGGGCGGCACCCGGGGGACGCCACTCCAACTCAGCGAGGGGCCCCTGCGTGGCAAGGGCGGCCGCGCGGTCGTGCGCCGTCGCTTTCGGGCGGGAAAGGATAGCGCGGCCGGCGCTAGAATGCGCGGCTTGCGCCGGGCGACCACGCACGCGTCGGCCGGCGCGTAACCCACCCAATGAAGCTCCTCGTCGTCGGCGGTGGCGGTCGCGAACACGCGCTCGTCTGGAAGTTCAAGTCGTCCCCGCTCGTGCAGGAGATCGTCTGCGCGCCGGGCAATCCGGGCACTGCGAAGCTCGCGCGCAACGTCGACATCGCGGTGGGCGACGTAGCGCGGCTGGTCGAGCTGGCGCAGAAGGAGCGCCCCGACCTGGTCGTGATCGGCCCGGAGGAGCCGCTGGTGCTGGGGCTGGCCGACCGCTTGCGCGCGCTCGGCCTGCGCGTGTTCGGTCCCGGCGCGCGCGGGGCGCGCATCGAAGGCAGCAAGCTGTACGCGAAGGAAATCCTCGAGCGACACCGCATCCCCACCGGCGGCTACAAGCGCTTCGACCGCGCCGGGGTGGCCAAGAGCTACCTGGAGTCGTGCAAGTACTGGCCGCAGGTCGTCAAGGCCGACGGACTGGCGGCGGGCAAGGGTGTGTTCGTGTGCCAGGACGCGCGCGAGGCCTGCGCGGTCGTCGACACGCTGATGGAGCAGAAGAAGCTCGGTGCGGCCGGCGACCAGATCGTGATCGAGGAATTCCTCGAGGGGCAGGAGGTCTCGGTGCTGTCGATCACCGACGGCCGCGGCCTGCTGATCCTCGAGCCCGCCATCGACCACAAGCAGGTGGGCGACGGCGACAGCGGCCCCAACACCGGCGGCATGGGCGTGCTGTCGCCTGCACCTTGGGTCACGCGTCGATTGATGCGCCAGATCGAGAGCCGCGTGCTGCTCCCGACGCTGCACGCGCTGACGATCGAGGAGGTCGAATTCCGCGGTCTGCTCTACGCGGGGCTGATGGTCAACGACGGCGGGCCGCGCGTGCTCGAGTTCAATTGCCGCTTCGGCGATCCGGAGACGCAGGTGCTCGTGCGCCGCTTCAAGAGCGATCTCGTGCCGTATCTCGTGGCGGCCGCCGACGGCAAGCTGGCCGAACTCGAGCCGCCGGAATGGGAGTCGCGCGTGTGCGTCGGCGTCGTGATGTGCGCCGAGGGCTATCCCGGCGAGTACCGCAAGGGCGACCCGATCCTGGGCTTGGAGAAGATCGAGCAGTTGCCGGACGTCGTCGCCTTCGTCGCCGGGGCCAAGCAGCAGGGGCGCGCGCTGGTGACGAGCGGCGGGCGGGTGCTGTGCGTGACCGCGCTGGGCCGCGACGTCGACGAGGCGCGGGCCAGGGCCTACGAGGCCTGCTCGCTCGTGCGCTGGCAGGGCGCCTTCTGGCGCAAGGACATCGGCCTGCGGCGCGAGAAGGCACAGGCCGAGGTGCTGGGCGCGGCGGGAGAGCCAGAGGACTAGCGCGGGCGGCTCGAGCTGAGCTAGCGTCTAGGCGTGCACCTCGCCGCCATCCATCGCTCGTTCGAGAGCTTCCTGCGCGAGCGCGGCCTCAAGCTGACCGCGCAGCGCCGACGCTGCCTGGATCGCGCATTCGCCACGCACGAGCACTTCAGCGCCGAGCGCCTGTACCTGTGGCTGAAGGAAGAGGCCGGCGCTTCGGTTTCGCGCGCGACCGTGTACCGCACGCTCTCGCTGCTCGTCGAAGGCGGCTTCCTCGAGTCCCTCGACCCGGGCACCGGCGAGCTGGTCTACGAGCACGTGCTCGGCCACCGGCATCACGACCACGTCGTGTGCCTGTCCTGCGGGAAGATCGAGGAGTTCAGCGACGAGCGTATCGAGGAGCTGCAGCGCGAGAACTGCGCGCGCCTGGGCTTCGAGCTCGTCAGCCACGTGCTGAAGTTGTCCGGCTACTGCAAGGGCTGTGCTCGCAAGCGGCGCGACCTGCCGCGAACCGCATCCACGGCGCACTAGTTCGACCGGGTCAGCTCTTGCGGTGCACCTTCGTGGTCGAGGCCTGCGCGGTCGACCACAGCACGAGCTCGCCGACATTGACGTGCGGCGGCCGCGTCAACACCCACAGGATCGCGTCCGCGACGTCCTCCGGCTCCAGCGGCTGGATGCCCTTGTACGGCGCGTAGGCCTTGTCCGCGTCGCCACGGAAGCGCACCAGGCCGAATTCGGTGCGCACCAGTCCCGGGTCGATCGTCGCATAGCGCACGCCGCTGCCGGGATCGTCCAGCCGCAGTCCTTCGTACAGCGCGCGCACCGCGTGCTTGGTCGCGCAGTACACGCCGCCGCCCGGATAGACCTGCCGGCCTGCGACACTCCCGAGCAGCACGAGATCGCCGCGACCGCGCGCCTGCATTCCCGGCAGCGTCGCGCGGATCACGTGCAGCACTCCCTTGATGTTCGTGTCGACCACCTCGCTCCACTCGGCGGGTACTCCGGACTGCAGCGGATCGACGCCGCGCGCGAGCCCGGCATTGGCGATCACCGCGTCGTAGGCCGCGTCAGCGCAGGCGCGCTCGATCGCCGGCCAGTCTCCCACGTCGGCCGCGATCACCTTCGAGTCGGGGCAGTCCGCCGCGACCTGCCGGAGACGGTCCGGCCGCCGGGCCAGCAGCGTGATCCGCGCGCCCGCGCCGGCCAGCAGCCGCGCCGTCGCGGCGCCGATTCCAGAACTGGCACCCGTGACGAGGATGGAGCGCCCGTGCAGTGCTTGCATGGCCCCTTCGTACCCGAGGGCGGGGGGGGGCTCAAGCCGCGGGCGGTTCCTTCCGAAGGAATGTGCATGAAGGCCCACCGCCTGCGCCTGCACGAATGGATGATCGCGGTGTGCGTGTTCGCGCTGCTCCTGGCCGCTGCGCTGCAGCGCGGGAGCCTGAGCCGGGATCTGCACCCGCAACTGGTCGCCGAGGCCGCCGGACGGCCGGCCGACGGCGGCGCGGACCGCTCCGACACGCCCGCCCCGTGATGCTGCGCGCTGCGCGCCTCGACTAGGACGCCAGCAGCGCGGCCAGGTCCTCCGTCAGCTTGCGGTACATCCGCACCTGCAGCGGGGTGAGCACGCCGAGCATCAGGTTCTGCGACTCCCACGGATCGAGCTGCAGGTCGTAGAGCTCTTCGAAGGTGCCCTGGCGGAGGTACTTGAAGCGCGTATCGCGGATCGCCTTCTTGGGCTGGAACAGCGGATCGAAGAACAGCTCGGAGTAGATCCACTTGCGCTGCGCCGGAGCCGCCGGATCGAGCAGGTACGGCAGCATGCTGACCGAGTCGATCTTCGTGCCCGGCGGGAGCACCGGTTCCGGTTGCACGCCCATCACGTCGAGGACCGTGCGGAACAGATCGACGCTGTTCACCAGGTGGTTGACGACGCGGCCGGGTTGCACCACCTGCGGGCCCTTGACGATCAGCGGCACGCGCAGGCCGCCTTCGTACAGGGTCGGTTTCGCATGCGCGGGAACGAAGGGCGCGACCGTCGACTCGGCCGGCGTGCCGTTGTCGGCGACGAAGATGATCGTGGTCTCAGCGAGCACTTCGGCCGGGATGTTCGAGAGCAGCCGCCCGATCTCGGTGTCCAGCGAGGCGATCGACGCGTTGTAGTAGGGCTTGACGTCGCCGTGCGGGACCGGCGGCGGCAGCGTGCAGCCGCACAGCGCGGTCGGCGGCGATTCGTAGGGCGCGTGGCCGGCCCAGAACCAGACCTGGCAGTACCACGAGCTGGTCTGCGTGTTCACGAACGCGAGCGCCTCATCGACCTGGTCGGTCGTGATGTAGGTCGGCGAGAACGCAGAGACGCCGTTCTCGGTCTTCATCCAATTCGAGTAGTTCTCCGTCCCCTCCATGTTCGTCAGGATGCCGGAGAAGTGTCCGAAGCCCGCGAGGTTGGGCGCGGCGTCGCCGCCGACGGTGAAATTGCCGAGGTGCCACTTGCCGATCGAGGCGTGCGTGAAGCTGCCGGGCGAGCCGAGATCGAAGACCTCGGGCAGGATCGTCTCGGAAAGGGACAGCGCAGGCGTCGACGTGTCTTGCAGCACCAGGTACCCGATACCGGTGCGGAACGAGTAGCGGCCGGTCAGGACCGTCGCGCGCGTCGTGGAACTCGTCGCATTCGTCCAGCAGGTCTTGAAGCGCACGCCGCCGGCGGCCAGCGCATCGATGTTGGGCGTCGACGGCACCATGCTGCCCTCACCGTACGCGCCGATCTTGTCGACACCGACATCGTCCGCCATCAACATCAGCACATTGCCTTGGGCAAGCGGCGCGGACGCGAGTGCGAAGTTGACCAACAGGCCTGCGGCAGCGGAGCAAAGCGAGGAGGTTCGGCGCATGGGGAGGGGATGGAAACCGCGAATTGCGAGCGGTGCGGGACGAGGCGGGGCTGGCGTGAGCGTGCGGACGAAGGCTTAAGCGCGAGTCTTGGTCAGAAGCGTGTCAGTTTCCGGTAAAGGTGGCAGGCGTGGGAATTGGACGCTCGAATCGAAGAACCCGGGCCGGGCCACGAGCGTTTCGCCCCACTCAGGATTCCTTCAACGGGCGCCCTCACAACGTAAAGGCTATCCGATCCGCCCAGGTCGGCAAGGGGAGCCGCCCGGCAGGGGTGGACGGGCCAGGAGGGCCGGGAGGGGGGGGAGGACCGCTAGACTCCGCGTATGGTCGAAATCCGCGTTCGCTATGCCGGCGGCCTGCGTTGCGAGGCCGTGCACGGGCCTTCTGGAGCCCAGCTCACCACCGATGCCCCTGTGGACAACCACGGCCGTGGGGAGTCCTTCTCCCCGACCGATCTGGTCGCCACCGCCCTGGGGGCCTGCATGCTGACCATCATGGGGATCGTGGCAGAGCGGCACGGCTGGGACATGGCCGGGGCGAGCGCTCGGGTCCGCAAGGAAATGGTTGCCAGCCCGGTGCGGCGCATCGGCCGACTCGTGGTCGTGATCGGCGTGCCGCGCGTGACGGATCCCGACGCGCAGCAGGCGCTGCGGCGCGCGGCCCTGTCCTGTCCGGTGCACCAGAGCCTGCGCGCCGAGATCGAGCTGCCGGTCGAGTTCGAGTTCGGCGCCTCGGCCTGAGCCCCTGTCTGGTTGCATTCCCGGGGCGGGCGCGGGACACTCAGCGGCGTCCTCTGTCCATGCGGACGGAGGCGCCCCCGCAGGGGAACCCGGTGCGAATCCGGGACTGGCCCGCAACCGTGTGAGGTTCGGCGTCGCGCGCGACGCCGCCTCGAGTCGGATCGCCTGGGGGGACCCGCGCCTCGGTTCGCCGTCTTCCAGCACCGCCCCGGCGGGGCCCTCGCAGGCAGGGCCGTCCATGTATCGATCCGCACTCGCGTCCCACGCCGTTTCCTTGTGTCTCTCCATCCCGGGCGGGCTGTTGCTCAGCGGGTTGGTCGGTTGCGCGCGCGAGGCGCCCGGTGCAGCCGGGACCGCGGCTGCGCAGGAAGGCTATCCGCGCCTGATCGAACTGCCCAGCGGCGCGCGCATGCTCGTCACGAGCGAGCCCCGGCGCATCGTGCCCGCCAATGCCGGCGCCCTCGATCTGCTGACCGAGCTCGTCGGACCCGATCGGCTGGCCGCGCTGCCGCGGCAAGCGCTCGACTACTCGGTGCTGGCCGAGCGCGGCGCCTCCGAACGCGCCGCCTGGGACGCGCTGCCGCGCTTCGAACGCTACCTGGCCGAGCCGCTGCTCGCGGGACGCGCGGACCTCGTCGTCAGCGATCCGTGGGGCGCGTTGGAGACGACGCAGCGCCTGCGCGAAGTCGGTGTCAACGTGCTCGAGCTGCCCGATGTCTCGTGCATGGCCGATGTCGAAGCGAACCTGCGCCTGCTCGGGCGCGCGCTCGATCTCGAGCCGCGCGCCGAGACGGTCATCGCAGCCTGGCGCCGGCGCGCCGACGCGCTGCGCGCGCGTGGGGCGGGGCGCGGGCAGCGCGCGCTGGCCTACTCGTACTACGGCAGCCAGGGCGCCTGCGCGGGCAGCGGCTCGACGTTGGCGGAGGTGTTCGCGTTGTGCGGCCTGGCCAACGCGGCCGGCCACCTGCACGGGCATGCCTCGATGTCCTTCGAGGACCTGCTCGCGCTCGATCCGGACTGGATCGTCGTCGCGCACCGCGGCGAGGGCGAGGGGGAGGGCGGCACGATCGCGCTGTTGCGCTCCGAGCCGGTGCTGGCGCAGCTCGCCGCCGTGCGCGGCCAGCGCATCGTCGAGCTGCCGCAGCGGCTCTTCGCGTCCAATTCGCAGCAGCTGCTCGAGGCGGCCGAACTGCTCTCCGAACGCCTCGAGCGCGCGCGGGCGGCGCGGCGCGAATGAGCGGCCGCTCCGGGCAGGCGCGCGCGAGAGTGCTGACCGGCGTGCTGCTGCTCGCGCTGCTGTTGCTGGTGCCGGCGGCGCTGGTGGTCGGCGGCAGCGCCGAGATCGGCGCGCGGGATGCGCTGCGCGCGGTGGCGGCGTGGCTCGGGCTCGCCGATCCGCTGCCCGGCCACCTGCAGACCATCGCGCAGTTGCGCCTGTGGCGCGCGCTGGTCGCGGCCGCGGTCGGCGCGAGCCTGTCCTTCTCGGGCGCGTTGTTGCAGGGCGTGTTCCGCAATGCGCTGGCCTCCCCGTCGGTGATCGGCGTCAGCGCCGGCGCCAGCCTCGGCGCGGCCGCCGCGATCGCGCTGTTGGGCGGGCTGCTGCCGACCTGGCTGAGCGGCGGCTTGTGGAGCCCGACGCCGTGGCTGGTCGTCGGTGGTGCCTTCGCCGGCGCCGTGCTGGTGTGCATGCTGGTGGTGAGGCTCGCTACCGTCGACGGGCGCTTGTCGGTGCCCACGCTGCTGTTGGTCGGCATCGCGGTCAACACGTGCATCGCCGGCGCGCTGGCCGCGCTGCAGTCGCTGACGCTGGATGATTTCCAGATCGCACGCGCGATCCTGGCCTGGACCTTCGGCACGCTCGACGATCGCTCGGCCGCGCACGCGTTGCTGGCCGTGATTGCGCTGAGCGCGGCGCTCGCGGTCGCGCCATGGGTCGCGCGCGAGCTCGACTTGTTCGCCGGCGGCGAGCAGGACGCGCAGGCGCTGGGCGTCCACCTCGCGCGCACCAAGTTCCTCGCGCTCGGCGCGGCGGCGCTGGCGGCGGCCGCGGCGACGGCGGTGGCCGGGCAGATCTCCTTCGTCGGACTGGTGGTGCCGCACCTGTTGCGCAGCGTCGTCGGCCATGGGCACGCGCGCCTGCTGCCGCTGTCGGCGCTGGGCGGCGCGGCGTTCTTGTTGGGCGCCGATGTCGCGCAGCGGGCCCTGCTCGGCCACCTCGCGCTGCAACCCGGCATCCTGATGTCGATCGTCGGCGGTCCGTTCTTCCTCTACCTGTTGTGGCGCGAGCGCCGGAGCACCGTGGCATGGTGAACGCGGCGGTCCTGCTCGAGGCGCGCGACGTCGAATTCGCCTACGGCACCGGCGCGCCGGTGCTGCGCGGCCTGAGCCTCGAGTTGCGCGGCGGTCGCCTGGTCGCGTTGCTGGGGCCCAACGCGGCCGGCAAGAGCACGCTGCTGCGCGTGCTGGCCGGCTCGCTGCGCCCGCAGCGCGGAGCGGTCCACAGCGCCGGCGGCGCGCTGCTCGCCTTGCCCGTGCGCGAGCGCGCGCGCCGCATCGCGCTGGTTCCTCAGGCGCTGTCGAGCCTGCCGCTGCAGACGCTCGAGGACTTCGTGCTCGGCGGGCGCTACGCGCACCAGGCCGGCGCGCTCGCCGCGACGCGCGCGGATCGCGAAGTCGTGGCGCGCGCGCTGATCGACTGCGACCTCGCGGGCTGCGAGCACAACCTGCTCGACGAGCTCTCGGGCGGCCAGCGCCAGCGCGCGCTGCTGGCGCGCGCGCTCGCGCAGCAGGCGGGCGTGCTGCTGGTGGACGAGCCGACCAACGCGCTCGATCCGGAACACCAGTTGGCCGTGTTCGATCTGCTCGCGCGCCTGGCGCGCGACGGACGCGCGGTCGCGGTCGTCACGCACGACATGAACCTGGCCGGTCAGTACGCCGACGAGGTGCTGCTGCTGGCGCGCGGCGAATTGTGCGCGCGCGGCGCGCCGGAACGGATCCTGCAGCCCGCGCAGCTCGTGCCCGTCTACGGTTCGCGGCTGTGGTTCGGCAGTTTCCACGGGCGACCCTGCGTGCTGCCCGCGCGCGACGCGGGGCAGGCGGAGCCGGGGTTGCCGCGCTCGGATCAGGGACCCAGGTAGGGCCGCACCCAGGCGAAGCTCTCGCGGTCCTTGGGGACCAGTAGCATCCACCCGAGGCCCGCGCCGAAGTCGTAGGGCCGGCAGTCGTTGACCAGGTAGCCGTAGTCGCTCTTCCAGTGGCCGCGGTAGCTGAGCTGGTTCGGCGCGAGCTGGCTCCAGCGCATCTGGATCAAGTAGCCGGCGCGGTCGGCCACGAACAACTCCTGCTTGCCGCCGGCGGCGGGCAGGCTGCGCAGCTTGAATGCGCCCGACAGCGGAGCGTTGATCGGGAAGGTACCCGGGCCCGATTGCCACAGCGGCGAGCTTCCCGCGATGCCGGTCGTGGGATCGAACGAGTAGAGGAACACGCCGGTGTCGATGGCACCCTTGTCGCAGGCGATGGCCAGGCGCTCCTCGCCGGGGCCGGGCCCGAGCAGGCGCTCGACGCCCCAGGCTTCATAGATCGCGCCCGACGACGGCGGCGGCAGGAGCCGAACGCGCGGGTTCGAGGCGCCGAAGCTCTGCACCGGGGCCGCGCCGGCGGGGCAGCTCATCGCACTCGAGATGTCGAACCCGACGATGCCGCCCTTGAAGCCGACGAACGCGAACGGCACGTGCGCAGGCTCGAGCACGTGCACCGACACGTGCAGCGAGTAGTTCTGCGTCGGCAAGCCGAGGCCGGACACCAGCTCCTTCTGCACGAAGACGCCGGTCAGGCACCAGGAGCCGGCGCCGGCGGGAACGTAGCGATAGATCTGCAGCGCGACGTCGCTGTTGTCCTGCCGCGTCAGATCCACGGCCAGGTAGTCCTGGCCGTCGAATTCGAAGCTGACCGCGTCGTGACCGTAGGCGAACAGCGCGCCCGCCCCGGGCCAGCCGGCCGCGCCGACCCAGTTGGGGACCTGGTACACGAAGCTCTGCGCGGAGAAGGCGAGGGTCGTGTCGTCGATCTTCCAGTCCAGGAAGCCGCCGTCGCCCGTGGCCTGCACGAAGCGCCGCGCCGAGCCCGTGAGCGCGGGGATGTCGACCTGCTCGGTCGGCGTCGTGTTGGTTCCGCCCGGGGGATAGCTCGGCTTGTAGGTGCTCGTCACCTGGTGCCACTGCGTGTAGTCCTTGCGTCCGGACGCCAGCGTGACCGGATCCCAGCGCACCATGCCGCCGAACGTGGCCAGGTACACGGCTGCGCGCGCTTGCGCCAGCTCTACGATCGCGGCCGCGCCATCGGAGGCCGCGACCCAGGGGATCTTCTGCGGATCGACGGCCGGCGTGGACGCGGGGTCGTAGAGCTTGGGCACGCCCGGCTTGTTGGCCGTGATGTCGACGAGCTTGTGCACCCAGTCGCACAGTCCGGTGCCGGCCGTCCACAGCACACGCGAACTCGCGCCGCTCGGTTCGGGGAGGTCGAGCATCGCGATGTCGCGCTCTCCGGCGTCTTCCCCGTGCGATTCGCCGGCCAGCACGGTCGTGATCCAACCGAGGCCGTCGAAGCGGACGACGTGCGTCGAGTTCATCGACTGCATCACGAAGCGCAGGTGCGGCTGATCCGGATCGGCGAGCACTTTCAACAGAGGTGCCTGCGCACCCACGTTGATGCGCAGCGCGTTCCATGCGTGCGCGGGATTCGCGAAGGCGTTCGACAGATCCAGGCGCTGGGCCTGCCGCTCGGTGCCGCAGGCGACCCACCCGCGCAGGCCCGGGGCCGGCAGCGCCGGATCGACGAACACGTCGATGTCGGCGCCGGTGAAGGAGTCGAAGACGGCGAAGGACGGCACGCTCTCGCCGCTTTGCTTGATGCAGGTCGGGCAGGTTCCCGCCGCGCAGGTCGCGCCGGTCAGGTCCGTGCAGCCGCTCTGCAGACCGGCGGGCTTGTCGGCCGGGTTCCAGTAGACGTAGCGCCGGCCCGGTCCGGCGTCGGCGTCGAAGGTCGGCGCGTTCCAATTGCCGGCGGACACGTCCGCCAGCAACACCAGCCGCGGGAACGGCTTGACGCAATAGCCGAACGGCGACGCGATGCAGTAGGCGATCACGCCTCCCGGTGCGGCCCCGTTCTCGTCGGCGAGCTTGAAGCGCAGCAGCGTCGCGATCTTCTCGGGAGCACTCGCGCAGTCGGGATAGCCGAGCCAGCCGAACTTCAGGTTCGCGGCCAGCGCGTTGCCCCAGGCCTCGACCAGCTCGCCGGCGCGCGAGCGCCAGGTGATCGCCGCGGGCTGGTCGTCGAATACGTGCAGCGCATAAAACGTCGAGATCACCAGCTTGCCATCGGCGTTCCACGGCCGCAGGTCCTGGACCTTGTCGTAGCGGGCGTCGTTCGGATTGGGTGCTGGGATGAAGTCGACCGGCACCTCGGCGTGGATCTGGGGACCCGGCAGCGCGGGGGAGAAGGGGGCCGAGATCTGCTCGCGATAGACGGCCGCACGATACGAGTAGGTGCCCAACGCCTTCTCGCCCTGCTCGAGCTCGGTCAGCGTGTACACGTAGTGCAGCGGTCCCTCGGTATCGACCTCGACCGCCACCAGCTTCTCGTGGTTGCCGGGTGACAGCGAGTCGAAGCGGCGATCCTCGTTCAGCATCCGCTCACGCGTGCCGGCGGCAAAGGCCGCGCGCACGCGTCCCTGCGCCAACCACACGCGCTGCAGCGTCGGGTCGGCGGGTGCCACGCGCATGCCGGCCACGTCCTGCACGTCGCCGTCCTGCACTTCGAAGACCGTGTCCAACAGGCGCGGTCTCAGCGGCGCGGATTGCGCGGCGCCCTGCTGCTGGGCCCAAGTCGAAAGGGCCAGCAGGCACAGCACGGCGGCGCGAACGATGAAGCAGGGAAGAGCCGACATCCGGTCGATTCTACCCCGTGCCGCCGATCCCGGCGGCACGCTCAGCCCGGCGGCGGCATGCGCCGCAACAGGCGCGGCCCGAGCAGCGCCCGCACCGTGAACTCGCCCGTCCGGCCGTCGCCCGCCAGCCACAGCACACCGGACTTCTTCAGCTCGAGGGCCGCCGCACCTTCGCGCGGCAGGCCGCACAACAGGCAGGCGAGTTCCGCCAGCCAGGGGTTGTGACCGACGCACCACAACTCGCGCGCGCCGCGCGCCAGCAGTTCCTCGCACAAGCGCTCGTCCGGCGCGCGCGCCAGTCCGGCATGCGGTTCGACCGGCTCGCCGTCGCGGGCCAGCAGCGCGGCCGTCTGCGCGGCGCGCAACCACGGACTGTGCAGCACGAGCTCCGGAGCGCAGCCGAGCCCGCGCAAGCCCGCCGCGCACTCGAGCTGGCGCTGGGTT
>VGZE01000087.1 GCA_016872755.1 Planctomycetota bacterium
CTGCTGGCCGTGCTCGCCGCCTACGGCCTGCACCGGCTGTGGTTCGTGCTGCGTTTCCGTCCCTGGGGCGAGCCCGCGACGCCTGCGCCGGACGCCGCCGCGCCGTGCGTGACCGTGCAACTGCCGATCTACAACGAGCGCACGGTCGCAGCGCGGGTGATTCGCGCGGCCGGGCGGCTCGAGCACCCGCGCGAGCGCTTCGAGATCCAGGTGCTGGACGACTCGACCGACGAGACGCGCGCGATCGTCGATCGCGAAGTCGCGGCGCTGGTCGCCGCGGGCATCGACGCCAAGGTGCTGCGGCGCGCCGATCGCACCGGCTACAAGGCCGGCGCGCTCGAAGCGGGCCTGGCCGTCGCGCGCGGTGAATTCGTTGCGATCTTCGACGCCGACTTCACGCCGGAGCCGCGCTTCCTGCGCCAACTGCTGCCGAGCTTCGCCGACCCCGCGGTCGCGATGGTCCAGGCGCGTTGGGGGCACGAGAACCGCTCCGACGGCCTGCTCACGCGCGCGCAAGCGACGCTGCTCGACGGGCACTTCGCGCTCGAGCACCGCGTGCGCCACACGCAGCAGCTGTACTTCAACTTCAACGGCACCGCCGGCCTGTGGCGGCGCTGCGCGATCACCGCCGCCGGCGGCTGGCAGCACGACACGCTGACCGAAGACCTCGATCTCTCCTACCGCGCGCAGTTGCGCGGCTGGCGCTTCGACTATCGACCGGAGGTCGAAGCCAGGGCCGAGCTCCCGCCCGACATCCTGGCCTTCAAGTCCCAGCAGCATCGCTGGGCCAAGGGCTCCGTGCAGGTCGCGCGCAAGCTGATGTGGCGCATCTGGCGCGCGCCCGTGCCGCTGCGCAACAAGCTCGAGGCGACGGCGCACCTGACCGGCAACATCGGCTATCCGCTCGTGCTCCTGTTGGTGCTGTGCCTGCCCGCGGCACTGCCGGTGCTCGATGCGCTGCCCTGGTGGGCGCACGCCGGGATGTTCTGCGTGAGCACGCTCTCGATCGCGATCTTCTACGGCGTCGGCCAGGCTGCGGTCGGCCGCTCGCCGGCGCAGCGCTGGCTCGACGTGCCGGCCGCGATCGCCCTGGGCATCGGCATGAGCGTCGCACAGACGAGCGCGGTGCTCGAGGGCTGGTTCGGCGACACCGGCACCTTCGTGCGCACGCCCAAGCGCGGCAACGCCGCGACGTCGCGCACCTACCGCGCGCTGTTGCGCGGGCTGCCCGGCCTGGAACTCCTGCCCGCGGGATGGATCGCCGTCGCGCTGTGGCGCGCGGTCGACCAGCGGCTGTGGGGCACGCTGCCGTTCCTCGCGCTGTTCCTGTGGGGCTTCGCGTGGGTCGGTCTGCTCTCGATCGTCGAAACGCTGCGCGCGCGCGGCACGCGTGCGCATTCAGGCGCGACCGAGTCGAGCTTCGCGGCCGGCATCGCGGGGGAGCTGGCCGGCGACCTGGTCAGCGAGACGGCCGACGCCGCCACTTCTCGAACCGCTACTTCTTGACCGGCTTGGTCAGGAAGTCGACGAGGTCCATCTTCGTCACGACTCCGAGCAACTTGCCGGAGCCGTCGACGACCAGGCCGATCAGGCCTTCGGCAAACAGCTTCGTCAACGTGCCCGCGTCGTCGTCGGCGCGCACCGTGCGCACCTTGCGGAACATCACCTCGGCCACCGAGCTCGCCAGCGAGGCGCGATCCTCGACGAGCTTCGACAAGAGGTCCGCCTCCGTGACGATGCCGACCACCGCGCCGTCGTCGACGACGGGCAACTGGCTGATGCCGTGCTCCTTCATCTGCATCACGGCGTCCGCCACCGTCTCCGAGCTCGCCGTGACGTGCACCTTGCGATTGCCCAGCCGGCGCAGCACGTCGCCGACGGTCGTGGTCTCCCAACCCTGCTCGACGAAGCCGTTCTCGCGCATCCACTGGTCGTCGAGGAACTTCGTCATGTAGTTGCGGATCGAGTCGGGCAGGATCGTGACGATGCGCTTGCCCGGCCCGTGCTTCTTCGCGATCTCGCGCGCGGCCCACACGGCCGAGCCCGAGCTGCCGCCGCACAACAGGCCCTCCTGGCGAATCAGGCGCCGCGCCATCTGGAAGGACTCGGCGTCGCGCGACTTGATCCACTCGTCGACCAGCCCGCGATCGAGCACGTCGGGAATGAAGTCGTACCCGATGCCCTCGACCTTGTAGCTCGCGATCGGGCCGGGCCCGGCCAGGATCGAGCCGACGGGATCGACGCCGACGACGCGCACTCCCGGCACCTTCTCCTTCAGCTTCTTCGCGACGCCCGCGATGGTGCCGCCCGTGCCGGCCGTGGCGACGAAGAAGTCGAGCTTGCCGTCGGTCTGCGCGAGGATCTCCTCGGCCGTGCCGTGGTAGTGGGCCAGCGGATTGTCGGGATTGCCGTACTGATCGAGGATGTGCGCGTTGGGCAGGATCTTCTGCAGTTGCTTGGCGACGCCGATGTGGCTCTGCGGCGAATCCCAGGCGGCCTCGGTCGGCGTGCGGATGATCTCGGCACCGAGCGCCTCGAGCACGAGCTGCTTCTCGCGGCTCATCTTCTCGGGCATCGTGATGATCATCCGGTAGCCGTAGATCGCGGCCGCCAGCGCCAGGCCGATCCCGGTGTTGCCGCTGGTCGGCTCGATCAGCGTGTCACCGGGCTTGATGCGGCCGCTGCGCTGAGCCTCCTCGAGCATGCGCCGACCGATGCGGTCCTTGACCGAGCCGCCGGCGTTGAAGTACTCGCACTTGCACAGGATCTCGCAGCCGAATTGCTTGCCGATCTGGCGCAGGCGGACCATCGGCGTGCAGCCGATGGCCTCGAGGATGGTGTCGTTGATCTTGGCCAAGGCGGTGTGGGGGAGGCGTGGGGGCGGGGGTGAGCGCGCTACCGTAGCTCCGCCGCAGCGGAGCGGCAAACGCGGCGCGCTTACGAGTGCGTCAGCTTGTGCGCCGCCCGATCGCCCAACCGTGCCCGTCCACACGCTCGCCGCGCATTCGATTGCGGGCAGGAAGCCGGGGTAGAGCTCGAGGGCTGGCGCAGCGTTCGAGTGCGTCGTCGGGCCGGCCCTTCGCATCCTTCGGATACGTTCGACGCGCTCAGCTCGTTGCGCTCGTTCGAGTTGCGACAAGACCTTCGCATCCTGCGGGGACTTTCCGAAGGAATGCGCTACCCGCGCATTCGCTTGGACGTCCTACCCGCTGCTTCAGCGCGGCTTCGCGTGGAAATCGGCCTTCTCTTGCCATCGGTTAACTTGGTTATCTGAGGCTGAACCATGGACGGGATCGCTTCGCTGCTCCGCACAGTTCCCCTTGTCTTCCTTGGAATGCTGGCGGTATTCGGCGAGGACCGCTCAGGGGGCGCTACAGATGTGGCAAGTCGTGTCGGTGCGAGCGCAGAGAACCAGCCGATGGGTCTTGCCGCTCACGACTGAGCGAGCATCCGCGCTGCCTACGAAGCAGGCCGACACAAGATCTTCGCCGTCGACGGCGCATGCGGAACCGAAGAGAGCTGGAGCGCCCGCAATCCGGGCCAGGACTTGCACACCACGTTCGACGAACGTGGATTCACAACAAGACCCGACTCCGGCAACTGGAGCTGGGGCCTCGATCTTCAAGGCTACGGCTGGGGCGCCGCGAATCCAGTCACCGATCCGCGCGCCACGTCGATCGATGGCGGCCGTCTCTCGCGAGAATGGGACAATCACGTCACCGAGTGGTACGTCAACGATTCACGCGGTCTCGAGCACGGCTTCACGGTTGCAAGCAGACCCAGCAGTGCAGACGCGCCGCTGACGATGGACCTGTCGATTCGTGGCAATCTGCAACCAGTCGTTTCGCAAGACGGCCGCAACGTGTCGTTCACCGATGCGCGAGGCAGCGCGGCGCTGAACTACAACGGTCTCACGGTCTTCGACGCAGCGGGAAAATCCGTTTCCGCGAAGTGGCACACGATCGGAAGCGGCCGGCTGCGGCTGCAGGTCGACGATGCTGGTGCACACTACCCGCTCACGATTGACCCTGTTGTGCAGCAGGCCTACCTGAAGGCCTCCAACAGCGGAGTGAGTTCGAGCAACGACTTTTTCGGCCTGTCGGTGGCTGTCAGCGGCGACACGGTGGTGGTCGGCGCGTATCTCGAGGACAGCAGCGCCACGGGCGTGAACGGCAACCAGGCGGACAACAGCGCTATCGACTCCGGTGCGGCATACGTCTTCGTCCGCTCGGGCGGCGTATGGAGCCAGCAGGCCTACCTGAAGGCTTCCAATACCGGAGCATTCGACAACTTCGGCTGGTCGGTGGCCATCAGCGGCGACACGGTAGTGGTTGGGGCGTTTGGCGAGGCGAGCAACGCCACGGGCGTGAATGGCAACCAAGCGGACAACAGCGCTGGCGAATCCGGTGCGGCCTACGTCTTCGTCCGGTCGGGCGGCGCCTGGAGCCAGCAGGCCTACCTGAAGGCCTCCAATACCGAGGCTGGCGATTACTTTGGCCGTTCGGTGGCTGTCAGTGGTGACACGGTGGTGGTCGGGGCGTTGTTCGAGGACAGCGAAGCCACGGGCGTGAACGGTAACCAGCTAGACAACAGTGCTCTGCAATCGGGAGCCGCCTACGTCTTCGTCCGCACCGGCATCGTTTGGAGCCAGCAGGCCTACTGCAAGGCTTCCAATACCGGCTCGGCCGACGTATTCGGCACCTCGGTGGCCGTTAGCGGCGACACGGTGGTGGTCGGTGCGGTCAGCGAGAAAAGCAACGCCACGGGTGTGAACGGCAACCAGGCGGACAACAGCGCTGCCGACTCCGGTGCGGCCTACGCCTTCGTCCGCTCAGGCGGCGTCTGGAGCCAGCAGGCCTACCTGAAGGCCTCCAATACCGGAGCGTTCGACAACTTCGGCTGGTCGGTGGCCGTCAGCGGCAACACTGTAGTGGTCGGGGCGCATGGCGAGGACAGCAACGCCACGGGCGTGAACGGGAACCAGGCGAACAACAGCTCTTCATTCTCCGGTGCGGCCTACGTCTTCGTCCGCACCGGCGCCTCTTGGAGCCAGCCGGCCTACCTGAAGGCCTCCAATACCGGGAGTAGTGACCAGTTTGGCCGTTCAGTGGCCGTCTCGGGCGACACGGTGGTGGTCGGGGCCAATGGGGAGGACAGCAGCGCCACTGGCGTAAACGGCAACCAGGCAAGCAACGGCGCCAGTGAATCCGGTGCAGCCTACGTCTTCGTCCGCTCGGGAAGCGACTGGAGCCAGCAGGCCTACCTCAAGGCTTCCAATCCCGGAGACTTCGACTACTTCGGCTATTCGGTGGCCGTCAGCGGCGACACGGTGGTAGTCGGGGCGTCTCGCGAGGACAGCAACGCCACGGGCGTCAATGGCAACCAGGCCGACAACAGCTCGATCAATGCCGGCGCGGCGTACACCTTCGACCTCGACAACAACCCCGGCACGTCGAGCTACGGCACCGGCACACCCGGCTGTGCAGGCGCACACACATTGGATGTGACTCACGCGCCGATGATCGGCTCACCGCAGTTCGGCATCACGTGCAACAACGCGCCGCTATCGAGCACCGGTATCGGCGCGCTGGCGACGGGCCAGGATCTCCTCGGTTCCGATCCCTTCGGTCTGGGCGTGCTGCTGCACGTCGATCCGCTCTCTGCGGACTTCTTCCTAATGCCCATGAGCAGCAACGCCCTGGGCAACGGCCTGGCCACCTTGCCGATCCCGAACGACCCAGGCTTGGTCGGCCAGACGCTCTACGTACAGGTCGTATGGGCCTGGACCAGTTGCTCCCTGCCGCCTCTCGGGCTCAGCAGCAGCAAGGGCCTGGCGCTGACCTTGTTGACACCCTGAAGCCAGGCCTGCCAGTCAGCGCTCTCATCGCGGAACCCGGACTCATTCCCTCGAGGGCGTCCCGTGAGGCCTCTCGACAAGACTCCTCGGCGCGCGAAGCAACTACTTGGCATCGGCCGGCTTGGGCCCTGACTCCGGCATCGCTTCGAGTTCGGACGGACGCGCGACCGGTGCGCCGGTCGTCGGCATCTGCATCGCAAGCACCGCCATCGCTGTGCCATAGCCGGCGGAGCGCTCGAAGTGCCGGTCATTCCAACTCCCTTCCGCATCCTGCGATCGCGCGAGGTGCTGGCGCAGTTTCTCGCGCCAGGCCGGCTTCGCCGCGTCGTCGGCGAGCAGCTCGATTGCCTGCGCGACGTACATGTGGCCGTACATGAAGTAGTACGGAGCGATTCCATACGGCTGGACATGCGTGCCGAGCTGGCTCTTGCGCACCGCGAGGTCGTCCCAGTGCGCGAAGAACAAGTCGATCGCGCGCTGCAGCCGCGCCGGATTTCCGCGCCCGGCCAACGTCAGCGTCGCTTCGATCGCCGCGGCGCGCGCGGCCGAGCTCGCGGTCTTGTCCATCATGCCGAGCTGCTCCTCGGTCTTGTCCGCCTGTGCGACGGCGGGCGCGCCGTAGGCGTAGCCACCGGGAGCCGCGCGCGCCCGTTCGAGAGCATCGAGCGCTTCGTCGAGCACACGATCCGGAACTTCGTAGCCGCGGGCTCGAGCATGGAAGAGCGCCTGCAACGCGGGTGCGGTCATGAATGTCGAGGCGCGGTTCTCCGGATTCATGTAGCCGGCGGGCCGCGAGTAGTTCCAACCGCCGGAGCCCGGAATTCGCGAGTCGACGAGCGCGCCGACCAGCCAGCGCGTCTTGTCGCGCACGGGCGCCTCGAGCGGCTTCGCTGTGCGACCCGTGTCGAGCAAGGCGAGGAAGAACTGCAGAGCAAAGATGTGGCCCCAGCCGCGCACGTCGTAGCGCCCCTCGAACTCGACGCTCATGCGCGGCACGTCGAGCGTCGCGAGCACGAAGGCCAGACCGCGCTGCACGGCGTCCGCGCGCTCGCTGTCCTCCTCGTATCCCGGGGCGGCCAGCAGTGCGAGCCCGACGATCGACGTGCCGCCGACGCGATAGCCGATCGGAATCTGCCCGGCGTCTTCGCGGTACACGCCCTCGTACGGCCATTGGTCGCGCCGATCGCCCTCGGGCAACGAGACCAAGACGCGGATCGCGCGAGCGGTCGATGCGACCGGGTCCACCGCAGGCAGCTTCAGGTAGACGGCGGGATCGAGCGGCGGCTTCGCGGCGGGTTGCTTTCGTCCTTGGGCGAACGCAACGAGCGTGAGCCCGATGAGCCAACCCGCGGCGAGCAGCGCGCGCATGAAGGCCCAGCGTCGCCTTCGTCGTGCACATGCGCAAGCGCCGCAGCCGGACGCGCGATGGAATGCAGAGCGGCGTCGCAGTGAACAAACCCGCTGAAGGAGCTCGGCGGAGGAGCCCGGCGGAGGAGCTCGGCCGCCGCCGTCACGACGAGCGCCCGCTATCGATCTCAGGCGAGCCGTACCGCGACATCGAACGCTTCTCGCTGCACGCCAAGGTCTGCATCACCACGACGACCAGGCCTCGATCGGCAGCTCCGCCACCGATCACGAGAACGCGCGGCTCGTCGAGCTGCAGAGCGCGTTCCGAGCCCAACCGTCACTTCGCCGGCTTGCCGCCGAGGATGACGATCGCACGCTGCACCAGCCCCGCGAATTGCACTTCGTCGACAGCCGCGCTGGGGTCGTTCCACGCCGCCGAGAGCGCGTACCAGCTCCCGTCGGCGGCGCGCAGCAGGAATGTGAAGTCGAGCACCCCAGGCTCGGATCCGCCCTTGAATCCCGCCCAGGGGAACGCGCGCGTCGAGACCGAGAGACCGCGGTTGATCGCCAGGACCTCGCGCAAGCTCGACGCCGGTCCGCTCTCGGTCGCCTTGCGCAGCCAGTCCATCGCGCGACACAAGTCGGCGGCGGAGGCGAACCACTCGAGCTCCTCGATGTACGACGGCCGCGTCAGGAACCCGCCGTCGAAGATCGACTCGTCGAGCGGCCAGGCGGCGACCTCCTTGGCCAGGAACGCGCGCTTGCCCGGTAGGTCGAGCTTCAAGTACTCCGCGACGGCTCCGGCGTTGCGCGCGGCCTTGAGGCGAAAGAGCTCGTGCGTGTGGAGGAAGGGCAGCGAGCGAGCAGCGTTCTCATTGCCCATCTTCGCCAACTGAGCCTCGACCCGATCACGCGAAAGCGCCGCCATCAGGTGATCCGTGGCCGTGTTGTCACTGATCGAAATCATGCCCACCGCGAGCGAGGCCAAGGTCACCGGCGTGCCCAACGGCCAGGCGTGCAGCACTCCCGACGGAAGCGACCGAGAGCGCGCGTCGAGCGTCACGACGTCCGAGAGCTTCCGCTTGCCGGCGGCGATCTCGTCGACCAGGGCACCGAGCACGTACAGCTTGAAGGCCGAGCCGATGGCGAGCGCGCGGTCGGCCTCGTGCGCGGCGAGCACCTCGGGTTTCTCGGCCCCGAGTTTCCAGACGGCGAAATTGCTCGACCCGGGGAGTTTCTGGAAGGCCTCGATCACTGCCGGCCAGTCGGACAGCGCCTGCGTGGGCACGCCGAAGAAGAGCATCACGACCGAGTTCGGAGCTGCCGCACCAAGCCCGAGCGTCAGCGTCGCGACCTGGTCCTTCGCGAACGTCATCTCGAATACCGCGCTGTGCTCGGTCTTGCGCTCTTGCAGGCGCACGTCCGTCACCTCGCCGCACTGAGCGAAGTACTGCAGGCCGATGGCGCGCAGCCTGGCCGGCGGAACTTCCTTGAGAAAGGCCTTGTCGAACAGGTCGTCGGCCCACTTCGGCTCCGCGGCGATGATCGCGGCGACTTCGCGCGCGCGGCGCTCCAAGGCGTCCTGATGCGCACTCGCAGCGCGTCCAACGAACACCAGGGCGCACACGTAGAGAATGAGGGCTCGCATGGCCCGAATTCTGCCAGGGGGTGCCGCGCGCGTCATCGCTTGTTCGCAAGTCCTTCGACGGGGGCGGGGCGTCGAATCGGAGGACACCTGCGCGTGCCTGTCCGATGTTGGTCCCCCGGGGGGTCCAGCCGCCGCGCCTGCTATCGTCACGCGCCCATGGCTCAGCAGACGCTCGTGCTCCAGATGCACGCGGACGCCGGACGCGAACTCCGACGGAAGCTCGAAAGCGCCGGGTTCGAGCTGCGTTCCGCGCCCTACGCGCACTTCTCGGCGCGCGGCGCCGGCGCGACGATCACGCACTACACGTCGGGCAAGCTCGTCGTGCAGGCCGCGGATCCGCAGGCGTTGATGAACACCTACCTGGGCGATGTCCCGCCGGCATCGGCGGCCGGGAGCGCGGCGTCTGGCGCCGCCCGCCGCGATGGGGTCGACCTCGTCGGCAGCGACGAATGCGGCAAGGGCGACTTCCTGGGGCCGCTCGTGGTCGCCTGCGTGCTCGTTCCCGCCGGCGACGGACCGAAGTTGCGCGCGGGCGGCGTCGGCGACTCGAAGAAGCTCTCCGACGCCACCGTGCGCAAGCTCGCCGGCGGACTGCGCCACCGCTACCTGCATGCGGTCGAGGTGCTCGAGCCGCCGGCCTACAACGCGGCGCATGCCAAGACGCCGAACGTGAATCTGGTGCTGGCGGCGTTGCATGCGAAGGCGATTCGCGCCGTCGTGAGCCGCGCGGATGTCGGCGCTGGGGCCGCGGGCGGCGCGCGCGCGTCGAAGGACAGGCTGCGCGTGCTCGTCGACCAGTTCGCCGGCGCGGCGCTGATGCAGCGCGAGCTCGCGGGCCTCGACATCGAACTGGAGCAACGCCCGCGCGCCGAGGAAGAGGCGGCCGTCGCGGCGGCGAGCATCGTGGCGCGCGATGAATTCCTCGCGCGCATGGAGGCGCTGTCGGAGGAGTGCGGCGTCGATCTGCACAAGGGCGCGGGAGCTCCGGCCGACGACGCAGCGCTGCGCTACGTCGAGTTGCACGGGTTTGATAAGCTCTCACGCGTCGCGAAGGTGCACTTCAAGAACACCGCGAAGCTGTCCGCGCGTTTCGACCGCTGACACGCCGGAGGAGGGTCGGGCACCGGCGCGGCGCAACCCGCATGAACATCGCTTTCCTCTCCGCGACCGGCAATCGCTTCGCGCTGGTCGACGGCTTCGCCGGGCACTGGCCGGACGACCCGGCGGCGCTGGCGCGCGCGGTGTGCGTGAGCGGCGGGCTCGACGGCGTGCTGCTGGTCGGGCCGCCGACGGGCGGCGGCGCCTGCCGCATGCAGATCTGGAACGCGGACGGCTCGCGCGCCGAGATGTGCGGCAACGGCATG
The DNA here is from genome assembly GCA_016872755.1 of Planctomycetota bacterium. Classification (GTDB taxonomy): domain Bacteria; phylum Planctomycetota; class UBA1135; order UBA1135; genus GW928-bin9. The sequence continues at coordinate 10,217 of VGZE01000087.1, forward strand.
CGCTGCGTCGGGCGATTCGTCGTCGAGCGCGGCTACGTCGAGCGCGACGACTTCGACATCGAGACGGACGTCGGCCGCCGCGCGATTCACGTGCTGCGCAAGCCCAACGAGCAATGGTCGGCGCGCGTCGAGCTGGGTGTGCCGCGCCACGTCGAGACCAAGGAAATCGGCGTCGACACGGCGAAGGGCGTGTGGTGGCGCTCGGCGGTGTTGGTCGACCTCGGCAACCCGCATTGCGTCTTCTTCGTCGAGGATCCGGCCAGCGCGCCGGTCGCGGAAGTCGGCTCCGCTCTGCAGACCCACTCCGAGTTCCCGCGCGGCACGAACGTCGAGTTCGCCGCCCCCAACGGCAACCAACTGTCGATGCGCGTATGGGAGCGCGGCGTCGGCGAGACCGCCTCCTGCGGCAGCGGCGCCTGCGCGGCCGCGCTCGCGGCGATCCTCCAAGGCCGCGTGCAGTCGCCCGTCGAGGTTGCGATTCCGGGCGGTTGGCTGATCGTCGAGCGCGACGAGCGCGGCGTGCTGTGGCTGACCGGTTCGATCGAGGCGCTGGCGGATCCGCGCGACGCGGCGCGCGCATGAGCACGCGCTGGCGCCACGCCCACGCGCTGCCGGAGGACGAGGCCGCGCGGCGTCTGCGGGACCTGGCGCACGAGAAGGGCGTCGCGCACGAGCCCGATGCCGACGGCTTGGGAGGGACGGTCGCCAAGGACACGCCATTCGGGCCGGCTCGCGCGCGCTGGCGGTCCGTCGCGGGCGCGATCGAGGTCGAGCTGCTCGAAGCGCCGGCCTTCGTGCCGAGTTCGATGATCGAGCGCGCGCTGCGCGACGGACTGACGCGCGTGCTCGGCGGGGGATAGCGGGGGCCCGAGGCGCGCCGAAGGTGGGGATCCAGCATCTCGTCCACGCCGCGATCGCGCTGGCCTGCGCGTTGGCGTGCGAGCGGTTCGGCCCGCTCGGGTCGGCCTCGCCGGCCTGGTTGCTGGTGGGGTTGCTCGTTCCGCCGCTGCTGGCGCAGGCGGCGCGACGGCGCTTCCTGCGCGGCCGGCACCGGCTCGGCGGCGCGTTGATGGAAGTGCTGCGGCACTCGTCGGTCCTCATCTACGGACTGGGCATCCACGCCTGCGATTGGATCGAGCTCTCGACGCGCATCGGCGGAGGCGAACTGATCGCGGACGGCACCTGGCCGCAGCTCGGTCTGGCGCTCGCGCTGCTGCCGTGGGTCGCGCTCGAATTCGTGTCCGTCGAGGCTCAGGTGCGCGCGCGAGCCGCAACGCGCGAGCACGTCCGCGCACTGCGCGCCTACGAGCTGCGCATGCGAGCCATGGCGCTGGCCCCGCTGGTTCTGCTGTACGGCGCGCTGCTGCTGGTCGGGTTGAACGAGACCTGGCGCGTGCGCATCGGACAGGTCGGGTTGCTCGGTGCGCTGCACGCCGCCGCCGTGGTCGGCATCGTGCTGCTGACCGCGCCGCTCGTGTTGCGCTACACGATGGACGTGCGCGCATTGCCGCAGGGCGCGCTGCGCACGGCTCTGGAGCACGTGGGTGCGCGCGCGCGCTTCCGCTGCCTCGGGCTGTATGCGTGGAACACCGAGGGCCGCATGGCCAACGCCGCGATCCTGGGTCTGACGCCGCGTACGCGTGCGGTCGTGTTCACCGACGCGCTGCTCGAGCAGCTGTCGCTGGCGGAGCTTTGCGCGGTCTACGCGCACGAGATCGGCCATGCCGCGCGCAACCACCTGCTCGCGCTGGCCGGGCTCACGATCGTCATGTTGGTCGGCGGTGGTTGGCTGATCGAGGCCTGCCTGCCGCCCGAGGAGTGGTGGTCGCTGCTCGGCCTCTTGCCGGTGCTGGGCGCATGGTTCGCGGCGGTGGGCTGGCTCTCGCGGCGCTTCGAGCTCGAGGCCGACCTGCACGCGTTCGACGTGTTGGACGATCCGCGCGCGCTGGTCTCCGCGCTGCAGCGCGTCAGCGGAATGCACGCGGAGGATCGCGATTCCTGGCGCCACTTCAGCTCGGCTCGGCGCATCCAATTCCTGATCGACGTCGCGCGCGAGACTTCGATCGGCGCAGCGTTGGGACGCCGCTTGCGCGCCTGGCGCGTCGCGATCTTCGCGGCGACGACGATCCTGCTCACCGTGCGCGCCGCGGGCTACGCGCGCTCCTGGCGCGAGGACCAGGCCTGGGCCGACCTGCGACTGGGTGAATTCGAGCGCGCCGCCGCGCGCGGCGCCGCCAGCCCGGATGGCTCGCTCGAGGCCTTGCTCGCGCTCGCGGCCGAGCTGCCCGCCGATCCCGCCGCGCGCGAGCCGCAACGACTGCTCGAGCGCGCGGAGGCCGACTATGCGCGCGGCGCCTATGCGAAGGGCCGCGCGTGGCTCGAGCTTTCGGCCTGGCGCGGCGGG
>VGZE01000088.1 GCA_016872755.1 Planctomycetota bacterium
GCTCGCTCGGCGCCGCGCTGCGGGCCGCGCGTTCCGAATGCGGCGACGCCGAGCTCGACGTCGTGCATGCGGGGGCGCTGATCTCCTACCGCCGCGCCGACGCGACGGCCGCCGCCGCAGTCAACGTCGACGCGACGCGCGCGCTGCTCGCGGCCGCGCGCGCGGCCGACGTGCGCTGTTTCCTGTACGTCAGTTCGGTCGTGACGGTCGGCGTGGCCTCCTCGGCCGACGCGGAGCTCGACGAGGACGCCGTGTTCAATGGCGACGAGCGCTCGCACTACGTCGCCACCAAGCGCGCGGCCGAGCAACTCGTGCTGGCCGAGCGCGAGCTCGACGTGCGTGTCGTCAATCCCGGCGTGATCCACGGTGTCGGCTCGCGGCCGTCGAATTCCAACCGCTTCCTGCAGCGCATCGCGCGCGGACAATTGCCGCCGCTCGTGCCGCCCGGCAGCCTTTCCGTGGTCGCGGTCGAGGACGTGGCGGAAGGCATCCTGCGCGCGTTCGAACGCGGCCGGCGCGGCCGCCGTTACCTGCTGACCGAGTCGAACCTGCGCCTGTCGGAGCTGTACCGCCGCGCGGGAGACGAGCTCGGCGTGCGCATCCCGCGGCTGCGGGCCGGGCCTCGGACCTGGTCGGCGGTTTGCGCGGCGGCGGCGCTGCTGGATCGCGTGCGCCCGCTCGAGCTGGCGACCCCGCAGGCGCTGCGCCTGCTCGGCCGGCACCTGTGCTTCTCGTCGCGGCGCGCCCGGAACGAGCTCGGCTGGGCGCCCGAGCCGTTCGAGCGCGTGCTGCCGCGCGTGCTCGCGAGCCTGTCCGAGCGCGGGTGGCTGTGAGCGCGCGTCCTAGACCGGAATAGTCGGCCCGGAACGGCGCACGGGCCGAATTGTGCGCTTCGGATTCCGCCTCCGAGGCCTACGATGGACCCCCGTCGGCCCCCCCCCCGTCCCTGGATTGCATGAGCGCCCCGTCCGCACGCCGAGCCAACCTCGCCCCCTGGTTGCTGGCCATCACGCTGCTGCTGATCGGCGGAGTGGGCTGGATGCTGCGCCGAGCCGGGCCCGATCCGCAGGTGGATCCGCTGCGCGATCTCGCGGTGCTCGGGGCCGGCGGCGCCGAGCGCACCGCGCTCGAGGGCAGCGCCGATGAGGGCAGTCGCGCGAGCCTGGGGCCGAAGCTCACGCTGAGCGGCGACGGCATGCCGATCCCGGTCGGCGTGCGCCTGCCCGGTCCGGGCCGACTCGAGGGGCGCGTGATCGAGCACGTCAGCGGACAGGGCGTGTCCGAGGCGCGCGTGGACCTGTGGGCGCTGCCTCCCGCGGGCGTCAATCTCGTCGGTCGCATGCTGCGCTCCGCCAAGCTCAACCCCGATTGGCCGCAGCGCGTGCAGCCGATCGCCACCGTCGCCAGCGGAGCCGGCGGTCAGTTCGCCTTCGAGGGCGTGCGCTCGGGCAACTACTTCCTCGAGGCGCGCGCCGCGCGTCACGTGCCCGTATCGCCGCAGCAGGTGCGCGTGCTGGCGACGGGATCCGGCGGACCGGTCGATGTGCTGGTGCTCGCCGGCGGCCGCGTGCTCGGACGCGTGCTGCGCGCGGACGGTCGGCCCGCCAGCGGCGTCAAGGTTGCGCTCTTCCAAGGGCCCGGAGCGCTGATCAGCTCGGCCCGCAGCGGTGACCTGCGCTACCTGGAGAGCGAGACCGACCCCGATGGGCGCTTCCGCTTCAGCGGCGTCGCGCCCGGCACCGGCTACGACCTGGCCGCCCTGTCCGGAACCCTGTGCGTGTCGCACTTGGTCGACCTCGCGGTCGTGGCGGGCGAGGATCTCGAGGTCGAGCTGCGCGCGCGCGAGGGCGTGCGTGTGCGCGGAGTCGTGCAGAGCGCCGGGGCTGTGGGTGCGGGTGAAGGGGGCGCGGCACCGCGACCGTTGGCCGGCGCGCGCGTCGGCGCGATCCCGCGCGGCCTGCGCGACGTGCACTTCGCGGAGGAGATCCTGCTCGCGACGGAAGCGCAGACGGATGCCGAGGGCCGCTACGAGCTGGCCAACGCGCCCCCGGGTGAGTTCGACGTGCTCGCGATCGCCGCCGGCCACGTCGGCGGCAAGGCGCCGCCGCTGCGCGCCGCCGACGGCCAGCGCGTCGACGCGCCGGCGATCGTGCTGAAAACAGGGCCCATGGTGAGCGGGCGCGTGGTCGACGAGGCCGGCGCGCCGGTCGAGGGCGTGCTCGTGCGCTGGGACCTGGTCGATTGGGAGTCGCTGCAGTTCGACCTGACGCTCGCGCCGCTGTTGATGCAGGCCGTCGAGGGCTTCGACTACCCGCGCACGGACGCTGACGGGCGCTTCCAAGCCGGCGCGCTGGCCGGAGATCCGCCGTTCCGGATCGACTTCTTCAAGACCGGTTTCGCGTACAAGCGCGAACGCTGGGATCCCGCCGAGTCGAGCGCCGAGTTGGAGGTCGTGCTCTCGCGCGGCGGCTCGATCGAGGGCATCGTGATGGATGCCGAGAAGGCCGAGCCGATCACCGAGTTCTCGATCAGCAGCAACGGTCGCATCGACACCGAGGCGGGCGGGCCGGGCGCGGTCAATCCGTTCACCGGTTCTCTGTGGATCGAGGATTCGGCCGGCCGCTTCGTGATCCCGGCGATCGAGGCCGGCAAGCGCACGCTGGTGTTCGAGGCGCCCGGCTACCCGCCCAAGTCGATGCCGGGCATCGAGGTCGTGGCCGGCCAGGCCACCAAGGGCATCATCGTCGAGCTCAGCACCGGCGGCGTGGTGCGCGGCAAGGTGGTGGATGGCGAGGGCGAGCCGGTTGCCGCGGCGCAGGTCTTCGCGCAGCCGAGCGACGGCCGATCGCGGTCGCGCGGTCGTCGGGCGCGCGGTCCCTTCGCCGAACTCGGTAACGCGGCGAACGAAGCGCCCAGCGGCGCGCTCGCGATCGTCGCCGGCACGGGCCTGTTGTCCGGCGAGAGCGTGCTCACCAAGCGCGACGGCAGCTTCGAGGTGCGCGGCCTCGAGCCCGGTTCCTGGAAGTTCTCGGCGCAGCATCGCGACTTCGCGTTCGGTACATCCGAGCCGGTCGTCGTGGCGGCCGGGGCGGTCCTGGAGGACGTGACGGTGGAACTCTCCAGCGGCGGCTCGATCTTCGGGCGCGTGACCGATCGCTACGACCGCCCGCTGCCCGGGGCGATCATCGTGGCCACTTCGCCGGCCGGCATCACCGGCTCGCGCGAGGGCGGCGACTTGTATCAGGGCGTCGCCGACGCGAGTGGTCACTACGAGATCGAGCACATGCAGGGCGGCGGTTACTTCATCGCCGTGCTGCGCGGCGATGCGGCGCTCTCTCCGATGTCCTTCCTCGGCACGCTGCAGTTCGATCTCGTCACGGTGCCGGGTGAGGGTGAGCTCGAGTACGACATCGTCGATCGCTCGGCCTCGGCCTGCCGCGTCCACGGCCAGGTGATCGCGGGCGGCGTGCCTGCGCAGGCGGGCGCGATCTTCGCGCTGTCCTTCGGCAGCGAAGGCCTGCTCGGGCTCGATGCGAAGGTCGCCCAGGTGCGGCCCGACGGCACCTACGAATTTCCCGGCCTGGCGCCCGGCACCTACCAGTTCAACTACGGCGGGGTCGGCGGCGGCGGCAATGCGCGCATGAACGTCGAGGTGCCGGACCAGGCCGAGTACCTCTGCAATCTGGTGCTGCCGGAAGGACGCCTGAGCGGGCGAGTCCTGGCTCGCGAAGGCGGAGTCCCGATCGAGAGTGCGCAGGTCCTGCTGCGCTCGAAGGAGGAGGCCGAGCCGACCGGCCTGCTCGCGCAGTTGATCGGCGGAGAGAGTCGCGGCGAGCGCACCTTCACGGGCGAGGACGGCAGCTTCGAATTCGACCGACTGACGCCGGGCAGCTACACGATCGATGTGCAGCCTCCGCGTTGGGGCGAGGATCGGGGCAAGTATGCGCCGCGCACCGGCGACTCCATCGACATCGTCGACGGCGAGCAGCGGGCCGGATACGAGCTCACGCTGGCGCCGGCCTGGTCGATCCGCGGCCGCGTGCTGGGCGAGAACGGAGCGCCCTTGGGCGGCGCGAGCATCCTCGCCTTCGCGCAAGCCACGCCTCAGCTCGAACCCGCCAAGGCGACCAGCGACAAGGACGGCCAGTTCGAGCTGCGTTCCCTCGCCGAGGGCCGGCACGAACTGCTCGTGTGGGCCGAAGGCTATGCCGAGCGGCGCCTGCCGGAAGTCCGCAGCTCGCAGTCGCCGGATGCGCTCGAGATCGAATTGCAGCGCGGCACCATGGTGCGCGTGCGCGCCCTCGATGCGAACGGACAGCCGCTTGCCGGCGCGGTGGCGCGGCTCGTGCCGAGCGGGGCCCAGCTCAGCGTGGGCGGGGATGCGCGGCGTGCGATCGGCGGATTCCTCAAGGGACAGGGCATGTCCGGCCTCGACGGCTGGATGGAGCTGGGGTCCGCCACGCCGGGCCGCTATCGACTCGAGGCCTCGCGCGGGAACTTGCGCGGAGAGGCCGCGGACCTCACGCTCGAGGATCCAGGTCCGCCCGAATGGGAACTCCAGATCACCTTGCGTTGAAGCCGCGCCTGGCCCGGCTGCTGTTGGCACTTGGGCCGGCGCTCTTCGCCGTGGCCGCGCCCGCCGCCGCGCAGCAACCGGACTCCGCGCCCGCGCAGCAGCCGGATTCCGCGCCAGCGCCGGTGCCGCGGGGCTTGCGTTCGATCTTCTTGACGCCGATGTACCACGACGAGCTGCCGCCGCCGGTGCGCACGCTGCGGGCGATCCAGATCAACTGGAAGGGCTTGGAGATGGCGACCGCGGACGTGACGCTCACGCGCGATGAGGCCTGGCAGCTCGCGCTGGAGGTGGTCGCGCGCCTGCGAGCCGGCATCAGCTTCGACGAGCTCTCGCGCAACCACTCGTCGCTCCCCAACCGGCATCTGGGCGGCGTGCTGGGAAGCTTCGCCCAAGGCATGCTGGGGCCGAAGATCGACGGGTTCCTGTTCGGCGCGGAGCTCGACGCGGTCAGCGAGCCGCTCGAAACCCCGCGCGGCTGGTTGGTCCTGCAGCGCGTCGGGTCCTATGCCGCGGCGCGCACGCTGCTCGTGTCGGGAAACACTCCGGAGAGCCTCCAGCGCTGCCTCGATCTGGCCGCGCGCGTGCGCGCGGGCGAGGACTTCGCGCGCCTGTGCCGCGAGCATTCGGCCGACGATCTGACGCGCGCTCGCGACGGCGCGCTGGCGATCTTCGAGCGCGGTCCCTCGGACCAACTGCTCAAGGCTGCCGCCTTCAACTTGCCGATCGGCGGGCTCAGCCAGCCGATCGAGACGCCGCTGGGTTGGCACCTCGTGCAGCGCGTGCCGGTCGACTCGCTCGATCCGGCGCTGGCCGAGCCCGTGTGGGTTCGCGCGCGCGCGATCCTGATCGCGCAGAAGGTCGTGCCGCTGGGCGCGCCCAGTGCCGAGCGCTCCTCCGAGCGCGCGCTGGAAATCGCGATGAAGCTGCAAGAGCGCGTGCTCGGCGGCGAGGACATGGCCGAGCTGGCGCGCGAGTACTGCGATGATTTCGGCGGACGCGAGCGCGCGGGGGATCTGGGTTGGATCCATCGCCGCCATCCGAACAAGTTGCACTTCCTCGATTCGCTGTACACGGCGATGCCGGGCGAGTTGCTGGAACCGTTCGAGACCAGCGCGGGCTGGGTGTTGATGCGGCGCGAGCTCTGACCGAGCAGCGGCTGCGGCCTCCGCCTATTCGTCCGCCAGTCCGAAGACCGGCGCATAGCTCCACATCGGCGTGCCGCCGGGGAACAGGTGACGCGCCGGTTCCGCGCAGGAGGGGTCCAGGTCGCGCCAGTCGCGCTGGCCGGTCAGGAAAGCGGGAGCGTGGCCGGGCGGCAGTTCCAGGTGCCGTCGTTCGACGCGGGCCTGGTCGACCTGGAGCGCGCCGCGGCGGGCCCGCAGGCGGTACGCCTCGCCGTCGATGCCGAGCGAGAGCTCGTCTACGCCCGCGGCGGCGAGCGTGCGCAGCCAGTGCACCGAGGTGGCCGCGAAGAGCGCCTTCCAATCGCAGATGCACAGCATCGCCGCGCCGCGGAAGTTGCTGGACACCTGCGCGGAGCCGCGATGGAACAGGGCTCGCGCGACGCGGTGCTGCGGCGGCAGGTGCAGATCGACGCGCGTGCGGCCGTGCTCGCGCAGCAGCCGCGCCAGGAATCCCAGCAAGGACCGCACGTCGGCCGCGGTCGCCGCGGCACACTCGCGCAGTTCGAGCTCGCCGCGCGTGCGGAAGTGCAGGTACGCGCACGGCCGGCCCCCTCGCTCCAGCACGAGGGTGTGCCCGCTCTCGATCGGGCTCTCCCAGTCCAGCGCGGCGATCGAACGTTCCTCGGTTCCAGTGACGCCGGCGTAGTTCTCGTGCATCAGCTCGCGCAGCCGAGGCAGGTCGTCGACGCGCAGGCCGCGCCAGGGCGCCGGGTCCGGCTCGGGCAGATCCGCCAGGCGCACCTCGGTCGTGTACAGGTTGAAGGCCGACGCGAAGCCGTGGCGTCCGAAGAACGCGCTCGGGCCCAGCGCCACCATGCCGCACATGCCGCGGTCGCGCAGCGCCTGGAATCCGGTCTGCAGCAGGAAATTGCCCAGCCCGCGCTTGCGCGCCTCGGGCAGCGTCGCGAAGGGGGAGAGCGCGGCCAGGCGCACGAAGGACCCGCAGAGCAGGATGCGGCGCGGCAGGAAGAGCGCATAACCCGCGGCTCGACCCTCGAGTTCTCCGACCAGCGAGAGCCCCGCATCGAAATGCGGATCGCCGGCGGCGAGCGCGCGGGCCAGCTCCGATTCTCGCCCGACGCGCTCGAAGCAGGCGTCGATCAGACCGAGCAGCGCGGGCTCGCACAGCGGCGTGGATGTGCGCAGGGACAGGGCCATGGAAGGATTTTCCGCTCTCGGACGGTATCCCGAGCCGCGAAGTATACTCCGCCCCGTGAGGCCGGGCCCGAATTTGCGCGCCGGTCTCGTCATCCCCGCGCTCGACGAGGAGCGCGCGCTGCCGCTGGTGCTCGCCGCGCTGCCGCGGAACTTGTTCGCGCGCGTCGTGGTCGTGGACAACGGTTCGCGAGATCGCACCGCACAGGTCGCGCGCGCCGCCGGCGCCGAGGTCATCCTGGAATCTCGTCGCGGCTATGGCAGCGCGTGCCAGGCCGGCGTGCGCTGGTTGCTGGAGCACGGCGACGTGCTGGGCGATGCCGACCTGCTGGCCTTCATCGACGCCGATCATTCCGACGATCCGGCCGACCTGGCCCGCGTGCTCGAGCCGCTGCGCGCCGGAAGCGCGGATTTCGTGCTCGGCTCGCGCGTGCTGGGCGCCGCGCAGAGCGGCGCGCTGACGCCGCAGCAGCGCGCCGGCAACTGGGTCGCGTGTCGTCTGCTGCGGCTCTTGTTCGGCGCGCGTCACACCGACCTGGGTCCGATGCGGGCGCTGCGCGTGCGCGACTACAAGCGCCTGCAGATGCGCGATCGCGGGCACGGTTGGACCGTCGAGATGCAGCTCAAGGCCGCGCATGCGCGCCTGCGCGTGCTCGAGATTCCCGTCGCCTATCGTCCGCGCATCGGCGTGAGCAAGATCAGCGGCACCTGGAGCGGGTCGCTGCGCGCGGGCGCGAAGATCCTGGGCTGGATCGGCTGCTGGCGCCTGCGCCTGTGGCTGCGTCCCTAGCCGCCGCCTTGGCCGGGCTCGGCATGTCCCCAGGTGCCCTCGAGCTCGGCATAGCGCACGCTGATGATGTCGAGCAGCCAGTTCCACCAGCCCAGGTCCGGTGTGACCCTGGAGTGCAGGATCACGAGGTTGGCCTGGCCCGCATCGACGGCATTCTCGCGCGCGATCTGCATCGCCTCGCGCGGCAGGTCGATCGAGAAGAACGTGAAGGCGGTGCCGGTCGAGCGGAACGTGCCGGAGGTCGGCGTGACGCGCTTGAATTCGAGGCTCGCGCAGGCCGGCGTGAGCAGGATGGCGAGCAGCGCCAGGGCCGAGGCTCGAGCGAAGGTGAGGGCGCGGCGGGGATCGGCCATGGTGGAGCGCATCGTAGTGCCTGCGCGCCCGGGCCACCACCGGCGGCCCGCGAGCCCCTGCCGGCGCGTGTAGACTGCCGCATTCCCGCATGCCCGACCCCGAGCCGCGCGCCATCGATCACCCAGCTCCCGCCGGCGCGCGCGCCGCGCTGGAAGATCTCGCGCACGCGTGGCGGCAGCGCCGGGGTCGGACCGCGCAACCGCGCCTGTACTTCTCGCCCGGGCGTGTGAACCTGATGGGCGCGCACCTGGACTACAACGGCGGTCCCGTGATGCCCGTCGCCATCGATCGCGGCACGTTCATCGCGCTCGCGCCGCGCGCCGACTCGCACCTGCGGGTGGCCTCGCTGGTCGAGCCGGGCGAATGCGAGATCGATCTGGCGGCGGCCGCGCGCCCGGAGCGTTCCGGCGCCTGGTTCGACTACCCGCTCGGAGTCGCGCTCGCGCTGCGCGGGTCCCGGCTCGACCTGCCCGGCCTGGACGTGCTCTACGGCGGCAATCTGCCGATCGGCGGAGGGCTGTCCTCGTCGGCCTCCATCTGCGTCGGCACCGCGCTGGCCCTCGCGCAGGCCTGGGGCATGCAGCAGACCCCGTTAGAACGCATCGAGACCGCCCTGTGGGCCGAGCGCGAGTACGTCGGCGTCAAGTGCGGCGTGATGGACCCGACCTCGATCGGTCTGGCCCGCAAGGGCCACCTGCTGTGGCTGGACTGCAAGGACCGTTCGAGCGAGCACCTGCCGCTGGACGACGATCGCCTGCTGATCGGCGTCGCGGACAGCGGCGTGCGTCGCGAACTCGCGCGCGGCGATTTCAATCGGCGCGTCGAGGAGTGTCGCGCCGCCTTCACGGCGCTGCGCGCGCACGCGCCCGGCGCGACGTGCCTGCGCGACGTCCCGTTGCACGTGCTCGATGCGCACGGCGCCGCGCTCGACGCGCCGGTCGCGCGTCGCGCGCGACACGTGCTGGAGGAGGTCGCGCGCACGTGGAGCGCGCGCACGGCGCTCTTGCAGGGCGATCTGCAGGCCTTCGGCGCGGCCATGGTGCAAACGCACGCGTCGCTGCGCGAGTTGTTCGAAGTCTCGCTGCCTGAACTCGATCTGCTCGCCGAGGTCGCGCTCTCGATCGACGGCGTGTACGGCGCGCGGCTGACGGGCGCGGGATTCGGCGGCTGCGTGGTCGTGCTGCTGCACCCGCGCGCGCGGCACGAACTCGCGCCGCGCTTGCAACAGGCCTTCGCGCGGCGCTTCGGCCGCGTGCCGGACGTCAAGCTGTACGCGAGCTCGGACGGACCGTGCGAAGTTGCGGCGGGCTAGTCGGGCCTGAGCGCCGCTGCGGACGCGTGGACGAGCCGGTGCGCTACTTCGCGAAGGGCAGCGGGCTCGCGGCGGGCGTCTGCGCCGTCGCCGGCATGCCGTGCTGCGCGGCTTCCGCCGCCGCCAGGAGCAGCGCCGCCGCGGATTCGCCGCGCAGGCTGCTCGCCGCGGGCGCTTGGAGCAATGCGACCGCTGCTTGCGGCCGTCCGCCGAACACGTAGTTCGCTGCCAGCACGAGGCGCGCATCGGCGTCGAGCGGATGCTCCTTCACGAACAGCTCGAGCGCGGCGAGTTGCTGATCGAACTCGATCGGATCGGTGTAGAACCCGCGCTTGTCGATCGCGCCACTGGCCAGGGACGGCTCGAGCGCGAAGGCACGGCGCAGCGCGTAGGCCGCGTAGTGGTAGTCGCGCGTCGCGAACAGCGCATCGGCGAGCACCAGGTACAGCACGCCCTCATCCGGCGCGTTCTCGACCGCGCGCGCGTAGTGCTGGACCGCATCGCTGTAGCGAGCGCTGCGGAAGGCCGCGTCGCCCAGCTCGAGGAAGCGCGTGGCCGCCGACGGAATCGGGTCGTTCAGCGGTTCCGGCGCCTGGTTCGCGCGAGCGGGAATGCTTGCGCTGACCTCGCCGGCGGGGATCTCGTTCGCGACGACCGCGCTCGGGGCTGCTTCCTCGTAGTAGGTGGCCGCGGCCGGTTCGCTGTCGACGACGACCGGGTAGTACGTCGGCACGTAGCTGACGTAGCTCGGCGCGTAGTAGGGCACGTAGCAGGTCGAGTACGCGACCGCCGGGCCGCCGTAGTAGTGCCACGGCTTGTACGCGTAGTAGGAGGACCAGTACAGGCAGGAGTTCCAGCTGTAGTTCCAGCAGAACGACAGCGAAGGTCCGTAGCACGCGTAGCCGCCCAGCGGCCAGTACCAGCCCCACTTGCTTCCGCCGAAGCCGAAGTTGAAGCAGAAGTCCTTCGAGTACCAGTTGAACCCCAGGCCCCACGGGTACCAGTAGCTACCGGGGTTGTACCCGTAGTAAGGCGGGTCCCAGTAGCAATTGGTCACTCCGGCGCCGGCGAGGGGACCCATCGCCGCTCGCACGCCGACACCGGCCAGGATCGCCTGCGCGCGTGCCGTCGCCGAACCGGCCAGCGCGATCTTGCTCGCCGCTTGCGGATCGTTCGCGGCGATCGCGCGCAGCCGGCCGATGCCTTCCTCGAGCTTCGGCTGCTTCGAGCGGACGTGTCGGACGCTGTCGGGCGCCTGCGCGGCGTCGAGCGGATCCGGCTTGGCCAAGCGACCCTTGAACGCTCGGTCGGAGCGCGTGCTCGGACCCGTGCGATAGTCAGCGAACTCGATCGGAGACCGCGCCGAGGAGTCGCGCAGCGCCTTCGAGGGCGCGGCCTTCGAGCGCGAGCTGGGCGCCGCCTTCAGCGTGCCGGTCGAGGTCCGACCCGCGCCGGGGCCATTCGCCTTCGGGCGCCCGAGGTCGTAGTCGTAGTCGCGCAGCGTCGAACGCGCGTCGGAGCTCGACCCGCTCGCGTTCGACCTCGGAGCTGTCGGCGCTCCGACTCGGTCGAGCGGGCGAGACCCAGGAGCGCTCGGTCGCGGGAAGCGCGCTCTCGGCGCCGACCCGGGATTCGACGGAGCCTCGACCACGCCGGTCCGGCGCGAGAAGGACTCCGAACTCTCACGCCGACTAGGCGCCGACGGGCTGCGCGTCGCGCCCGGCCCACCGGCACCTCCGTTGGCATCGCTCGCTTCGCTGCTGCCCGAGGTGTTCCTGCCAGAACGATTCCGCGCGGAGTCGCGAGCGTCGCCGACCGAAGGTGCCGGTGTACGGGGAGCCGAGGTCCGGCCGTTGTTCGGGCTGTTGTAGCCGCCGCGCTCCCAACCGGAGTCGCTGCCGGAGCTGCGCGGCGCCGGGGCCGGCTCCGATGCGCGCGGAGCGGACTCGCGCGGCGCCTCGTAGCGCGGCGTCGGGCTCGAACGCGGTGCTTCGTAGCGCGGCGCTTCGTGGCGTGGAGCCGGGCTCGGACGAGGAGCTTCGTAGTGGGGCGCCGGGCTCGGACGAGGAGCCTCATGGCGCGGAGCCGGGCTCGGAGCGGGCGCGGAGGGCGCCGGCCGGGGCGCTGGCGAGGAGTGCCCGCCGCCGCCACCGCCACCGCCACCGCCGCCACCACCGCTGGAGCCTCCCGACGGTCGGCCTGATCCGCCGGAGTTGTTCCCGCGTTGTGCGTGGACGGGATTCGCGACCTGGAACGCCGCGAGCAGGAGGATCAGCGAGATGGAAGCCGAGCGCCTTAGGGAAGTGCGGGTGGACATGGCAGGGTCCGAATGGGGGGGACGGTCACTGCTTCGCAACATTCGTTCCCAAGGTCCGGACGGACGGGCACGGCCCGCGCCTGGATCGGAACGCCTAAGACATTACGAGGAAGCAAGTTACATCCACAACTGCGGGCCCGGACCGGGCCTCGTGGTTGCGAGCTCGCGTTCCTAGCGCTCGACCTCTGCCGGGGACAACGGAGCGGCTTGCGGAACCACCGGTTGTCGCGGCTGGAAGAACGCGTCCTGAAAGCTCACTTCGGTGGTCGCGGTCTCCAGTCGTTCGGTCCACACGTGCTCGTCGCCGACCCATAGTTCCGCCTGCGCCGGCCAGGAGCGACCCTCGTGCGTCTTCCAGCGCAGCTCGCGCAGCTCCTCGACCACGCTGCCGGCGGAACGCTCGGCGCGCATCAGCAGCGGCGCTTCACCCGGCGCAGCGCGGGCGACGAGGCGGCCCAGCGCGCCGAGCTCGGCAATCTGATATCCGTCGCGATTCGGATCCGGCTGCCACGCGAAGCCCTCGGGCCACAGGATCAGCGCACTGCGCAGGTGACTGCGCAGTTCCAGGTCGGCGCGCGCGGCCGGATCCTGGGGCCGCGCGTTCTGCGCGCCCGGCTCGAGGTGCCAGGCGTCGGGTCCCGCGAGCAGATCGATCGCTCGATCCAGGCCGCCACTGCTCGGGCGGGAGACGCGCCAGTACGCTCGCGCGGGAAACACCTGCACGATTTCGAGCTCGTGCGGGTCGGCCGGCGCCGCGCGGAATTGAATCCCGCAGACGATGCGGAAGCCGGGGACTCCCGCGATCGCGGCGCGCTCCGGCAGAGCGGGGCGCGGC
>VGZE01000089.1 GCA_016872755.1 Planctomycetota bacterium
CCCTGGGGCGCTGCGTCGGCGCGCCGGCGCGGCCGAGCGCTCGACCGCCTCGGCGGGCTGCTCGCCTTCGCGCTGGCCGCGCTGCCGAGCTTCTGGGCCGCGCTGTTGCTGGTGATGCTGTGCGGACCGCTCGGGTTGGACCTGTTGCCCGTCGTCGGGCTCGCCAGCCAGGGCCTCGAGCAGGCAGCCTGGCCGCTGCGCGCGTGGGACGTCGTGCTGCACGCGCTGCTGCCGATCCTCGTGCTCGGCTACGGCAGCCTCGCGTACCTGTCGCGGCAGATGCGCAGCTCGATGCTCGACGCGCTGGGCTCGGACTATGTGCGCGCCGCGCGCGCGCGCGGGCTGGACGAGCGGCGCGTGCTGCGCGCGCACGCGCTGCGCAACGCGATCCTGCCGCTGGTCACGCTGGCCGCCGGCGCGCTGCCGTTCCTGGTCGGCGGTTCGGTCATCGTCGAAACCGTGTTCGCGCTGCCGGGCATCGGCTCCTACGCCTACGACGGCCTGCTCGCGCGCGACTACAACGTCGTGATGGCGACGACGACGCTGTCGGCCGCGCTGACGCTGTGCGGTGTGCTGTTGTCGGATTTCGCGCGCTATGCGCTGGACCCGCGCCTGCGCCATGCCTGAGCCGCGCAAGCTACGCCCGACGGTCGCGCTGGCCGCGCTCGTGCTGCTCGCGCTGGCGGCCGCGGCGGCCTACGCGCCGCTGCTCGCGAACGATCGACCGATCCATGCGCGCGGCGTCGATCGCGAGCTCGCCGACGAGGCGCGCGCGCGGCTGCCGGCGCAGGCGGCCGAGCTCGAGGCGCTGCTGCGCGCAAGCGAGGACGAGTACCTGGCGCGTCGCCGCGCCGGCTCGCGGCAGTCGCAGGTCGAGGCGGCGGCGACCCTGGCCGCGGGCGTCGCGGCGCGCAGCCGCACGTTGGCGCGGCACGTCGAGGACGAGCTCGCGCGCGAGCTGTCGCGCCACTCGCGCGAGCTCTCCGACTGCGCCGACCGCCTCGCGCGCGGCGAGCGCGAGCGCGCGCTCGCGCCCGTGCTCGCGTTGCGCGCGCGCATCGGCGAATGGAACGACCCCGCACGCGATCCGGCGCGCGCGGGTTGGCGCGCGGCGTCGCGTTGGCCGGTGCTCGAGGCTGCTTCGCGCAGCGACTGGTTCCTGATGCTGGCCTGGCCCGTGGCGGCGCTGCTCCTGCTGGGCGCGCGGCGCGCGCGCGCGGCGAGCCCGGCCGCCATCCTCGCGCGCAGTGCGCTGGCGCTGACGGGCTGCGCGCTGATCGCCTGCGCTTTCCACGCGCGGCTCCACGACGAGCGCTCGGCGCGCCGCAGCGACTGGAAGCTCGCCTTCGAGTCCGGCCGCTTCGAATCCACCGTGCTCGTGCACACGCCGCTCGCCTTCGGGTACTCGGAGACGCGCCCCGAGGAGGCCTGGCTGCCGCCGAGCTGGCGGCGCACGAGCGCGGCGGCGGGCCTGGTGCTGGAGGTGCTGCCCGGCGAGCGCGCGCTCGATTCGCGCTGGCGCCACCCGCTGGGGACCGACGGCCTGGGCCGCGATCTCGCCGCGAGGCTCCTGTGGGGCGCGCGCTCGTCGCTCTCCGTCGGTTTCGCGGCCGCGGCGCTGCTGACGCTGCTCGGCATCGCCATCGGCGCGCTGGCCGGATCGGCCGGCGGCTGGCTCGACTGGCTGGCGCTGCGCGGCATCGAGGCGGTGCTGTGCGTGCCGGCGCTGTTCCTCGCGCTGGCGGTACTCGCGTTCAGCGATCCGCAGTCGCTCGATCCGGCGCTGGCCGTCGTGCTCGTGATCGGCGCGATCGGCTGGCCGGGCCTGGCGCGCTTGCTGCGCGCGGAGATCCAGCGCGTGCGCGAGCTCGACTTCACGCGCGCGGCGCGCGTCGCGGGGCTCCATCCATTGCGCGTGCTCTGCGCGCACGTGTTGCCGCACGCGCTGCCGCCGGTGATCGTCGCCGCGTCCTTCGCGGTCGGCGCGTGCCTGCTGACCGAGGCGGCGCTTTCCTACCTCGGGCTGGGCGTGCGGCCGCCGCTGGCCTCGTGGGGGGCGCTGGCGGCCGAGTCGCGCCAGCTCGAGCACTGGTGGGTGCCGCTCTTCCCGGGCATCGCGATCTTCGCGGCCGCGGCTGCCTGCAACTGGCTCGGCGAGGCGCTACGCGACCGACTCGATCCGCGCCGGCGGGAGGTCGGACCATGAGCGCTGCCGTCGCGGCGACCGCGAGCGCGCTGTGTCTGCGCGGATTGCGCGTCCACTATGCGGGCGCGGCCGTACCGGCCGTCGCCGGTTTCGATCTCGACGTGGCGGCCGGGGAGATCGTCGCGCTGGTCGGGGCCTCCGGCAGCGGCAAGTCGAGCGTCGCGCTCGCGCTGCTCGGGCTGCACGAGCCGGACACGGTCGTGCACGCGGACAAGCTGGCCATCGGCGATGGCACGCGCTGCGCCGGCTGGCTGCCGCAGGAGCCCGGCGCCGCGCTCGATCCGCTCTGCACGATCGGCGCGCATGTCGCCGAAGCGATCGATCCGCGCGGCAGGGCGCCGCGCGCCGAGGTCACCGTGCGCGCGCTCGAGCTGTTGAGCCGCGTCGGGCTGGCAGAGGCCGAGCGGATCGCGCGCTCGTACGCGCACCAGATCTCCGGCGGCGAACGCCAGCGCGCGCTGCTCGCCTGCGCGCTCGCGCGCGACCCGGCGCTGCTCGTCGTGGACGAGCCGACCAGCGCGCTCGACGCCGAGACGGCCGCAGGGATCGCGCGGCTGCTGGTCGAGTTGTCGCGCTCGGGTGCAGGCGCGCCCGGCATCGTCCTCATCACGCATGACCTCGCCTTCGCCGCGCGGCTCGGAGCGCGGATCGTGAGGATGGGAGGTACGCCGCCGCTCGCGGCGCCGAGCGTCCCGCAGGCGCGTCGCACACCGAGCGTCGGCACGCCGGTGCTGCGCATCGCGGATCTCGTCGTCGAATACTCCGAGCCCGGCCGGCGCTGGATCGGATCTCGCCGCCGGCGCGTGCTCGACGGACTTTCCGTCGAAGTGCGAGCGGGCGAGACGCTTGGCATCATCGGTCGATCCGGCAGCGGGAAGTCGACGCTGCTCGCGGCGCTGGCGCGGCTGGTCGAGCCGCGCGCGGGCCGGGTGGAGCTTCTCCGCCAGGGAGCCACGGGCGGGGCGATTCCCTCCGACTGGCTCGCGCTGCGCGGGGCTGCCCTGCGCGCGGCGCGCCGCGACGTGCAGCTCGTGTTCCAGGACCCGCTGCTCGCGCTCGACCCGCGCCAGACGGCATTGGCGGCGACCGCCGAGCCGATTCGCGCGCACCGGCTGGCGGACGGGCGGGGTGCGGAGCAACGAGCGCGCGCGCTGCTCGCCGAGGTCGGGCTGCGCGCGGAACACGAGCGACGCCGGCCGCACGAGCTGTCGGGGGGCGAGCGCCAGCGCGTCGCGCTCGCGCGCGCGCTAGCGACGGAGCCGCGCGTGCTGTTGCTGGACGAGCCGACCGCGGCGCTCGACGCGGAGCTGCGCGATCAGGTGCTCGACCTCTTCGAGCGGCTGCAGCGCGAGCGGTCGCTCGCGATCGTGCTCGTCAGCCACGACCCCGAGCTCGTGCGCGGGCGCTGCGACCGTGTATTGGTGCTCGAGGGCGGGCGACTGCGCACTGCCGACTAGCGCGCTCGCGCGACGACGAGCACCTTGTCCGACAGCCACGGCGAGCGGTGCACCGGGATCCAGTCGAGCTCCTCGAGGTTGGCTTCGGCGAGCTCGCCGCGGATCGCGGCCGGGCTCGGATTCGACGGCGCCCGATCGCGCAGTCCCAGTCGGTGCCGCAGCCGCCGCCCGAGCACGCGCAGCGTGCGCGAGTGCCGGTAGTCGACGACCAGGCCGACCCGGCTGACGCGCGCGAGCTCGCGCAGCACCGCGATGCGCAGCTCGCGCTCGCGCACGAGGTGCAGGAAGCGGATGCACAGCGCCGCGTCGAAGGCGTGGTCGGGGAACGGCAGGCGCACGAGATCAGCCGCCACGTAACGCGCGTCGCGATGGCGCTCTGCGGCCGCGGCCAACATCGGCAGCGCCAGGTCGGCGCCCAGGTAGCGGCGGCCGGCGCCCGAGAGCAGCGCGCTGAAGCGGCCGTTGCCGCACGGGGCATCCAACAGCACGCGCGGATTCCCCAACCGCGCCAGCCCCCGTTCGATCGCGCGCGCCTTGCGCGCGTTGCGCGCGCGGCCGAGCCAGCCGCTCCAGCGCCGGTCGTAGGTCGCGCTCTCGCGCGGGTCGGAGTACAGCTCGAGCTTGGCGGGGCGCTCGAGCGTCACGGCTGAGCGCGGACCGACCGCTCGGGCAGCTCGACCGCGTAGTGCTCGCGCAGGACCCGCGCCAGCTCTCCGAAGTCGTCGATGACGTGGTCGGGCACGATGCCGCTCACGCCCAGGTCGTGCTTGGCCGCGCGCCGCGCCCAGGTCGCGATCATGCCCAGGCTCTGCGGAGGCGCGATGTCGTGCTCGGGATTGTCGCCGACGTACATCACTTCGCCCGGGGAGAGCTGCATCTCGCGCAGCGCGGCCAGGTACAGCTTCGGGTTGGGCTTGGAGATCCCGATCTGGTCCGAGATGAAGATCGCGCGCGGGTCGAGCAGCGGCACCAGGCCCAGGCGCACGATCTTCTCGGCCTGCTTGACGGTCAGGCCGTGCGTGATGATCCCGGCGCGCACGCGCGCCGCCTGCAACGCGGACAGGAAGGGGATCACATCGGGGAACGGCGCGAGCTCGCGGAACTTCGTGTCGTGGTAGGCCGCCACGCCCGCGGCCACGATCAGCGCGGGGTTCGAACGCAGCGCGCACTGGCCGCGCAGCCGCTGCAGCAGCTTGTCGTAGTGGTGCTCGTAGTTCGACGAGAACTCGGCCACCACCTCCTCGAGTTCCTTCAGCACCTGCGCTTCGGGGAGGTCGAGTCCCGCGGCGACCATCGCGCGCACGGCGTTCGTGCGCGCGCGGCGGGCGAACTCGGACGTCGAGAACAGCGTGTCGTCGATGTCGAAGAGGATTGCGCGCAGGGCGGCCATGGCAGAATCGAACCCGCAGGGGCGGGTCAAGTTAGCAAGAACGGCGCCGGGCCGTCGCGAAGGGGATCGCGGCGGCCCGGCGCGGGATGGGTCGATCGAAGGACGCTACTCGACCGTGTCCTTCACGTCCGTGATCCAGGCGCGCAGCATGATCATCAGGCCGCTCTTCTCGTCGTTGTAGCCTTCCTTCTTGAAGAAGAAGCCGACCAGCGGGATGTTCGCCAGCCAGGGCACTTCCGAGCGGCGCTCGATGTTGCGCACGCGCGAGAGGCCGCCGAGCAGGATCGATCCGCCGTCC
Organism: Planctomycetota bacterium; assembly: GCA_016872755.1. Lineage (GTDB taxonomy): Bacteria > Planctomycetota > UBA1135 > UBA1135 > GW928-bin9. Next base: position 5,352 of record VGZE01000089.1, read on the forward strand.
GGGACGACCGCCGTCGTGAACACGCTCTTCACCTCGAGCTCGGGCAGTTGGAACTGCACCGGCGTCGTCGAGCCGCCGAGCGCGGTCGAGAACAGCTCGATGTTGACGATCTTCGCGACCGTCGGCTGGATCTCGAGCGTCAGGTACTTGCGGTCGTGGTGGATGGTCGGCCGCACGTCGAGCACGATGCCCTCGGAGAGCACGTTGATCTGCGGATCGGCCACGGCCTGTGCCGTCGCGACCTCGACATCGAAGTCCTGCACGTAGGCGCGCTGGTTGATCACCGTCACGTAGGCGCGCTGCGTGTTGTGCACGGACACGATCTGCTCGTTGACGACCTCGACGTTCGAGCTCTTCTCGACGGCGCGCAGGATCGTCGAGATCTGCAGGTCATTGAGGAAGGTCCACTGCGCCGTGATGCCGCCGATGTTCGAGAGCGCCTCGCCCAGCGCGGCGTCGAAGATGTTCTCGGTGTGGCCCTTGAAGTCGCCGTCCTCGCCGTCGCCGTAGAAGAAGCCGGCCGAGGGGGCGCCCGCTGCGTTGGAGTTGTTCGAGCCCGAGCCGCCGTTGTCGAGGCCGTTGGAGGCCTGGTCTTCCAGGCCGTTGGTCACGTCATCGAGGTCGGTGAACGGGTTGCCGGGGTTGTCCAGGCCGCGGAAGTCGACTCCGATCTCCTGCAGCCAGTTCTCCTCGACCGTCAGGAACTTCGACTCGATCGTCACCATCGAGTTCGTGAAGCGCCGCAGGTCCTCGAGGAACAGGCGCACGCGGCGCTGCACGTCGGGGCGGTGGCGGACGATCATGTTGCCCATCTGCACTTCGAGCGAGATGCCGTCGCCTTCCCAGGTGCCGACGGCCACGTTGTCCTTGACCAGCTGCGCGAGCTCGTCGGGCTCGATGATCGTGCGCTTCTCGCCGATCGCCGCGAAGGGACCGCCGCCGTCCTCGTCGGTGTTCTCGTCGAGCAGGCGGATGCGGTTGATGCGCGGGCCCATGAAGTCCGTCAAGCCGAAGCTCAGGTCCTGGACCGAGTGGCTGCGCAGCTCCAGCTCGCCCATGGCCTTGTCCTTGGTCGTCACGAGCACGGCGTCGTGCTTGATCGCCCAGGTGACGGTCTCGCCGGCCTGTTCGCAGATCAGGTTGAGCGCCTTGTCGACCGAGAGCGGGCTGGTCAGGTTGAACTCGAAGGTCACCCCAGCATCGGAGGCGGCCGCGGCCGCGGCGGGATCGACGACCAGCGGCTGGTTCGTCAGCGTGCGCAGCGTCGCGATGACCGTGTTCAGGTTGCCTTCGCCGCTGATGCGCAGGCCGGGGATCTTCTGGCTGCGCAGGCCTTCGAGCAGCGCGGCATCCTGGCCGTCGTCGGTGCCCTCGTCGGCGTACCCGGTGCGCTTGCCGCGCAACTCGGTGATGCGCTGCCAGTGCTCCTCGTCGGGCGGCGTGATGATGTCGGTGTACGTGACGCGCAGCTCTTCCATCTCCTCGCGCCAGGTCTGGAACAGCTCCTTCTTCTGGCGCAGGTAGTTCGCGTTGGCGCGCTGGCGCCCGGCCCGGAAGGCCGTGTCGCGCACATCGGCGGCCTTCTCGTTGCTCGGATCCTCGGCCAGCGCCTCGTCGGCGAACTTCATCGCGCCGTCGTAGTCACCGGCCTCGAAGGACTCGATCGCCTGCTCGACCATCTCGTTGACGACCGCGCCGCGGCGGGCCGTTTCGGCCTGCTCAGCGCTCTTGAGCTGCTCATAGGCCAGTTGCTGCGCACGCGCCTGCGAGGCCTTCCCCGCGGATTCGCGCTCGCGACGCGCCTGCTCGAGCAGACCCTCGGCCTGCTTGTCGAGGCCTTGCCAATCCAGCGAGTACGGTGCCCAGCGCACGCGATCGAGGGCCAGCGACAGCTCGGTGATCGCAGCGTCGTGATCGCCGCGCGCGATCATCAGGCGGCCCTTCTTGATGCTCTCCGCGGTGTCGAGCCGCAGTTGCTGCACGCGCAGCTCGTGGGCGCGCGCCAGTTCCTGCTGGATCGTCGCGATCTCGGTCGCGCCCTGGCCCATCAGCGAGCGGATCTGCGCGAGCTTGGCCTTGGCCTGGGCGCTGTCGGCGTCGACCTCGAGCGCGCCCAGGGCCTCGCCCTCGGCTTCTTCCAGCATCAGCTTGGCCAGGAACGCGTCGGCGTTGGCCAGGTGCTGGTCGATGAGCAGGCGCTTCTTCTGCTCCTTGAGGGAGAGCTTGGCCCATTCCTCGGCCAACGCGCCGTCCTGGGCGATCGGCTGCGCGGTGGGCTCAGCGCCCTCGCGGAGCTCGGCCGTCCCGACGACGGTTTCGCCGTCGGTGTTCGAGGGAATCTGGGGCGCGTCCGGCCGGCCACTGGACGAAGGCGCCGAGCAGGCGCCGGCAGCGGCGATGGAGAGGGACAGCGCGAAGCCGACGTTTTTCATCGGGAAGCGTCTCGCGAGGAGGGGGGCGTGAAGGACTCGGACCAGCGCAGCCCGATCGGGTGTGCTCTCCTATCCGGGGGACCGCGCTTGTCTACACGAGCGCGAACGGAAGGAGCGCCACCAGGTCGAGAGCTGGACGGAGCCGCGGGGTGGACGAAATCGGGACAGAGCAGTCCTCCGCGGCGCCGGCGGCGCGCGCGTTTCCGGACGCTGGGCTCAGCGAGCCCAAGCAGCCGGAAATGAGGGAGGGGAACGATAGCAGCGCCCCCTCGGAAGGTCAAAGAGTGGGCGGATCAAAAGCGCCGCGGGCGGCGCCCGCCCGAAGGCTGACGCCGCCCGCGTGGTGGTCTGAAGGGGACCTGTCGGCGGCCGATCGGACCCGCGGTCCTCGGCCCGGTGCGCCAGCCCTCGGGGCCGCGCGTCCGGCTTCAGCGCCGTGAGCCAGTCTTCAGCGCTTCGAGCCGGGCAGGATGCCCAGCTGCGCAGGGGTCGGTTCGTGCTCGGCGGGGATCACGATGCTGGCCTTGAGCAGGATCAGCAGCTTGCGATTGCTGACGTAGTTGCCCTTGCGCTCGGTCAGGAAGGACAGGAACGGGATCTTGTTCAGGATCGGGATGCCCGAGCGCTGGTCGGTCGCCTCGTGCACCTTGAAGCCGCCCAGCAGCACCGTGCCGCCGTCGGGGATCGGCAGCGTCGTGCGGACGCGGCTGATCTCGAGTTCCGGCAGCTGGATCGTGACCGCGGTCTGCGAACCGAGGCCGGTCGCGAGCTCGTCGATCGGGCGCTTCAACACGGCCACCGTCGGCCGCACTTCCAGCGTGATGAAGCGGCGATCGGCGGAGACGACCGGCTTGACGTCGAGGATCACGCCGTCCTGGACCACGTCGATCAGCGGGTCGGCGATGCTGGCGCCCTGCGCGATCTCGACGTCGTAGTCGCGCACGTAGGCGACCTGGTTCAGCACGGTCAGGTTGGCGCGCGCGGTGTTGAACACCAGCACGCGCGGCGCGGTGACCAGCTGCACGCGCTCGCTCTTGCTGACGGCGCGCAGGATCATCTCCATCTCGAGGTCGTTCAGGAACGTCCACTGGAACGACAGGCCGCCGGTGGCCTTGAAGTTCTCGTTCCCGAGCTCGCTGTCGTAGAGGTTCTCGATGTGCGCGAGGTAGGAGCCGTCCTCGCCGTCGTCGTAGAAGAAGCCGGCGCTGGTGTCCTGGCCGATCTCGGCGCCCAGGTCGTTCTGCGCGGACGCGTCGCCGAAGTCGTTGAACGAGGCGTTCGAACCCTCGCCCGGCGAGCCCAGGCCCTTGAAGTCGACGCCGATGTCCTCGAGGAAGTTGTCCTCGACCTTCAAGAAGCGCGCCTGGATGTCGACCATGATGCCGGTGGCTTCGCGCAGGTCGCCGAGCAGGCGCTCGATCTTGGCGTGCACCTCGGGCGTCTGGTTCACGATCAGCGTGCCGTTCGAGATCTTCAGCGAGTTCGCCGCGTCGGCATCCCAGCTGGCGGGATCGACGTTTGAGCGGATCATCTGGTCGAGGCTGTCGGCCGTCACGACCAGCGCCTCGCGCTCTTCCACCTTCTCGTCGGACTTCTCGAGTCCGTTCGAGGGAATCACGTTGATGTCGGTCCCCGGGAAGTCCTGGATCGCGCGGATCAGGTCGTTGACCTCGTACATCTTGAGGACCTGTCCGCCCTTCATCTCCTCGGGCGTGACGAACTTGACCATGCCGTCCTCGACCTTCCACTTGACCTGCTCGCGCATCTCGGCGATCAGGTCGAGCACGCTCTTGACGGAGCGCTCGCGCGTCTCGAGGTAGACCGAGGTCGACTCCTCGTCGAGCTCGCGCACCTTCGGCGAGAGCAGGAAGTTGACGTTGGTGTAGTTCTGCAGGAACTGCGCGACGTCGGCCAGCCGCGCGGGCTCGTCGGACTTGCCGAAGTGCGGCGCGATCTGGATGTCGGACAGGCGGCGCAGCACGTCCTGCTTCTCGGCATGCATGGCCGGGTCGTCGGCGCTGAACTCGGGCGCGCTCTTGTCCTTCACCTTGCCCCAGCGCTCGAGGTCGTCGAACACGACCGCGGAAGTCTGCGGCGTCGCGCTCTGATCGAGCTGCTCGAAGGTCTCGATCCACTCCTCGCGCATGCGGCGCAGCGTGACCTGCTCGAACTTCTGGTGCTTGGCCGCGTTCGAGATGTCGACCAGCTCCTGCGCGACCGGATTGCCCGCGTCGGCGAGCAGGATCTGATTGCCCAGTTGAGCGGCCAGTGCGTAGTCCTCGGCCTGGAAGGCGCGATAGGCCTCCGTGTAGATCTGCTTGAGCTGCGCTTCGCGGAAGTTGCGCTGCTCCGCCTCCGCTTGCGCGGCGGCCTGCGCGGCCTCGCCGGCCTTGCGTTGCTCGGCGGCCGCGCGGGCCTCGTCGGCCAGGCGCGCCGCAGTCTGGATCTTGTTGGCGACGATCTTCTCGTCGATCGAGCCGCCCGAGAGCAGCGGGTTGAAGCGCAGGATGCCCTCGGCTTCGCGGTAGTGGCGCACGGCCGTGTCGTGCTGGCCGGCGCGCAGCGCCGCATCGCCGTCGAGCATCGCCTGCTCGGCCGCCAGGCGCGCCTGGGCGTTCTTGATCATCAGGCGCTGCGTCGCATCCTCGACGCCCGCGGCCGCCAGCGAGTAGCCATCGCCCATCAGGCGCTTGACCTTCGCCATGCGGTTCATCACGGCCTCGCGCTGTCCGCCCGCGTCGTTCGAGCCGCGCAGCACGTCATAGGCCTGCGCGTACTGCTCGAGCGCGCCTTGCAGGTCGGCCTGGTCGAGGCGCGCGTCACCGGTGCGCACGAACTGCGCGACCAGCTCGGTCCGCCGCTGCGCGAGCAGCTTGAGGTGCTCGGCGCGTTGCTCCAACGTCGCGCCGTCCTGAGCGGCGTCCTGGGCACCGTCCTGCGCGGCCGCGTCGAGCGCCAGCGCGAGCTCCGGGGACTCCGCCGACACGAGTTCGAGGTTCCCCAACTCGGCCGGGGCGGCCTTCGACGCGTCAGCGGACGCTCGAGCGGGATCGTTAGCGGGCTCGGCCTTCAGGCTGGGCTTCACCGGGCCGGCGGCGCGCTGGGATTGGCACGACCAGAACGCGGCGCTCGCGAAGACCAGGGAGAGCAGGTAGCGAAGTCGCATGTGGGGAACGAAGTCTGCTTCGGGGAGGGGGGCTTATGAGATGAAGACTGCGAGCCGCCGGGCGCGCCGGCCTGCTGCGCGTGCAATCCGCGCCACGGTCAATCCGCACCCGGGTCGAGCGCGGACCGAACCAGGTCGGGCGCGTGTCGAACTCGGGCCTGTGTCGATCCCTGGCCATCGCACCGCGGTGCGGGGCCAGAGGGGGCGGGGAGCATAGCGGGGTTGCTGGGGGGGGTCAATTGAGGGGGTCAATTGAAGGGGGCAATGGACCGGGTCGATCGAGAGGGTCAATCGAGAGCGGTCCATCGACGAACGCCGTGCCCACGGAGAGCGCTCGGCGCGCCGGGCCGCGATTCAGCGCCCGGCGCGGAGCTACCTTCCGCCGCCGCGGCGGTTACGGAGCGGGGGGTGCCGGGGGCGCTCCCGCGCGCCCTGGCAGCGGCAGGCCGAGCTCGCGCAGCGCGAGCTGGATGTCCTGCCAGCAGTCCTTCTTGGCGCTGGGGGTGCGCAGCAGGTAGGCCGGGTGGTACGTGACGACCACCTTGTGCGCGCCGCGCACGTGCACGCGGCCGCGCAGTTGCCCCAGGCTGGCCTCGGTACCGAGCAGAAAAGCGGCGGCGTGCTTGCCCAGCGCGATCACCAAGCGCGGGCGCAGCAGTTCGATCTGCCGCTCGAGGAAGGGTGTGCAGCGCTCCTTCTCCTCGGGCAGCGGATCGCGATTGCCAGGCGGCCGGCACTTCAGCACGTTCGCGATCGCGACGGCCGAGCGCTCCAGCCCCATGCCCTTGGTGATGATGTCGGTCAGCAGTTGGCCGGCCGCCCCGACGAACGGCACGCCACGCAGGTCCTCCTGCTCACCCGGCGCCTCGCCGACGAACAGGATGCCGGAGCTGCCTGTACCATCCATGAAAACTGTATTGGTTCTAGTTTCACAGAGACCGCAGGCCCGGCAGGCGGCCACCGCGGAGCGCAACTGCTCGAGATCGGCGCAGCCGGGCGCGACCTGGTGCGGACTGGGGGGAGCGGCGAGCGGCGGCATGCGCGGCACGGGCACCAGCTCGACGCGCGGGAGCTCGGCGACCGGTTCGGGCACGACGGAGCGCGCGCGCAGCGTGCGCTGGCCAAGCCAACTGCGCCGCCCGACCTCGCGCCGCAGGCCGTGCACGAGCGCGGCCAACTCGCCGCGCGGATCGCCGTCGCTCGCTCCGCTCTGCTCCATCTTCGTGATGCGCCATTTCAGCGCCGCCCGGCGCAACCGCAAGCTTTTTGGCGCCGGAGGGCCCGTTGCGGTCAGATAGCGGGTCTCGAACGCCGTGCCGCCGTTCCAATTCCAGTTGCGCCGAGTCGCCTGCGTCATCCCCATGCTCGCCGCGAGCTGCGGCCGGGAGCCCGCGCCGGCTCCGCCCACGCCGGTTCCGGGAGCCGGGGTCGCCGCCGCGCCCGCGGACGCCGCGG
>VGZE01000090.1 GCA_016872755.1 Planctomycetota bacterium
CTCCCGCCGGCCGCCGCCGCGCCGGGGGGGCTCGCCGGCGTGCAACTCGCCTGGCCGCTCGCACTCGCGGTGGGGGTGGCGCTGCTCGCGACGCTGTGGTGGTTCAAGCGCCAAGACGCTCGTTCGCCGGAGGAGCTGAGCATCGCGGCGGCCGACGCGTTCGAGCCGCGGGCCGCTCTCGACCAAGACTTCGCTGCCCCGCCCGGCGCGCGCAGCGATGTCGCCAGCGCGACCGAACCGAGCGCGGTGGTCGCAACGGCCGCCTCGGCGGTGCTGGAAGCGGGTTCGCTCGAGCTCGAAGTGCGCTGGTCGGACGGCTCGCTGGCCGAGTCCGTCGAGGTGGTCGTGCTGCACCTCGACAGCCCGGACGTGCAGCGCTCCGCTCGGCGCGGTCTGACCAATGCCCGCGGCCGCCTGCTGTTCCCCGATTGCTCGGGCCCGCTCGGCCTGCGCCCGGATCGCGGCGAACACCAGACGCTCGAGGTCGGCGCGCACGAACAGCGGCGGTACGACATCGAGCTCGCCCGCGGGCGCGACATCGACGTGCGGGTCGTCGATACGACCGGCACGCCGATCGAGGGGGCCGCGATCGGGTTCTCCTCGTTGCACCATTTCATGTTCGGCGCGGCCATCGCGCGGACGGACGCGCAGGGGCTCGCAACGCTGCGCGACGTGCCGAAGGACCGCCGCATCGTCGGCTGGAAACCCGGGTTCGTGTGCGAAGAGGCCGTGCTAGCGGCCGGGGGCGCACAGGAACCGGGCGGTCGCGGCGTGGTCGAACTGGTGCTCTCGCCCGGAGCCGTGGAGCTGCGCGGCGTCGTGCTCGGTTCCGATGGCCGGCCGGCGGCGGATGCCGACCTGCGCATCGGCCTTCAGCCGGCGCCGCGCGAGATCCTCGAATGCGATGGTGTCGCGCTGCGCACGCGCACCAATCGCAAGGGCGAGTACGTGTTCCCGGCCGTGCCGAGCGGGGCGCTCGAGTTGCGTGTGCGCGGCGCACACGACGCGCCGTGGCTCGAGACCCTCGCGCTGGTGCCCGGCGAGACGCGCGTGCACGACGTGCGTCTCGTGCCGGGCGCGAGCGTGCACGGCAGGCTCGAGGCCGGTGAGCTGCCCGCATCGACCGGGAACGACGACGACCGCGACTCCGTCTGGATCATTGCCGGCATCCCGGGGAGCTTCGAGGTGGTCGAACTGCGCGCGCGCATCGGTGAACCCTATGCGGTGCACGGCCTGAGCGCCGGCAAGCATCGGATTCGCGCCGCCGGACCCGCGGGCGTCGCGCTGTCGCCCGAGTTGGAACTCGCCGTCGGCCAGTCCCTCGCGCAGGACCTGCGGCTGGAGCGCGCACCCGTGCTCGCCGGGCGATTGCTCGAGCGCGGGGCCGGGCGGCCGCTCAGTGGTTGGCACGTGGTCGCACAACTTGCGACCGGTGGGCGCGCCGGCTACGCGCAGTGCGATGCGCAGGGAGCCTTCGAGCTGAAGGGGATCGCCGAGGAGCAGGTCGACCTGCACTTCTTCGAACCGGGCGTCCGCGCCGGGCAGCCGGAGCGCATCCTGCGCGACGTTGCCGTCGGGCGGCGCGATCTGCTCGTCGAGCTCGATACGGCCGCTTCAGACTGAGCGGCCGGACGCTCGGCGCGCGCGGGGATCGCGGTCACGGGGCAGGTCGCGGCGGGGGATTCGGGCATGGCTGGGAAGTGGGGGCGTTGGGTTTGGGAGACGGGGCGCGATTGACGATCAGCACGCCGAGCAGGATCACGGCGCCGCCGCACAACAGCGTGAGCGTCACCGGTTCGTCGAGCCACACGTAGCCCCACAGCGCGCCGAAGACCGGGACCAGATACGTGACCGTCATCGAGCGCGTCGTGCCGGCACGGCGCAGCAGGTGGAAGAAGACGATGTACGCGAGCGCGGTGCAGATCGCTCCGAGCGTCAGCGCGCAGCCCCAGGCCGCGGCACTCGGCAGCTCGCGCGGCCAGTACCACAAGGCGAACGGCAGGAGCAGCACGGCGGCCGCGATCTGGCTGCCGGCGGAGATCGCCAGCGGACTGGCTCCCGCCAACTTGCGCTTCGTGTAGTGCGCGGAGATCGCGTACAGCAGCCCGGCCAGCAGTCCCGCGCCGATCGCGGTGTCGTCGGCGCCCGCGCGCAGCTTGCCCGAGACCAGCAGCACGACGCCGGTGAAGCCCACGCACAGTCCGAGCCCGCGCCGCGCACCGAGCGGCTCGCGCAGGAAGAGCATTCCGACCAGGGCTCCGAACAGCGGCGTCGTCGCGTTCAGCACGGACGAGTAGCCGGCCGGCAGCGTCAGCGTCGCATAGGCGAACAGGCAGAACGGGATCGCGGAGTTCAGCGCGCCCAGGACCGCCAGCGGCAGTGCGTGGGCGCGCCGAGCTCGCCGCGCGCGGCCGCGACCAGCGCGAGCAGCAGCGCCGCGATCGCGACGCGCACCTCGATCAGTGCCAGCGGGCCGAACTCCGGCGCGGCGACACGCATGAACAGGAACGAGGAGCCCCAGATCGCGCCGAGCAGCACGAGCTCGAGCGCCTCGCGCCGACCGAAGCGCTCATTCATCGCGCGCCTCCGGGTGCGCCAGCGGAACGCAGGCGGTTTCCTTGTGCGTCGCCAGCACGATCGTGGTGCGCGTGCTGCGCACGCCGCGCACGCCCCCGATGCGCTGGCTGAGCACGCGCGCGAGGTCGTCGGTGTCGCGCGCGCGCAGCTTGACGAGGTAGCAATCCTCGCCGGCGACCTGGTGCACCTCGAGCAGTTCCGGGAGCGCGGCGAGCTGGTCGCCGATCGTGGGGCCGCCCGCCGGCGGTTCATCGGCGCGCACGAACACGAAGGCGGTCAGCGAAAGGCCGACCTTGCGCGGCTCGACGCGCGTCTCGTAGGCCTGGATCAGTCCGCGCTGCTCGAGCTTGCGGATGCGCTCGAGGATGGCGGAGGGGGCCATCGACAGCTCGCGGGCCACGTCCGCATTGCTGATGCGCGCGTTCGGCTGCAGCAGCTGCAGGATGCGCAGATCGATGGGGTCGAGGGAAGCGCTCATGAAGTTTATTCTGGCGGTTTATCAAGTTACAGAATAAACATCGGATGCACAACTTGTCAACAGACTTTCGGACGGAATCCGTGGCCCAATAGCCAATTTGCGTCAGCGCCGGCCCGGCTCGGGCACCTCGTCGCCGAGATACCCCATCGCGCGCATCGCGCGCAGCTCGTCCTGGGTCAAGGGTGCGTCCTGCTCGGCGCGCCCTTGGATCCAGGCCTCCAGGCGCGCGCGCAGGTCGGCGCTCTGCGCCGCGTCCTGCAACGGCCGCTGCTCGCCGGGATCGAGCTCGAGGTCGTAGAGCTCGCTCGGCTGCCACTCCGCGCTGCCGGGCTTGCCGCGGAACAGGTGCAGCTTGTAACGACCGTCGACCGTCAGCGCGTTCGCGGTGTCGAAGACCGCATACCGTTCCGCACGCGGCGTCGAGTCGCGCGGATCGAGCACGCGACCGCCCGGCCGCGGGAGCGACGGCAGATCGAAGTGCGACAGCACGGTCGGCGCGATGTCGAGCAGGCTTGCGTCGGTGCGCGAGCGCAACCCGCGCGGCACGCCGGGGCCGCGCATCACGAGCGGCACGTGCACGAGCTCCTCGTACACGAGCTCGCCGTGCGTCGAGAACAACAGCGGGAACACGCACTTCTGGAACGGCCCCTTGTTGGGGACCATCGGCCGCTGCCACAGGCATTCGCCGTGGTCACTGGTCAGGATCACCAGCGTGTCCTCGCTCAGCCCCGCGGCATCGAGCGTGTCGAAGAGCCGGCCGAGCGCGCGGTCGGCGCCGAGCAGCTCGGCGTCGTAGTTCGCGATCTCGCGCTCGATGGCCGCGTAGGCCTCGTCGGTCAGCTGCGCGCGCTGCGCTTCGGGCAGCGCCGCCGTGAAGGCCGCGCGGCGCTCGGGCCGGTCGAACGGCTCGAACGCATCGCCGGGCTCCGGGCGGTACGGGAAGTGCGGATCGAGCAGGTGCAGGAACAGGAAGAACGGGCGGTCGTCGCGCCGCGCCAGCCAATCCAGGCCCTTCTGCACGACCAGGTCCGCCGGCCAGCCGTCGTCCTTGACGGCGTCGAGCTTGTGCTCGTCCTGATCGTAGTGGTCGAAGCCGCGCGACCAGCCGAACTGCGCGCGCAGCAGCGCGTTCGCGACGATTCCGCAGGTCTGGAAGCCGTGCTGGTGCAGGCGCTCGGCGAGCGTCACCCGATCGGGGTCCTTCACGCCTGCGCGCCGCAGGATCTGGCGGCCGGTGAACAGCATCGTCATCGACGGCAGCGTCCACGGCGCCGGCGCGTACGCGTGCTCGTACACCGTGCCGCCGGCCGCCCAGGCGTCGATGCGCGGCGTGGTCGCGCGCTCGTGGCCGTACAACGACAGGTGATCGGCGCGCAGCGTGTCGATCACGATTAGCACGACGTTGTGCGCGCGCTGGAACTCCGCGGGCGCGCGCTCCGACTCGGTCGCGGGTTCGCCGCAAGCGGCGAGCAGCGCGCACAGCAGCGCCAACCAGGCGAACTCAGTCCTCATCGGGTTCCGCGCCCATGCCGTCGCCGCGCTCGTCCTGGCCCAGGTAGCCGAGCGCGCGCATGGCCGCGCGATCCTGCTCGTTGAGCGGAGCGGCCTTGTCGTCCCATTCGACCATCCACTGCTCCAGCCGCGCCTGCATCGCGCTGATGCGCGCCGGATCCGCGATCGGCGCGCGCTCGTGCGGATCGCTGACGAGGTCGTACAGCTCGGGCGGGAAGAGCTCCTTGGCCTCGCGGCGACCCTTGCCCAGGTGCAGCTTCCAGCGCCCGTTCTCGGTCAGTGCGCAGGTGTGCGTGAAGTAGGCGACGCGCTCCGGCGGCACGTCGGCGGCGCGCGGATCGAGCACGCGGCCGTCGGAGCGGCCGAGCGTCGGCACGTCGAGCAGCGACAGCACGGTCGGCACGATGTCGAGCAGGCTGGCGTGCTGCTTCGCGCGCGCGCCGGCGGGCACGCCCGGGCCGCGCATCAGCAGCGGGACGCGCAGCAGTTCCTCGTACACCACCTCGCCGTGGCCCGAGAACAGCTGCGGGAAGTGCGACAGCCCGCGTCCGCGCTGGGTCTTCGGGGCCTCGCGCTCCCACAGGCACTCGCCGTGGTCGGAGGTCACGACGACCAGCGTGTCCTCGCTCAAGTTGGCCTTGTCCAGGTAGGCGAACAGCTGCGCCAAGGCCTGATCCGCCTCGAAGATCTCGCTGTCGTAGGCCGCGATGCGCTGCTCGATGCCCAGGTAGGCGTCGTCGGACAACTGCGCGCGGCGCGCCTCGGGCAGGATCGAGCGGAACCGTTCGCGGCGCTCGATGGTCCGCTTGGGTTTGAACTCGGGTCCGCCGGGCTGCGCGTACGGCTTGTACGGATGGTGCGGGTCGAGCAGGTGCAGGTACAGGAAGAACGGTTGTTCCCCGCGGCCGTCGAGCCACTGCAAGCCCTTCGCCACGACCTCCGCACCGGGCCAGCCGTCGTCGAAGGTCTTCTGCCGCGTGCCATCGTCTTGCACGTAGGACTCGAAGCCGCGGTTCCAGCCGTTCTGCGCTCGCAGCAGCGCGTTCGCGACCACCGCGCCGCAGCGGTAGCCGTGCTTCGCCAGGTGCTCGGCCAGCGGCACGCGGTCGGCGTCGCTGAACCCGACGCGGCGCATGACCTGGCGGCCCGACATCAGCATCGACATCGACGGGACGGTCCACGGGGCCGGCGCGTAGCAGGTGTCCCAGACCGTGCCGCCCTTGGCCCAGGCCTCCAGCGCCGGCGTGTTCGGCTGGTCGTGGCCGTACAGCGCCATGCGGTCGGCGCGCAGCGTGTCGATCACGACCAGCACGAGGTTCGGGCGTTTCGCCGGCGCCCGCGAGCAGGCCAGGCCGACGAGCAGCGCGCACAGTGCGAAGCGGAGCGCGAGAGATCCCAGCCTGGGCATGCGGAGCGCATTCTAGCCCGGCCCGTTCCCGCGTTCCCGAACGCGCGGGAGGCCATTCAGGTTTCCACGGCTTTGTCCGATAACGGTCTCGGCGACCGCGCCCGCTCAGCCGACAAGCAACGCAGAGCCCTTCCCCACCTTCCCCTCCCACACGGGCCCGCTCCAGGCGGGGCCCGACTCTGCGCACGGGGCTGAACCGGACACCGGTCGCCATTTTCGTTTTCACGCCCGCGCTGTAAGAACGTCGCAAGCGCCGGGTTCGGCTTCGAGCAGGCCCTCGCGCGGCGGCCCTCGCGACGCGATCCTGTGCGGATGAAGATCCCGCAGTTGCTGTTCCCGGCCCTCGTGCTCTCGGCCCCGTTGCTGTCGATCGCACCCGCGCGCGCGCAGGAGCCCGCGCCGTTCGGAGCCGAGCGCTCGTGGCAGGTTCAGCGCCTCGGCGCGCCGACGCTGGCACCCGACGGCTCCTTCGCGATCTGCGCGGTCACACGCTACGACCTCGCGAGCGACAAGGGCCTGGCCGACCTGTGGCTGTGGCGCACCGACGGCAGCGGCTCGCGCCGCCTGACCACGCACGTCGCGAGCGAGAGCTCGCCGCTCGTGTCGCCCGACGGCAGGCAGGTCTTGTTCGTCGCGCAGCGCGACGACGACAAGGCGGCGCAGTTGTACGTGCTGCCGCTCGACGGCGGCGAAGCGCGCCGCGTGACCAGCGTGCCGACCGGCGTCGCGCAGCCCAAATGGTTCCCCGACGGCAAGCGCATCGCGTTCCTGTCGCGCGTGTGGACTGATCTGGCGACCTTCGACGAGCAGCAGAAGCGGCTCGACGAGCGCGAGGCCGCCAAGAGCAAGGCGATGATCTGGGACGCCGCGCCGGTCAGCGCCTGGGACGTGCTCGTCGACGACCGCGAGCTGCACCTGTTCGCGGTCGGCGTCGACGGCGGCACACCGGAACCGATCACGCTCGGCACCGGGCTCGAGCTGCCGCGCCGCGCGGTGCCGTTGGAGAGCCCGCTGTACGACATCGCACCCGACGGCCGCGAGGTCGCCTTCACGGCGGACTCCGATCCGGCCGCGAACTTCACCGACGGCGATGTCTACACGCTCGCGCTCGGCTCGAAGAGCGCGCAGAACCGCACGCGGGGCAACCGCGCGCCCGACGCGGTGCCGCAGTACAGTCCCGACGGCAAGTGGCTCGCGTTCGCACGTCAGAAGGTCGTCGGTTTCTACGGCGACACGCGCAAGCTGATGCTGCTCGAGCGCGCGAGCGGGACGCTGCGCGCCGTGGCGCCGGATTGGGATCGCAGCGCCGACGGCCTGGTCTGGGCGAGCGACTCCAAGCGCCTGTACGGCTCGATCGACGACGCCGGCACCCTGCGCGTCTATGAACTTCCGATCGACGGCGCGCCGCGCGCGATCACGACGGCGCCGAGCTATGCCTCGCTGGCGGTGTCGACGAGTGTGCCGCCATCGACGGCCGCGCGCGCAAGCGACTGCGTCGTCGCGCTGCGCCAGAGCTTCGTCGAGCCGTCGACGCTGGTGAAGCTCGATCTTGCGAGCGGCGCGGCGACGAAGCTGTCGAGCGTGAACGACGAGTTGCTCGCCGGCACCGCGCTCGGCACCTACGAGAGCGTCACGTACACCGGTGCGAACGGTGACCCGATCCAGATGTGGGTCAATTACCCGCCGGGTTTCGACAAGGCGAAGAAGTACCCGCTGTTCATGCTGATCCACGGCGGTCCGCACAACGGCATCACCGACGGCATGTCCTTCCGCTGGAACGCGCAGGTCTTCGGCTCGTGGGGCTACGTCACCGGCTGGCCGAACTTCCACGGCTCCAGCGGTTTCGGCCAGGCCTTCGCCGACTCGATCAATCCGCAGCAGGACACGCTGCCGTACGAGGACGTGATCCGCGCCGCCGACTGGTTCCGCGCGCAGCCGTGGATCGACGGCGAGCGCATGAGCGCCGGCGGCGGCAGCTACGGCGGCTACCTGACCTCGATCCTGCTGGGCCGCAAGCACCCGTTCCGCGCGCTCGTCGCGCACGCGGCGGTCTACAACTGGTACACGCAGATGGGGGCCGACTACTCGAGCGAGGTGCGGCGCTTCGGGCCGTACTGGACGGACGAGCAGAAGCAGGTCTTCGAGCAGGGCTCGCCGCACTTCGGCGCCGCGAACTTCAATACCCCCACGCTGGTCGTGCACGGACAGAAGGACATGCGCGTGCCGGTCAACCACGGCCTCGAGCTGTACCACGCGCTGGTGCAGCGCGGCGTGCCGTCGCGCTTCGTGTACTTCCCCGACGAGAACCACTGGGTGCTGAAGCCCAACAACTCGCTGGTCTGGTACCGCGAAGTGAAGCGCTGGCTCGACGAGCACGGGGCCGGCGGCACCCCTTGACGCCGGGACCCGCGCGCTACGGCGCGCGTTCCTGCCGCGTGACGATCGGCACGTAGCCGACCTCGAGGCCCTTGGGCGGCGTGACCAGCAGCGCCGGATCGAGCGCGACCAACTCGCCCGTCGTCGGCGGCGGCATGTAGTCGCGATCGATCGGCCACGCGCCGTGGATGCGCTCGACGAAGGCCTGCAGCGCCGCGCGCTTCTCCTGGCTCCACGCGTACTGCTGAAACGACGGCTGGTCGACGAAGCGGTACCACCGGTACGTGACCAGCGAGCCGTCGACGAGCCTGACCTTGAACGGCCCGGCGGCGGCGCCCGGCGCGGTCCACGCGCCTGCTTCGGGCGACGTGAACGGCTGCCCCGGCTCCGCCAGCGCGAACTCGGCCTCGCGCAGCCCGGTCTCCGCGGGCACGTCGCTCGCGGCGACCGCGACGCGCTTGCCGTCGTCGTGGCGGTAGTACTGCGGGAACTGACCGCGCGGCGCCTGACCACCCTGCTTCCACACGAGCCCCCAGGTGTTGTCGTCGAACACCTGCGTGTCGAAGGTGTTCGCGACGCCTTCGATCGGTTGACCGTCCTGGGCGAAGCCGGGCGTGCGCGTGCTCAGCCTGGCCACGAACGCGCCCTTCGCATCGAAGCGGCCGCTCGGAGCGGCGCCGCCGCGGCGCCAGGCGAGGAAGGCGTCGTGCAGCGCCTGCTTGGAGTAGTAGGTCACGTCCTGCACGAGCACCGCTCGGCCGTCCTCGTCCACCGGAAAGCTCAACTTCGGAATCTTCGACCAGCGCGTGCCGTCGCGCGCCGTCGCGACGAGTTGCGGCACGGTGTTGATCTCCATCGCGCCGCCGCCCATCAGGCCGGGCCGAGCGTCGAGACCGCGACCGTGCAGGAACGGATAGTCGAAGAGGTCGGCGATCTTGCTCCACGTCTCCGGGATGTAGTACGCGATCGGCCCCTTGAAGTTCCGCGTGCTGACGAAGCAGGTCCAGGCCTGCGCGCCGGTCGGCGCCTTGCCGTTCGCGCCCGGCACCGGATCGGTGAACGGCAGCGCCATGTACGTGTAGCCGAAGAAGCGACCGCGCGGATCCTCGGCGAACGGCAGCGCATCCGGCGGGATCAGCAGCCGATTGCTGAGCTGGGCGATGCCGAGCCGATCATCGCGCAACGCCTCGGTGTCGTAGAAGAACGACCAGCCCGGCGAGCCGACCTCATAGTCGTAGCACTGCGGGGTCGCGTTCATGCTGAACTTGGGCGGCCCGTAGCGAAAGCGATTGCCGGCCCAGTAGCCGAGCCCGCCCTCGACGGTCTGGAACACGCTGTCCCACGTCGGTCCGCGCTCCTGCCACTGCCGCGCGAGCGTGCCGGCGGGCGCGAGCGGCACGTCCTTGTTGTCGCGGTTGTCGGGCAGGATCCAACCGCTGGCGAGGCCGATCTGGAAGTGCCGCAGCGGTTGGTCGACGAGCGACCAGGCCGCTGAGTAGAAGCCCATTCCCATGCCGTACTCGGCCTTGTCGGTCGGCTCCGAACTGTCGTAGCCGATGTAGCCGTGCAGGCCTTGGCCCTGCTGCTCCGGAAGTTGGGGCGCGGCGGTCGCAGCCTGCGCGGCGAGCGCTGCGGACGTGAGAGCGAAGGCAGTCAGCATCGCGGCATCATGTCATGCCGCGGGCGCCGGGCTCGTCTCCCAACCAATCGGGGCAGTCCAGCCGTAGATCCCCGGAAGCGAACCTGCCTCCCAGCGGTGCGCGCCCGAGATCCGAGTGGCCTACGGCGAAGCTAGACCCGGCGCGGCCGCCCGAATACATTCGCTGCGCGCCCTCCCGGGTCGGCCGCGCCCGCGGTCGTGGGGGAGCGCCCCCTCCCAGGTCGGGAGGCGGCGAATCCCCGACGACGACGAAACTCCGATGGCAACCCCCGGAACGGACCCCCACGCCCCGCACGCAGCCGGCTGCTGTGACACCACCGATCCCCGCGAGCGCGGCCCTTTCCCGCTCTCGACGCTGCGCCACTCGGTCAGCCACTTGATGGCCTCGGCGGTCGCGAAGCTCTTCCCCGGCGCGAAGTTCGGCTTCGGCCCGGCGGTCGAGCACGGCTTCTACTACGACATCGAGATCCCGCCCGGCGAGGACGGCGAACCGCGCGCGCTCGAGGAGAAGGACCTGCGCCGCATCGAGGACGAGATGCGCCGCATCGCGAAGAAGGCCGGCGCGATGCAGTGCCTGACCCTGACGCGCGACGAGGCCAAGGCGCGCATGGCCGCGCAGGGCCAGAGCTACAAGGTCGAGGCGGTCGACCTGATCCCCGCCGGCGAAGCGATCACCTTCTATCGCCACGGCGATTGGGAGGACCTGTGCGAGGGCCCGCACATCGATCGCTTCGATCGCGAGTTCGCGTTCCAGCTCACCACCGTCGCCGGCGCCTATTGGCGCGGCGACGAGAAGCGCCCGATGCTGCAGCGCATCTACGGCACCGCCTTCTGGACGAAGGAGGACCTCGCCGCGCACCTCGCCTGGCTCGAGGAGGTCAAGGCGCGCGACCACCGCAAGCTGGGCACCGACCTCGACCTGTTCAGCACGCACGACGAGGCCGGCGCCGGCTTCGTGTTCTGGCACCCGAACCTCGGCCTGGTGCGCCGCGAGATCGAGTCGTTCTGGTGGAGCGAGCACCTCGCGCGCGGCTACGAGCCCGTCTACACGCCGCACGTCGTGCGCGAGAAGCTGTTCGAGAAGTCCGGGCATCTGCAGAACTACGCGGACCTGATGTATTCGCCGATGGACATCGACGAGATCCTGTACCGGATCAAGCCGATGAACTGTCCCGGCCACATCCTGATCTACAAGAGCCGCGGCCGCTCGTACCGCGAGCTGCCGCTGCGCTGGGCCGAGCTCGGCACCGTCTATCGCTACGAGCGCTCGGGCGTGCTGCACGGGATGCTGCGCGTGCGCGGCTTCACGCAGGACGACAGCCACATCTTCTGCACGCCGGAGCAGCTCGCCGACGAGATCGCCGGCGTGATCGACCTGATCGCGCACACGCTGCGCACCTTCGGCTTCCAGTTCACCGCGTACCTGGCGACGCGGCCCGAGAAGGCGATCGGCTCGCCCGAGGTGTGGGAGCGCGCGCTCGAGGCGCTGAAGGCCGCGGCCGCCAAGTCGCACCTCGCCCTCGTGCTCGACGAGGGCGGCGGCGCGTTCTACGGGCCGAAGATCGACTTCAAGGTGCGCGACGCGCTCGGCCGCGAGTGGCAGAACTCGACCGTGCAGTGCGATTTCAATCTGCCCGAGCGCTTCGACCTGTCGTACACGGACAAGGACGGCGCGCACAAGCGGCCGATCATGGTGCACCGCGCGGTGCTCGGATCCTTCGAGCGCTTCGTCGGCGGTCTGATCGAGCACTTCGGCGGTCGTTTCCCGCTGTGGATCGCGCCCGAGCAGGTCGCGCTGATCCCGATCCGCGAGCAGCACGCCGACTACGTGCGCGAGCTGTCGGGGATCCTGAAGGCGGATGGATTCCGCGTCGGCTGCATGGACGAGGCGGGGCACATGAACAAGAAGATCCAGTCGGCGGAGAAGGCGCGCACGCCCTACATGCTGATCGCGGGCGATCGCGAGGTGGCCGAGCGGACGGTGGCGGTGCGGCGGCGCGGGAGCCGCGAGCAGACGGTGGTGCCGTTCGAGAAGTTCCATGGGCTCGTGAAGGCGCTGCGCGCGAGCCGCTCGCTCGAGTTGCCGGCGCCGGCGGGGTAGGACCGCGCGAGATGCGAATCGCGCTGACCGGAGGGACCGGCCTCGTCGGGCCGCTGCTCGTCGATGCGCTGCTCGCGCGCGGGCACGCGCTGCGCGCGCTCGCGCGGCCGCGCGCGGGGCGCGTGCTGCCGAACAGGCCCGGCCTCGAGTGGATCGAAGGCCGCCTCGACGAACCCGAGCCGCTCGCGCGGCTGTGCGACGGCGCCGACGCGATCGTGCACGCGGCCTTCGAGCACCCCG